>NZ_JAUGZK010000001.1:0-483021 GCF_036327005.1 Alkalimonas mucilaginosa
GTTGAGTGGGCTTTTTGCTTTATCCGCTGCGCGGAAGTACTACTCACCCATGCCTGCCACCGAGGTGGCATTGCGAAACACTTCCCTGTGTTTCGCCCTTCGGGCCTGCCTACGGCAGTCCTAAAACGCTCCCGGCGTTTTAGTCGCCATGCCGGTTCGGTGCATCACCCAGCTATCTGCGAAGGCTGAGGCCTCGTTCAGATCGGCATCAACATGTTTGAGCGTTAGCGACAAATGTGCCGGGAGCACATTTGAACAGCTTTAGCTGGCCCGAAGTGCGTAGGGCAGGATGCCCGGAGTAGTTGTTGTGGCGAGGCTGAAGGAGTGTCTCAGCCTGTAGCTCGTAACAAATGCAGTCTTACTTCGATTGACTCCATCTTGTTCTTGCTCCAGTTAACCGCAAATTGTATTCCCGGCGCTGCCAGCTGGAGTAGTATGTTTCTGATCCCAAGGTCCAGGAAACGAACTATGAAAAAAATCCTTCAACTCTGTTTGCCGTTGCTTTTGCTGTGGACGGCTACTGCAATAGCGCAACAAGTCAATCCGCTAAAATACGATGATGTATTTCATTTAGAACTGGTGACTGATCCTCAGATCAACGCCAAAGGCGATCAAATCGTGTTTGTGCGGAATTGGTTTGACAGACAAACCGATCGCCGCCGGATGGCACTTTGGATCATGAATGCCGATGGTTCTGCCATGCAACCGCTGACCCAAACCGACAGCAATGCCAGTTCACCCCGCTGGTCGCCGGATCAAAAGCGGATCGCTTATGTGCAGGATGGTCAAATCCATGTGCTGTGGCTGGACTCCGGCCGCTCGGTGCAAATCAGTCAGTTGCCGCATACGCCGGCTAATCTGACCTGGTCTCCTGACGGTAACTGGCTGTCTTTTAACATGTTTACTGCCAAGTCAGCTCCACCACCAGTGACTTTGCCTGGCAAGCCTGCAACTGCTAATTGGGCTCCAGCGCCGATTTACATCGACAGCATGCAGTACCGTGCTGATGGTGCCGGTTATTTGCCATCCGGATATCGTCATCACTACCTGATTGCCGCTGAAGGTGGCTCTGCCATTCAATTGACAACGGGTGATTACAATCACAGTGGTGACTTGAGTTGGCAAGCCGATGGCAAAGCGGTGTATTTTGCTGCCAACCGTCGTGAAGCTGCTTACCGTACGCCGGTCAACTCTGCCATCTATCGCTTAACTCTTTCTGATCGCAGCATTGAACAAATCTACGATCCGGCAGGACCTGCCAGCCAACCGATGCTATCACCGGATGGTCGTCAATTGGCTTTCCTTGGGTTTGAAGACAGAAAGCTGGCTCATCAGGCTAACCGGCTGTATGTGATGAATTTAGATGGCAGCAATGTCCGCAACCTGACCGAAGATTTGGATCGCCATATCAATGCCTTCCAATGGCAGAGCAACAGTCGTGGGCTTTATATTCAGTACGATGATCTGGGGCTTGGCAAAGTTGCTGAGCAGCCGCTGCGAGGGAATCGTTCGGTGTTGGTGACTGACTTGGGCGGTACCAGCTTCAGCCGGCCATACAGTGGTGGTCAGTTCAGCGTGGCAGACAATGGGTTGATTGCGTATACCCAGGCAAGTACCGAACGTCCATCCGAGTTGGCGATGCAACATCGACGTACCAACCGCACCTTGACCAACCTGAACCGCGATCTGCTGTTTAAGCGCACCATCGGCCAGGTCGAGGAGATCTGGTATGAGTCTTCGGTCGATGGCAAAAAAATCCACGGCTGGCTGATGTATCCACCGGGTTTTGATGCCAACAAGCAATACCCGTTGATCCTGGAAATTCATGGTGGCCCGCACACTGCTTATGGCCCGGTGTTTGCGATGGAGTTGCAGTTGATGGCAGCGCAGGGCTATGTGGTGCTTTATACCAACCCAAGGGGCAGTACCAGCTATGGCGAAGATTTTGCCAACCTTATCCATCACAACTACCCAAGCTACGATTACAACGATCTGATGGATGGCGTCGACGCTGTGCTTGCCCGAGGTTTTATTAATGAGCAGGAGCTCTTTATTACCGGTGGCAGTGGTGGTGGGGTACTGACCACCTGGACCATTGGCCATACCGATCGCTTTGCCGCTGCGGCTGCCATTAATCCGGTCATCAACTGGTACAGCTTTGTGCTGAATGCCGATATGTACAACTACTTTACTCAGTACTGGTTCCCAGGTCTGCCCTGGGAGATGCCTGAACATTACCTGAAGCACTCGCCCATCAGTTATGTTGGCAATGTCACTACGCCGACCATGCTGTTTACCGGTGATGCCGATTATCGCACGCCGATCTCTGAGACTGAACAGTACTATCAGGCACTGCAACTGCGTGGCATTGATACCGCCATGGTGCGGATCCCGGGCGCATCGCATGCCTTGCATGCCAGGCCAAGCAATCTGATGGCCAAACCTGCTTATGTGATCCATTGGTTTGAACGTTATCGCCAAAGCAAAGCGTCCGATTAAACGGCTGCTCCCTCTGATAAGCCCGGTGTTGTGTGCCGGGCTTTCTTCTTTTTAGCAAAGCGTGTATGTTTTCTATGCAATCAAAGGAGCATAGGATGAATTCTGCTTTACCTTTCAGTCGGCTTTTGTATAATGGCGCGACCAAACGTAGGGGCATAGTTCCAATTGGTAGAACAGCGGTCTCCAAAACCGACGGTTGGGGGTTCGAATCCCTCTGCCCCTGCCACTTTGGTCTGAGCACACTAAGTGCCACAGACACAGGTGAATCCCGTGCTTAATTCATCTCAGCGTCAGCTGTTACAACTTTTAGCCATCCAGCCGTTACAGCTCAAACCCTGTTTTCAACCTGAGCCAGAAATCACTCCTGCTGATGTGGTAGACGATACTGCTACTGGGCCGACACTGTTGTGTCCGCAAGAAAATCATCCATTGGTGCAAGATGTGGTCTATCTGCTGCGTCAACAACCGGATACGACTCCTCAAGGGTTACAACTTGGTTCTTTGTACTGGTCGATACTACCAGGTTCTACCGAGTGTACTCTGAGCGGGCATCAGCTCATCAGCCCGGAACTTTCTTCCCTGACATCGTCGGCATTAAAACGCCAACTCTGGGCTTGTTTAAGTCATTATCTTGATGCGAATGATTAAGCCGTTGGCGGCTGCCCAGTTGCCAGAAATCCTATCCATTGAACAACAAGCTGCTTTTGCTCCCTGGAGTCTAAGTCTGTTTGAAAGTTGCCTGAGCCAGGATTATTTCAATTTCGTGCTGTGGGTGGAAGGTAAGCTGTGTGGTTACTATCTGGCGCAGCAGGTGCTGGATGAAGCCACGCTATTCAATATAGTGGTAGCACCGGATGAGCAAGGCAAAGGCTATGGCAAAACCTTATTGCAGCATATGCTAGAACAGGCAAAACAACGTGGCTGCCATCAGGTCTGGCTGGAAGTGCGGGTATCCAATACTGCTGCCATCGCTTTGTACCAGGCGGCTGGTTTTGAATTAACCGGCCGGCGCAAAAACTACTACCAGGGCAGCTCAGGGACTGAGGATGCCCTGGTGATGGGACTGCAGCTGAGCGTCAGCTCAGCTCAGACTTAATGCAGCCAGTTTATTAGTTGCAGGTAGAGCGGAATGCCTAACAGCACATTCAGCGGGAAAGTAATGCCGAGCGCTGCCAACAAAGACAAACCGATATCTGCCTGAGGAATAGCAGTGCGAATGGCCACTGGCGCTGCAATGTAGGATGCGCTGGCGGTTAAACTGGCTAAAATCAGAATGGAGCCATCCGGCAGGCCCAGCCAGATGCCGGTAAAGACACCACAGACCGCCAGTACTACCGGCGCAATCAGCGCAAAACAAATCACCCGCCAGTAACGCAGTGAAATGCGGTTCAATGTTTCCGCAGCAGTTAAGCCCATTTCCAGCAAGAACAGCGCCAGCACCCCTTTAAAGGCATTGGTAAAGAGCTCAGTGACGGCGGAACCCTGCTGTGGACCATACATGTAGCCAATCAGTACGCCACCGGCCAGTAACACCACGCCACGGTTGGTCAGGGTTTCGTGCCAGAGTGCACTTTGGCTGGTTTTTGGCCCGTCACTTTGCCGCCAGCGGTAAATAGCCAGCGCCACCATAATGGCCGGTAGCTCCAGCATCACCAGATAGAGGGTGACTTCAGCGCCAATGGTCAGCTGCATGCTTTCGGCATAGGCCAGGGCAACGGCAAAGGTACCGGCACTGGCCGAGCCATAATGAGCGGCAAAACTGGCACTGTCGGCCGATGATAAACGTACCAGGCTGCGTAATACCGGATAGAGGATTAAAGGGAAGAGGGCGCCAATCAGAATAACACTGCCAAGCTCCGGTACCAGCTGCCAGCTCAGATTGCCGTGCAGGGCCATCCCACCTTTTAGGCCTATGGTCAGCATTAGTAACAAACTAAGAGTATCGTAGGCGGCTTTAGGAATGGTGAGATCAGAACGCAGGATACCTGCCAACAAGCCCAACAAAAAAAACATCACTACGATATCAGGCATGACTCTTCCTCGCTTAGCAATTGGCAAAACCTGCGCATTGTATCCTTAGCGGGGGGGAAAGGGAAACCCCGGTGTGCTCAGCAGACCAGCACCGGGATATATGGTTTATCGAGTTGATTAGGCGGTTTGTTGCTTTGGACGGGTACTCTGACAATAAAAATCCAACCAAACGACAGGCTCCAGCGGCAAGTGAGCTAATTTACGCTCCAATTGCTGTTGCAAGCCCTGCATTTGCTCGATCCTACTGATACCTATGCGCACCTCCAGCAGCAGGTAGCTGCCGCTTTTGGCCATCTTGCACTGGCGGTGTGAAATCCCCAGGCTTTCCAGCTCGCGATAAACCTGCTTACGCAGCTCTGGCGGAGGGCTTATCATCAGCAGTTCATTGATAGAGTGCCACAACATACGCAGCGGCACCTGAATAAAATAACCGGATACCAGAATTACCATCACCGGATCAGCATACAACGCCCAGCCAGCATAAGGGGTAAATTGCAGGCTCCAGGTCAGAATAAAACCAAGCAATACAGCCAGACTTAACACGGCATCCATCCACCACTGGTTTTGTTCGGCTTCAACCAGTACCGACTGCAATGAAAGATTGGCCCGGCGCAATCGCCACCAAATGGCGAAGCAAACCAAAACGCTGAGCAGAGCAAAGAAAATGGCTTTATCGGCTGCAACTTGGCGACCACCATCTAACACTGCCATCACCGCAGCAGCAAAAGAGACTACACACACCAGCAGGATCACCATGCCTTTTACGGCAATGGACAATGGTTCAGCTTGCAGCCTGCCAAAGTTAAAACGGCTATCTGCAGGAGCGCTGGCAACCCGAAGTGCCAGCAACGACAACAAAGACAATCCTAAACTGACCAGTGAATAACTACCGTCAAACACGATGGCCATGGAATGGGCCCAGAGCCCCCAACCTATGCCGACCAGGGCGAAAAAACCAGCACCGGCAGCAGAGAACTTAAGAATTGATGACTCCGAACGGATGTTCAGCGACAACATAAAAACCTCGATTTATGGCAAAAAAGTGACAAAGTATTCGTCAGTAAGGTTTGTTTGATAATTAACCAACCTTGCTGAGCTGCTTTGTTGGCGGTATTCTAAGTGACAGTAAATTAAAGTAGATAATCGCTAGCCGACGAATTTTTCGTCGCCTATGGGGGTTGTGATGAAAGTTATTCAGGCTGAAGTATTTTTGGTGGTGCTGGAAGAGGGCTCGGTAGCGGCCGCGGCCCGCCAGCTTGGTCGCAGTCGCACCACCATCAGCAGCGTGCTCAGCAGTTTTGAAGATGAGCTGGCGGTAACTTTATTTGAGCGCTCCGGCAATGAGCTGGCCGCCACGCCTATTGCCTG
This sequence comes from Alkalimonas mucilaginosa, assembly GCF_036327005.1. Lineage (NCBI taxonomy): Bacteria > Pseudomonadati > Pseudomonadota > Gammaproteobacteria > Alkalimonas > Alkalimonas mucilaginosa. The sequence goes on from NZ_JAUGZK010000001.1 coordinate 5,899, forward strand.
GGCCATTAAACCGGATTGCATCCGATTGCTGCAATCGGCTCGCCAAATCGAGCAGCGTTGTCAGCAGCAGCGCAGCGGCATTGAATCAACACTTCGCATTGCCCGGGACGATGCGCTACCGGAGCGCTTCTGGCGCGAAACCATGACGGCCTTAAAGCAGCAGTTCCCGCTGACCGGTATTTCGGTCTATCTGGCTCCGCCGCAAGAACTGCCTGAGCTGGTGGACTGGCAATCGGTCGATCTGGCGTTTGGCTTGGCCCAGCAAAATGAACCGCACGAAAGCCTGCAGTTTCGCCCGCTTGGCGGCCTTCGGGTAATGATGGTCACCGGCCCTGAGCATGCACTCTGCCGCTTGCCCTTAGTGCATGATGATGACTTGCAGCAGTACACCCAGGTAACAACCGCCTATTTGCAGGATGATTTGCTGGTACCGCAGCTATCGGGTGCATCTAACTACCTGGCGCTGACTCAGTTTGAACTGATTCGCGATGCAGTGATTAGTGGCGCCGGCTGGTCCCGTTTGCCCCAGCCGGTGATTATGGAGCAACTTAAAAACGAGCAACTGCGGGTACTGAAGCATCCGGGGGCGCTGAACTGGCAATCCTATCAGTTAATTTGCGAGCAGGGCTATGCCATGGGCCGGGTGGCCAGCTGGCTGGAACAGCAGGTTGTGCGTTATCTGACCCAGTTTGGCTAAGTGAAAGCCGACAATAAGGTTTCCCCCGATCCATCATTCGCGGTAAAATGCGGCAAATTTTTTATGCATCGCAGCGGATCCCGTGATCCTTTGCGTTATTTGCTATTGTCGCAACGAGTATTGAATGAGCAACCAACAGTTACAGCAGGAAATCAACAGCCGGCGCACCTTTGCTATTATCAGCCACCCGGATGCCGGTAAAACCACCATCACCGAGAAGGTGTTGCTATTTGGAGAATTGATCCAAAAAGCCGGTACCGTCAAAGGCAAAAAGTCCGGTCAGTTTGCCACCTCCGACTGGATGGAGATGGAAAAAGAGCGGGGCATCTCGGTGACCACCTCGGTGATGCAGTTTCCGTACAACCACTGCCTGGTCAATCTGCTCGATACACCCGGTCACGAAGATTTCTCGGAAGATACTTACCGTACCCTGACGGCGGTGGACTCCTGTCTGATGGTGATTGATGCTGCCAAAGGGGTTGAGGACCGAACCATCAAACTGATGGAAGTGACGAGGCTGCGTGATACGCCCATTCTGACCTTTATGAACAAAATGGATCGGGATATCCGTGATCCGATTGATCTGCTGGATGAAGTAGAAAGCGTGCTGAATATTGCCTGCGCGCCCATTACCTGGCCGATTGGTTGTGGTAAGGAGTTTAAAGGGGTGTACCATCTGCTGCGTGATGAAGTCATCCTGTACAAATCGGGCCTGGGTCACACCATTCAGGACGTGCGCATCATTGCCGGCATTAATAACCCGGAGCTGGATGCGGCGATTGGTTCTTTCGCTGAGACGCTGCGTGATGAGCTGGAATTGGTGCAGGGCGCCAGCCATGCCTTCGATCAGGAACTGTTTTTAAAAGGCGAGCTGACCCCGGTGTTCTTTGGTACCGCTCTTGGTAACTTCGGTGTCGATCATATGCTGGATGGCCTGACCGAATGGGCGCCGACGCCACAGCCTCGGGCAACGAATACCCGCTTGGTGCAAGCGAATGAACCTGGTTTTAGCGGCTTTGTTTTTAAAATTCAGGCCAATATGGATCCGAAGCACCGCGATCGGGTGGCGTTTTTACGCATTTGCTCCGGCAAGTATGAAAAAGGCATGAAAATGCGCCATGTCCGGCTTGGCAAAGATGTGCAAGTGTCGCATGCGTTGACCTTTGTCGCCGGCGATCGCGAGCATGTTGAAGAAGCCTGGCCTGGAGACATCATTGGCCTGCACAACCATGGCACCATTAAAATCGGCGATACCTTCACCGTGGGCGAGGACATGCAGTTTACCGGCATTCCAAACTTTGCACCGGAGCTGTTCCGCCGCATTCGTTTGCGCGATCCGCTTAAGCAAAAACAACTGCTCAAAGGTCTGGTGCAATTGTCGGAAGAAGGGGCGGTGCAGGTGTTTCGGCCCATCGACAGCAACGATCTGATTGTTGGTGCAGTTGGTATTCTGCAGTTTGATGTGGTGGTGCACCGGTTAAAATCCGAATACAACGTCGATGCTTTGTACGAAAGCATCAACGTGTCCACTGCCCGCTGGGTGTACAGCGACGACAGCAAAGCCATGGCAGAATTTAAAAAGAAAGCCAGCCAGAACCTGGCGCTCGATGGCGGCGATAATCTGACTTACATCGCACCGACCATGGTGAATCTGAACCTGGCGATAGAGCGTTACCCGAACATTCAGTTCACCAAAACCCGTGAGCACTAACAGGGCAAGCAAATGAATATTAAACAATTATTGACCGAAAAAACGCAGGCAGCTTTTGCCGCCCTGGGCGTGCCAGCCGATACCAACCCGGCCGTCACGGTCAGCACCCGGCCTGAGTTTGGTGATTACCAAATCAATGGTGCCATGAGCGCCGCCAAAGCGCTGAAAACCAATCCGCGTCAGTTAGCCCAGCAATTGCTGGATGCGCTGGCGCTGGACGATATTGCTGCCAAGGCCGAGATTGCCGGGCCAGGCTTTATCAATATCAGCTTAAAGCCACAGTGGCTGGCTGCCCAGTTGCAGCAGGCCGCGCAGGACCCACGTCTTGGCGTGGCGCCTAATGCCAGCCCGCAGAGGGTAGTGGTGGATTATTCCGCGCCCAATCTGGCGAAAGAAATGCACGTTGGCCATTTGCGCTCTACCATCATTGGCGATGCGGTGGTGCGCTGCCTGGAATTCTGGGGCGATACCGTGATCCGGCAAAACCATATGGGTGACTGGGGCACCCAGTTCGGCATGTTGATTGCGCATCTGGAAGACAAGCTGGCGGCTGGCATCGATCTGGAGCAGGTGGCGCTGGCCGATTTGGAAAACTTTTACCGTGAAGCGAAAAAGCGCTTTGACGATGAAGACGGCTTTGCCGATAAATCCCGTGACTATGTGGTGAAGCTGCAAAGTGGTGATGCCCATTGCCAGAAGCTGTGGCAATTGTTTATTGATACCTCGATTAAGCACAGCGATGAGGTGTATCAGAAACTGAATGTCACTCTGACGCACGATGACATCAAGCCGGAAAGTGCCTACAACCCGATGCTGCACGGCATTGTCGAACAGCTCAAAGCCAGTGGCCTGGCGGTGGAAGATCAGGGCGCTTTGGTGGTGTTTTTGCAGGAGCTGGCCGATAAAGACGGCAATCCATCCCCCTTTATTATTCAAAAAACCGGTGGTGGCTTCTTGTACTCCACCACCGATCTAGCGGCCTGCCAGTACCGCAGCCAGCAATTAAAGGCCGATCGCATCATTATCTTTACCGATGCCCGTCAGGGCCTGCATTTTAAGCAGGTGGAGCTGACCGCCCGTAAAGCCGGTTTGCTGCGTGACGATACCGCTTACCATCATTGCCCGTTTGGCACCATGATGGGTGAAGACGGCAAACCCTTTAAAACCCGCACCGGTGGTACCGTCAAGCTGGCCGAGTTGCTGGATGAGGCCATCAGCCGGGCCGGAGCTTTGGTGGCGGAGAAAGCAACCGAGCTAAGCGCTGCCGAGCAGGCGGAAGTGGCAGCCAAAGTGGGCATTGGTGCGGTGAAATTTGCCGATCTGTCGAAGAACCGTACCAGCGATTATGTTTTTAGCTGGGATGCGATGCTGAGCTTTGACGGGGCCACCGCCCCTTATCTGCAGTACGCCTACACCCGGGTGCGCAGCATCTTGCGCAAAGCAGAACTTAGCGATGACTTCCAGGCTGCGATTGTGCTGCAACAGCCGCAGGAGCTGCAACTGGCAGTCAAACTGCTGCGCTTCGAAGAAACCTTGCAGCAGGTGATGAAAGATGCCCAGCCCAATCTGCTGTGCAACTACCTGTATGAATTGGCCAGTCTCTTTATGAGCTTTTACGAAGCTTGCCCTATCCTCAAAGACGGCATTGAACCAGAGCTCAAAGCCAGCCGTTTAATGTTGAGTATTTTAACCGCCCGCATGTTACGCCAGGGGCTGTACTTGCTGGGCATTGAGGTGATGGAGCGGATGTAATGAAGATTGATGCCATCAGGCGCAGTTATAGCAAAGACAAACTCGATCTGGATAAGCTGCATGCTGATCCCATTCAGCAGTTCGAGCTGTGGCTAAAAGATGCCATTGCTGCCGAGCTGCCGGATCCGACCGCCATGTGCGTGGCGACGGTGGATGCCAGTGGTCAGCCGTCGCAGCGGCTGGTGCTGTTAAAGGATGTCAGTGCCGATGGCTTTGTGTTCTACACCAATCTGGGCAGCCGCAAAGCGACTGAGCTGGCAGCCAACCCCAAAGTCAGTTTGCACTTTCCCTGGCATCCGCTGGAGCGTCAGGTGATTGTTTATGGCACGGCTGAACGGGTTTCTAATACGCAGGTGATGAAGTACTTTTTATCCCGGCCCAAAGAAAGCCAGTTAGCGGCCTGGGCCTCCGAGCAAAGCCGGCCGGTTTCGACCCGGCAGGCCTTGATGCAAAAGTTTGCCGAGATCAAACACAAATTTGAGCACGGCGAAGTGCCACTGCCCTCGTTTTGGGGCGGTTTTTTGGTGCGACCGCATCAGATTGAGTTCTGGCAAGGCGGCGAGCACCGGTTGCATGACCGCTTTATGTACCGCCAACAGGACGATAGCCGTTGGTCGATTGACCGGCTATGTCCTTAAGGCTGTTCGACAGTCACTGCCATCTGAACCTGCCAGAGCTGGCTCCTCAGATGGACGCTCACTGGCAAGCGGCTCAGGCCGTTGGGGTAGCAGCGCTGCTGATCCCAGCGGTAGAGCAGGCAGCCTGGCAGCCGTTACTTCAACTGCGTCAGCAGCAGCCAGATTGGCAGCCGTTACTTCAACTGCGTCAGCAGCAGCCAGATTGGCAGATTGCACTCGGTATTCACCCTTGGTGGGCCGCGCAGCACAGCCTACAGGTGGTGACAGAACTGGAGACCATGCTGCGTGAGCAGCAGGACGCAATCTGTGCGATTGGCGAAATCGGCCTCGATTTCGCGCTTGCGCCCGAGACCTTTTCCATGCAACAGCAGCTGTTCGAAGCCCAACTGGCGCTGGCTGCCCGGCTGAATAAGCCGGTTATTTTGCATCACCGCAAATCCCAACCGCATCTGCTGGCGGCAATTAAGCGGGAAAACTTTGCGGATGGCGGCATTTTGCATGCCTTTTCCGGCAGCCCGGAGCAGGGCCAGGCTTTTATTGATTGTGGCTTTAAGCTGGGCATTGGCGGTACTATCAGTTATGAACGCGCGGCCAAAACCAGGCGTGCGGTAGAGCAGTTGCCGCTAAGTGCCTTTGTGCTGGAAACCGATGCGCCGGCCATGCCACTGGCCGGCTTTCAGGGGCAGACTAATACACCGGCCCAGTTGGCGCTGGTGTTTCAACACTTTTGCCAGTTACGGCCAGAGCCGCCAGAACAACTGGCCGAGGCGCTCTGGCACAATACTCAACAGGTACTCCGGTTAGATCCTACCAGCGCAGGGTGATGCCTGCCATCCACAGCCGGCCTGGCGCTGGCTCGAACGAGCGGCCATTGCCCTGGTTCACCACCACCGAACCGACATAGTCTTTGTTGGTCAGGTTATCCAGCCGTAGCCAGGCATCCAGCCAGGTGTGGCCCCATTGCCACTCCGTCTGTGCCGCCAGTCCCCACAAATGCGCGCCTGGTGCAACGATGCTGTTGGCATCATCGACCGGCACGCTCGATCGGTACTGATGGTTCAGGCGCAGACTCAGCGGTTGTAAGGTACCGCTACTGACAGGTTGCCATTGCCACTGCTGAAAAAAGTTGCTGCGGGCTAAACCGGGCAAGCGATTGCCACTATTGGCATCTGCTTCACTTTGACCAAAGCTGGCATCCAGCCAGCTGTAACTGGCGCGCCAGCTGAGCGTTTCGCTTAGGGTGAAGCGGCTACTTAGCTCAAAGCCCTGACGTTTGGTGTTGGTGGCATTGCGGTAAGTGGTGCGGCCATCGATGCTTTGATCCACCAGCAAATCATCGTCGGTATCAATCACAAAGACAGCGCTCTGCAGCAACCAGCGCTCGCGTTGCAGCTTCAGGCCAAGCTCATGCTGGCGCACTTTGGCGGCATTAAGCTCAGTATTCAGGCCTGAGCCCTCATTACGATATGCCATTTCGGTTAAGGTAGGCGTTTCAAAGCCAACACCGGTGCCGGCAAACAGGCTGAGATCATCACGCACTGCAAAGTTTAGCGCCGAGCTCCAGGCATTTTCCTGATAACGAACCTCGCCACTGTCATCCGGGTTGCCGGGCACAATAAAGCGATCGGCCACGGTAAAGTCGATGCGGCTCAAGCGGGCACCTGTGACCCAGCCCCAGCGCGGATGGAACTGCCAGTCGCTGATGAGGGTGGCATCACGGCTGTTGACCCGGCCTGTTTCATCGCGGCGCAGCTCGCCACGGCTACCAAAGTCATTAACAAAGCCAAGCCGCTCGTCTTTTTGCTGCTCTTGCTCCAGTGCCAGCGTCAGTTGCCAGGGTGTGTCGGCTAAAGGTTGCACGGTACTGCTAAGATTGGTGCCATAAAAAGAGCGGCTTAAATCAATAACGGCCCCGGATGAACTGATGGCGGTACCAGGGAAGGCCAGATACTGCTCAATTTCCCGCTTGCCATGCCAAGCTGACAACTGCCAGTCGGCCAACCAGTACAGCGTACTGAAGTCGCGAGCCCGCAAGGTCAGCGACTGCTGACGATGGCGAATGCTTTTACGGGTGCCGAAGGTGGCTGCCTGGGGTGCGGTTTGTCTGGGGTTTTCCCGCCACTGCTCTGGGCTTAAAGCCAGAGGGTCTTGCAGTAGAGGGGCATCGTTGTCATCCAGCCGTAGAATCAGCTCCGCCTGCTTGCCAAGATCCCGGTACCAGCGCAGTGCCCATTGATCGCGTTTTACCGCACTGCTTGGCCGGTCGCCATCGGTACGAAAGCGGGCATAGTCGCCGCTAAAGCTTTGGCGCTCATCGGCATAAACGGCGCGCAGATGCTGGCGCTCGCGCCCGGCACTGCCAGTACTGAGGTTGGCCGACACCGTGCTTTGCAGCGGCCGGCTGCTTTGCAGATCAATCACCCCACCGGCCGAGTTGCCATGAATGGCTGCCAGTGGGCCCCGCAACACTTCGACGCTGCTCGGTTCATCCAGCAAAATACTGGAGGTTTGTGCCTGACCATCTGGCATCGACAGGGGAATGCCATCCAGTCGCAGTCGCACGCCGCGCACGCCAAAGGCGGCGCGGGCACCAAAGCCACGTAAGGTAATGCGGGTATCCTGGGCAAAGTTAAAGCGGGTGTCGACCTGAAGGCCTGCCATGCCTTCCAGCAATTCTGCGGCATCGGTGCGCATGCCGGGTGTCAGGCTCTTAACATCGACACGCTCCACCGCAGCGGGAGTTTCCAGCCAGGGGCGGGCGGTACGGGTAGCCGTGATGACCAGACGCTCTATTTCGGCGCTTTCGGCAGCAGTTTGTGCTGCCAGCGGGGTGGAGACGGCGGCTGCCACATGGAGGGCAACTAAGGTAACAAACATCGGGTTATCCTTGTGGTTGTGCGGGTCGTAAACGCAGTATTTTGCCATTTCCCTGCTCGTCGGTCAGCAGGTAAACGAAACCATCCGGCCCGACTTTGACTTCACGAATGCGGTCTTTCAGTTGCAAATTCTCCTGATGGATGACTCTGTCACCATCGATCTCGAGTCGTGCGACATTGCGGTCACGCAGACCAACGGCCAGAATATTGCCCTGCCAGGCGGGAAATGACTCGCCCTGGTAAAAGGTCATGCCAGACACGCCAATCGATGGCGTCCAGTGCCAGACCGGCTGTTCCATGCCCTCTTTTTTAAAGCCAACTGCCAGCGGAATTTCGCCGCCACCGTATTCTTCGCCATGGGTGATAATAGGCCAGCCGTAGTTCTTACCGGGCTCAGGTGTATTGACTTCATCGCCCCCCTGAGGGCCATGCTCTGTCGCCCACAACCGGTTGGTTCCTGGCTGGATGCCAAGGCCCTGAATATTACGATGGCCGTACGAGTAGATTTCTGGCAAGGCACCGGCGGTGTGGATAAAGGGGTTGTCAGCCGGTACGGAGCCGTCTGGATGAATCCGAATCAGGGTTCCGGTGTGGCTCCCCAGCTCTTGCGATTGCATCAATTGATCGCCGCGATCGCCCAGGCCAAGAAACAGATACTGGCCATCGGCCGAAAACACCATCCGGCCGCCGTAGTGCCAGCCCGGTACTTTCGGGTAGGCACTGAAGATTTCGGTGAAATCGTGCAAGGCACCGTCGGCCAGGCGGGCGTGGGCTATCGAGGTGCTGGCGGCATTGCTGCCGGCCGCATCGGGTTTGGCCCAGCTCAGGTAAATCCGCTGCGATGTGGCAAAATCGGGCGCCAGCACCACATCGAATAAACCTGCCGGGTTGATCTGGTTAACGGCCGGTACCCCAGCAATCGGGGCGCCCAAGCTGCCATCCGCTTCGACAATGCGCAATCGGCCCGGTAGCTCCGTCACCAGAATGCGGTCATTGTCCAAAAAGTCCAGCCCCCAGGGACGGACCAGGCCAGAGGCAAAGGTTTCAACATCAATGTTACCCCAACGGCTCGTCAGGGTGAAGGTGGCATTGGGATCGATGACCTCACGGCCCAGGTTCACTGCACGCTGCACCGTGCCCTGGGTAAAAGTGCCCTGAAGGCGTTGATTGTCGTCCAGTTGCCCTTCAAAACGGCTGCCACTGGGGGTACTAAAAGCAAGCTGGTTGTCGCTGACGCTAAAGTTCTCCAGTGGCGTGCCGGTTGCACTTTGGCTTGGTAGCATAAAGGTGCCGGACCAGTGGTTGTCACTGTGCTCCAGTGTGACAATCAGCAGCAATTCGGTGTTGGGCATGGTGATGTAACCGTACCATGCACCGGTAAATTGTGCGGGCTCTGTCAACTCAGTGCTGGTCACTGGCGGGCTATCGGCCAGTGTTTGAAAACTGCTTAGGGTGAGGGCTAGTAGTAGCCCGAATAGGGTGTTCTTCATGTTAACGACCTCTTAGCGCATAGAGCGCGGGTTGACGAATAATGTCCCAGACCGACAGCAGCGAGGTCAGGGTAGCAATCAGCCGCAGTGACAAAGCCAAGTGCGGATAGCTCATTGGCTTGTTGGCAGGTTTGCGACTTGATCCAAACTTTGTCTATGGCTTAAAAAGTAAAAAAAGTTAAAAAATTAAAATCGCCTTACAATAAACGTAAAATGATGGCAGCGCCAACTGCTTTTGCGGGCATGTTTGGTAAAAGTGCGACCGAAAGGCCCGGCGAAAGCACTGACAGCCGGTAGCTTTTATGAGTAGAATAGAAAAACCGCAACCAACCCCGGTATTGTCGTGTCGCATTGCTATCAATTTCAGGCCGCTGACTGGCCATCGAAGAACCTCTCCGATTGTTGCTCTGAACATGAAAAGGCTTTGCTGTGTCTGCAGCACGGTGAGCTTAGTATCCAAACCAGCTCGCCGGTTGCCAACTGGCCCACCGCATCGCTGCAGCCGCAACTCAGTGACTTTACACCTAAGGCCAGTCTGCGGATTTTTGGCGGCAGCCTGACGTTTGCCCAGTTGCCGGCGCTTTTTGCCAGCTGCCCGACGCTGGCGCAACAGGTGCTGGCGCTTCGTTTGTATCAGCCACACCCGGATTTAGCACCAGCCCTGTTGCTGCAACTACCAACGCTGTTAGCACTGCATGAGCAGCAGGAAGTGCGGCAATGGGCGCAGGCGCAAGCGCTGGAACTGGTGTATCTGGAGCAAGCGCCCAGCCTGAATAAGCCAGGGTTATTGCTAATGGATATGGACTCGACCGCCATTGAAATTGAATGCATTGATGAAATTGCCCGCAAAGCCGGTGTTGGTGATGAAGTCGCTAAAGTGACTGCCCGAGCCATGCGTGGCGAACTGGATTTTGCTGCCAGCTTGCGTGAGCGGGTGGCGGCACTGAAAGGCGCCGATGCCACTATTCTGGCCGAGGTGTTGGCAGAGCTGCCGCTGATGCCTGGGCTGGCCGAACTGGTTGCGCAGCTCAAGCGTTACAACTGGCATGTGGCCATCGCCTCCGGTGGCTTTACCTATTTTACCAAGGCGCTGGAACAGCAACTGGGCTTGTCGGCGACCTTTGCCAATGAGCTGGCGATAGTGGATGGCAAACTAACTGGTGAAGTGCAGGGTGCTATTGTCGATGCCAGCACCAAAGCCAGGGTGTTAGGGCAGTTGGCCTGTCAGTACCATCTGGCAAAGCATCAAACAGTGGCAATTGGTGATGGTGCCAATGATTTGCCAATGTTGGCAGAAGCGGGACTGGGCGTGGCCTTTCATGCCAAGCCACTGGTACAGGCCAAAGCCAAAGCGGCGATTCGCCATGGCTCTTTGCTGCAGCTGCTGTATTTGCTGGACTAACTTGTCTGATGAAGCATCAACAGCATTCGTACTTTTTACCGGTGAAAGGCTATCAGTTGCATATCCGCCGCTTGTTGCCGTTGCAGCAGCCAATTGGCACTGTACTGATGCTGCATGGAGCCATTGGCAATAGCCGGATTTTCTACACCCAATCCGGTAAAGGCCTGGGCTGCTATCTGGCCGATCAGGGGTTTGCGGTCTACTGTGCCGATTATGCTGGCCGGGGTCGCTCCTTACCACACAGCTCCAGTGGCTTCGATCACAGCCAACAGCAGTTAATCTGTCAGGATATTCCGGCGTTAGTGCGCCATGTTGCTGAAGCGAATCAGCAGCCGCTGCATCTGATCGCGCACTCCTGGGGTGGGGTGCTGGCGGCGGCCAGTTTAAGTCGCCATCCAGAGCTGTTGCCGCTGGTGCAATCCAAAGTCTGTTTTGGCAGCAAACGTCGCATCCGGGTGCAAAGTTTTGAAAAAAAATTAAAAATCGACTGGATGTGGAATCGATTGGCCCCCTGGCTGGCAGAAAGGCACGGTTATTTCCCGGCCAAACGCTGGCGTTTTGGTGCTGATGATGAGCCTAAACAGTTCTTGCTCGATTGCATCCGCTGGATAGAGCAGGATGCCTTTGTCGATTGCAGCGATGGTTTTGATTATAAAACCGCGTCCCAAAACACGACTTGGCCAGAACTTTGGCATTTTGTGGCAGAAAAAGATCGGGTATTGGGGCATCCGGATGATGTGAAAGCTTTTATGGCGGAAACTAATCAGCAGCAGGCTCGCTTTACTCATTTGAGCAAAGCGTCAGGTGCCCTTGCCGATTACGATCATATCAGCATGCTGACGCACCCTTTGGCGGTGCAGGATCACTTTCCCACATTAGCCGACTGGTTGGTTAGTCTGAAGCCGAAGTAAGTACCTTGGTGCGCAAGCTGCTTTGTTGTTGGCGCTGTGCTGGCGGAATATCCAATCGCAATAATAACTCATCGGTAATATCAACCAGTTCGCCAACACCGACTACGCTCCATAGTTCTTCCTCCAGCAGTTTGGCTTTATGAATAGCGTATTGGCTAATGTAATTCAGCTCCTGAGCGATGAAGTCGCTGTCGGGCCGGCCGGTACGCGACAGCCAGATGCGATAACAAAACAGTACGGCTTCATCAGCAATTAACTGAGCGATGAAGGCTTTCTTTTCCGGTTCGTTGTTAAACTCATAATCGTAATGGCAACTTAATTCAGGTTTGGTATCCGCCTTGGGCGTAACTTTCAAATACAGCTCGTAATTTTTTGGTGGATCCTGGCGTTTCATTTGTTTTAGTTGGCTGGCGAAGGCCAAGTTGACCGCATTGTGTTTAAGCAGTGGCTCAATATTTAAGTGCTCTGGTTCCGTGCTTAATTGTGCCAGCAGCAGGTGCAGGCTGTTTGGTTGCCCTCCTTGAGCTATTGCTTTCATTTCATAGCGAATACCCTTGCGGTGTAAATAAAATGGAAAACTATTCAAGGCCTTGATAAACATATTGCGCAGGGCTGGTGCCAGCCCCGGGTGCTTTACCTGCTCTTCGGCTACCGTCAGCTTGCTGCGGTTATTTTGGATAAGAAGTTGGAAAAATGCTTTGCCCTGATGGCCATCATCATTTTCTACTACTTTCAGATTCATAATGGTTCCGCTTTTGCTGACCGCCATGACTTCATACAGCAGTTGCTTAAGCTGAAACTTGTTGCTGATTTTTTGCAACTCGGGCAGGTTCAAGCGGACCAAGTCGCCACGCTTTAACTGAGTGGGCAACATGGTTTCTACCTGCATGCCATTGGGTGAAAAGTCCCGGCTAAAAGCGTCAGGTAACTTCTGTTCTTGAGCGTTTTGCAGCTGTACCGTGGTTTTGTACAAGTAGCGGTCTTCTGAGCGCAGATTGACGTACTTAACGGGTATGGCTTCGCAAAACGGCAACTGGTTTAATTTGGCATGGGCAAACTGATTCAGCGCTCGAACAGCACTTTTGTCATAGCTCAATTGCTGGTACCAGGAACTGCTGCTATCGGTGCTGATATCGGTCAGGCTAACAATAAAGCGCAAGGGCGTTAAATAGGCATCCAAAAGTTGGGTATTCTTGGCTTTGGTGTCCGCGGAGGTATCCCCAGGTAATTGGAAGTGGAGTTGGCTGTATTCCGAACTGGTATTTAAAAAGCTAAGCTGAAATACTTTCCAGCTTTTTTTACTGGCGCCAAAACCAAGAAACAGAGCGCTTAACCCGTTTTCAGTGGCGAGCTCTGCCTCGGTTGCACTGTAAAAATACAATTTTCCTTTGGAGGCGTGGGTAAAGCAATACAGTAGCGTTTGCCGCTGACCTTCCGGTAATTGCAGCAGTTGTTTCAGTCGTTTGGCACTAAGCACTTGTGGTAGAACGGAACGTTGCAGCTCATCCTGAAAATAATGAAAGCTGGCGCGGTTGTTTTCGGTGGTTAAGGCGCACTGCGGATGCGACTTGCCTTGTCGTACAGAGATAAAAACTGGCAGGCTGCTGGTTCTCGGTACATAAAACTGCTCGTAGCCTTTCACAATCACGGCATCCAGGGCATTGTCCAAATTTAGCTTGTAGCGTCTTTTGTTCGCCCGGATAAAGCGATCGATAAAATGGGTAAATTCTTGTTCTTGCTGACTGCTTTGCTCAAGCCTTTTGACACGCAATTGTTGGGTTTTTTGATCGAGCAGGCTTATTTCAACAATCTGGTAATGGATCGGGTTGTTGCGATCCAGGGTGTACTCCTGTTCCAGTTCACGGAAGAAGATCCCAAGCTGGTCGTTTTCGGCTAACTTTATCTGTCGCGCCAGCTTCAGCTTGCAGCCTTGTACAGATATATCTGTGGTTTGGGCACTGTATTTTTTGCCATTACCCAGCACGATTTCTACAGTGATGCTGTAGTTCATCCGCTCTTCACTGCGGTTCAGGTAGCTGCCAAATTGTACCGAGCGGGCCAGATGACGGGTGACTGGCTCGGTTGTAAGCTCCGCATCGCTCAGCCCTTGCTCATTACTTAGTACCTGCTTGATTCGTGCTTCTGTTTCTTTACGATGCATCACCCGGTAATTGTTGTCGGTGTTCATCACATCTTCGTACACACCCAACGTAAAGCGGCCATAGTCGCGGATGCCTTGTTCGAATACCTCCACGGCATTGTCATCCATGTAGTGCGTTTTTCCTTCATACTCATAGGTATGCACTGTGCCATCGACATGACCACGCAAATCGATATAAAAGTCACAAGGCTGAGAAAGCCGTTTTAGCTCCATTTTGAGCAGGAATTGCTTGGATTTAGGCAGTTCACTGGTTAGCACGGCAAACATCTGATCAAAATCAGATGTTTGTACTGAGCTTTTTAGTCGCTCTATGATGCTAAGGTGTTCTTGCAGGTCTGGGGCTGTCATAATCTCACAGAGTTCAGCGTCAACATGTTGTGCAACTGCCGGTATAATGACAGTACGCTACGTGGTTGCGACATGAAATGCAATATCCATACCCGTTGAGGAATGAAATGGCAAAAAATAAAACGGCTTACGTCTGCAACGACTGTGGGGCCGACTTTATGCGCTGGCAGGGACAGTGCAGCGAATGCGGAGCCTGGAATACCATCACTGAGGTGAGACTTGGCCCGGCGAAAGACAAAAGCAGCCGCTTTGGCGGTTATGCCGGAGCGACAGCTGCGAAGGTGTTGCGGCTGGATGAAGTGGATTTACAGGATGTACCACGCTTTAGCTCTGGCTTTCTGGAGTTGGATCGGGTGCTGGGTGGTGGCATCGTGCCAGGTTCGGCGGTGTTGATTGGCGGTAGCCCGGGGGCAGGGAAAAGCACCCTGTTGCTGCAAATGATGTGTGGTCTGGCGGAGCAGGGCAATGCACTCTATGTCACCGGGGAAGAGTCGCTGCAACAGGTCGCGCTTCGCGCCAACCGGCTTGGTTTGCCAACCGGCAAACTGCGGATGCTGGCGGAAACCAATGTGGAAAGCATTTGCCACCTGGCCCAACAGGAAAAGCCGCGGATTATGGTGATTGACTCCATTCAGGTGATGCAGATGGCCGAGATCCAGTCGGCCCCCGGCAGCGTGTCGCAGGTACGGGAAAGTGCCGCTTACCTGACCCGTTTTGCCAAGCAGCACAACATAGCGGTGATTATGGTGGGGCATGTGACCAAAGATGGCAGCCTGGCAGGTCCGAAAGTGCTGGAACATTGCATCGATTGCTCTATTTTACTGGATGGTGATGCCGACAGTCGTTACCGCACGCTGCGTGGCCATAAGAATCGCTTTGGGGCCGTAAATGAGTTGGGGGTTTTTGCCATGACCGGCCAGGGCATGAAAGAAGTGAAAAACCCGTCTGCTATTTTCTTAAGTCGGAGCGAGGATGTCCAGTCCGGTAGCATCGTGATGGTGCTGTGGGAAGGGACCCGGCCTTTGCTGGTGGAAATTCAGGCGCTGGTGGACCACTCGCCGCTGAACAATCCTCGCCGGGTAACCGTGGGGATGGAGCAAAATCGCATCGCCATGCTGTTGGCGGTGATGCATCGCCATGCCGGCTTGCAGATGGCCGATCAGGATGTGTTTGTCAATGTGGTGGGTGGTATCCGGGTGCAGGAAACCAGTGCCGATTTAGCCACCTTGCTGGCATTGGTCTCCAGCTTTCGCAACAAACCCTTACCGCCTGATTTGGTTGTATTTGGTGAAGTGGGGTTATCCGGCGAAATCCGGCCGGTGCCAAGCGGTCAGGAGCGACTGCGCGAAGCTGCCAAGCATGGCTTTAAGCGAGCTATTGTGCCCAAAGCCAATTGCCCGAAAGAACCGATTGAGGGCATGCAAGTAACTGGCATCGGCCGTTTATCGGAAGCGCTGGATGCTTTGGATTGATGTATAAAAAATACCGCCAACAGGCGGTATTTTTTTGAGCGGTAAGCTTCGGCTTAGATGCGGGTTCTGTTGTTTGGGAAGTTCAGTTTCAGCACTTCGTAGGCATCATCCCGTAACTTTTCTAAACCTAGTCTATCGTAGCCTTGCACCATCAATTCCAATGCTTGTTCTACCTGAGGCGATTCGCGGAAGTACTCCACAATGTATTTGCCACGGTTGGCGGCAGCCAAATAAGCACCGCGGCGCATGTAGTAATCGGCAACCAGCAGCTCATGGCGGGCCAGTGTTTCGCGGATATGCTGCATACGGATACGGGCATCTGCACTGTACTTGCTGTCCGGGTAACTGGTAATCAGGATGCGGAAGTCATCAAAAGCCTGACGGGTACTGGCAAGGTCACGGTCGGCCTGGTCAATGCCAAAGAACGACTGAAAGGCGTTCTCATCTGCCTTCAGGTTGGTAAGACCGCGCATGTAATACACATAATCCAGATCCGGATGGTTTGGATTCAGCCGAATAAAACGATCGATGTTGGCGATGGCTTGCGGTAAGTTGTTGGCCTGGTAGTAAGCATAGATGATATCCAACTGCACCTGACGGGCCATAGGGCCAAAGGGGTAACGGTTCTCAACAGCCTGAAGCAGCTCGATGGCGCGGTTGTATAAACCTGAATCCAGTACACGTTTGGCCTCGTCGTACATGACTTGGGCATTTTGAGTTACCGATACAGGCTCTTGCTTGCGTTTGCCAGCACAGGCGCTAAGTGTCAGGGTCAGTAAAATTACCCAGAAAATAGTAGAAAACTTGCTGTTCATGGTTAAATTCATATCTCCGTCAGCCTTTGGCTGTCCAGTTGGTGGTAAAACCGTTAAAATATGCTCCAGAGAAACCCGATTCTAACCCAGAGCCTTCGGGAATGCACACAGGATACCTGCTTCCGCTATGACAAAACAGATCAAATTGACAGAAATCGTACCTGACCATCTTTACGGTAAGCGGTTAGATCAGGTACTGGCCGAATTGTTCCCCGATTATTCCCGCTCGCGGATAAAAAACTGGATCCAGGCCGGCCAGGTCCAAATTGATGGTGCGGTAGAAACCAAACCCAGACATAAATTGCTGGGTGGTGAGCAACTGGCCGTGGATGCAGAGCTGCAGGAAGAAGTGCAGCACGAAGCCGAGGCTATTGACCTGGTTATCCTTTACGAAGACGATGATATCCTGGTAATCAACAAGCCGGCCGGTTTGGTAGTTCATCCCGGTGCTGGCAATCAAGCCGGCACCTTGCTGAACGCTTTGCTGCACCATGTGCCGGATATCGTGGAAGTGCCAAGGGCAGGTATTATTCACCGGCTGGATAAAGACACTTCCGGTGTGATGGTGGTGGCTAAAACGGTACCGGCGCAAACGGCTTTGGTTTCAGCCATGCAACAGCGCCTGATTACCCGTGAGTACGAAGCCGTCTGTCATGGCACCTTAACTGGTGGGGGGACCGTCGATGCCCCTATAGGGCGCCATCAAACCCAACGCACCCTGATGGCGATTGATGAAGGCGGCAAGCCGGCTGTTACTCATTACCGGGTGATGGAACGTTTTCGGGCCCACACCCGCTTGCGGCTGCGGCTGGAAACCGGTCGCACTCACCAAATTCGGGTCCATATGCAATCGTTGCATCATCCTTTGGTTGGCGATCCTGTCTATGGTGGCCGGCCCAGGCCGCCGCGCGGTGCCAGCGAGCAGTTTCGCCAGGTATTGCAACGCTTTCAGCGTCAGGCGCTGCATGCCGCCCTGCTGAAACTGGAGCATCCTATCAGCGGTGAGCCGATGGAATGGCAGGCACCGATCCCGGAGGATATGCGCTTACTGGTCGAGACCCTGCGGGCTGATACGCAGGAACATGGCATGGACGATGCCTGAGTTGCAACTGATTCAACCGGACTGGCCGGCACCTGCCAGGGTGAAGGCCATCAGCAGTACCCGTTTGGGCGGTGTGTCGGTTGGCTGTTTTAGCGGCTTGAACCTGGGTAGCCATGTGGACGATGCACCGGCTGCAGTGACAGTTAATCGCCAGATGTTGGCCGCAGCCGCTGCTATGCCTCAGCCACCGCTTTGGCTGGAACAGGTGCATGGCACTGAGGTTGCTGTGTTGCCTCTGAGCAATCAGGGGGCGGTGATTGCCGATGCGGCTTTTAGTGAGCACGCAGGCCAGGTCTGTACGGTGATGACGGCTGATTGCTTGCCGGTGCTGCTCTGTGATGCCAGCGGCAGTCAGGTGGCAGCCGTCCACGCTGGCTGGCGCGGCCTGGCTGCTGGTGTGTTGGAAAGGACCTTAGCCCAGTTTGCGGCTGGCGCTGAGATCATGGCCTGGCTTGGGCCTGCCATTGGGCCTTCGGCCTTTGAGGTCGGCAGTGAAGTCGTACAGCAATTTAACGCCAGTGATGCAGCTGCAGCCAGTGCCTTTGTCCAACAGGGTGAACACAAGTGGCTGGCTGATTTGTACCAACTGGCCCGGCTGCGTTTGCAACGCGCTGGGGTGCAGGCGATATACGGCGGCAACTACTGCACTTACTCGCAAGCCGAATTGTTTTACTCCTACCGCCGTGATGGCCAGACTGGCCGGATGGCCAGCTGTATTTGGTTGCAGCCCTAACGTTGATTTTAGTCAATTATTTGACACTTGCTGCTTGAAAACTGCCCAGCCTTTCCCAATATAAGCTATAACTTTTGTTACAGTTTTGATTGGAGAACATCATGCGATTAGATCGTTTGACCAGCAAGTTCCAACAGGCCATTGCCGATGCGCAATCGCTGGCACTTGGCCGCGATCATCAGTTTATTGAGCCGGTGCATCTGATGCATGCGTTGCTGAATCAGGATGGCAGCACCGTACGCGAATTGCTGAATAAGCTTGGAATTAATTTTAACGAACTGCGGCTGAAAGTGACGCAGGCCATAGAGCGCTTGCCAACGGTGGAAGGCACCGGTGGTGATGTACAGTTATCCGCATCGATGGGCACCTTGCTCAACCTGTGCGACAAGCTGGCGCAAAAGCGCAAAGATCAATACATTTCCAGCGAGTTGTTTGTTCTGGCTGCCACCGAGGATAAGGGCGCTTTGGGTCAGATCCTGCGAGAGCAAGGGGTGACCAATGAAGCACTGGCTAAAGCCATTGACCAGATGCGTGCTGGTCAGCAAGTGGACGATCCCAATGCTGAAGATACCCGGCAGGCACTGAGTAAGTACACTGTCGATTTAACGGCCAGGGCCGAAGCCGGTAAGCTGGATCCTGTGATTGGCAGGGATGAAGAAATTCGCCGCTGCATTCAGGTACTGCAACGCCGCACTAAAAACAACCCGGTATTGATTGGTGAGCCTGGTGTGGGAAAAACCGCCATTGTCGAAGGGTTGGCGCTGCGAATCATCAACAAAGAAGTACCGGCAGGTTTGCTGGATAAACGGGTGTTGGCACTGGATTTGGGCGCACTGTTGGCTGGTGCCAAGTACCGCGGGGAATTTGAAGAGCGGCTAAAAGCAGTGCTGAATGAGCTGGCCAAAGAAGAAGGCCAGGTCATTTTGTTTATCGATGAAATTCATACTATGGTCGGCGCAGGAAAAGCCGATGGCGCCATGGATGCCGGTAATATGTTAAAGCCGGCGCTGGCGCGTGGGGAGCTGCATTGCCTGGGTGCTACTACCCTGGATGAGTACCGCAAATACATTGAAAAAGATGCGGCGCTGGAACGGCGCTTTCAAAAAGTTTTGGTGGAAGAGCCTACGGTCGAAGACACCATTGCCATTTTGCGGGGCTTAAAAGAGCGCTATGAGCTGCACCATGCGGTGGAAATTACCGATCCGGCCATCGTAGCTGCGGCCACCTTATCACATCGCTACGTCAATGACCGCCAGTTGCCGGATAAAGCCATCGATTTGATTGATGAAGCGGCGTCCAGCATTCGGATGCAGATGGACTCCAAGCCTGAAGAAATGGATAGGCTGGAGCGGCGCATTATTCAATTGAAGCTGGAAGACAATGCACTCAGCAAAGAAGTGGATGATGGCAGCAAAAAGCGTCGTGATGCGATACAGGAACAAATTGCTCAACTGGAGCAGGAATACCAGGGACTGGATGAAATCTGGGAGGCTGAAAAAGCAGCTTTGCAGGGAACTCAGACCATTAAAGCCGAGTTGGAGCAGGTGCGGCTGGATCTGGAAGTAGCCCGCCGGGCCGGCGATTTGCAGCGAATGTCCGAGTTGCAGTATGGGCGTATTCCGGCATTGGAGAAGCAACTGGATTTAGCTAGCCAGGCCGAAATGCAGGATATGCAGTTGCTGCGTAACCGGGTGACTGAGCAAGAGATTGCGGATGTGCTGTCGAAAGCCACCGGCATTCCGGTCAGCAAGATGCTGGAAGGCGAGCGGGATAAGTTGTTACAGATGGAAGATGCGCTGCACAAGAATGTGGTCGGGCAACAGGAAGCTGTAGCAGCCGTTGCTAATGCGATACGTCGTTCGCGTGCTGGCTTATCCGATCCGAACCGTCCCATTGGCTCTTTCCTGTTTTTAGGGCCGACCGGGGTTGGTAAAACTGAACTGACCAAGTCATTGGCCACCTTTTTGTTTGATAGTCCGGATGCGATGGTGCGGATTGATATGTCGGAGTTTATGGAAAAACACGCGGTATCGCGCCTGGTCGGTGCGCCTCCAGGCTATGTCGGTTATGAGGAAGGCGGCTATCTGACCGAAGCCGTCAGGCGCAAGCCTTATTCGGTGATCCTGCTGGATGAAGTGGAAAAAGCCCATCCGGATGTGTTCAACATCCTGCTGCAGGTGTTGGACGATGGTCGTTTGACCGATGGTCAGGGCCGCACGGTCGATTTTAAAAACAGCGTGATCATTATGACCTCGAACTTAGGCTCGGATTTGATCCAGGAGTACAGCAGTGAGTCGAGCTATCAGGACATGAAAACCATGTTGATGGATGTGCTCGGCAAGCACTTCAGGCCTGAATTTTTAAACCGGGTTGATGAAACTGTGGTGTTCCATCCATTGGGTCATGCCCAGATCAAGTCGATTGCGACTATCCAGTTGCAGCGGTTACGTCAGCGCCTGGAAGAGCGTGATTATCAGTTGGAAGTCAGTGAAGCGGCTCTGGATAAACTGGCGGCGGCCGGCTTTGATCCGGTATACGGTGCAAGGCCGCTGAAGCGAGCTATCCAACACTACCTGGAAAACCCATTGGCACAAGCCTTACTCAAAGGTGAGATTGCTCCAGGTGCCACAGTGCAGATTGATGTTGATGGTGACGACTTTGTGATCCACTAACACTGACTTTAGGCTTTTTATCGTTCACCCAATGCCCACCCCAGCGTGGGCATTGTTGGTGGTTGATGCTGAATGCTTTGATAACGTTCATACAGCCAGTGGCAGCTTTCGTCAGGTCGCAATCAGCTTTTCTTTTGCGTTTTTCCGATCCGTGATACATTAAGCCGCATCAACCTGATGGTTTATTTTGGCGCATTGAATCTATGACTGAAGCTGGCAAAACAGAATCTCAGCCTCGTAAGGGCATCTATTTATTACCAAACCTGCTAACTACCGGAGGTTTGTTCTCTGGCTTTTACGCCATTATTTCATCCATGAATGGCCACTTTGACGCGGCAGCTATCGCTATTTTTGTAGCGATGATTTTTGATGGCCTGGATGGCCGGGTGGCGCGCCTTACCAATACCCAGAGTGAATTTGGAGCACAGTACGACAGCATGGCCGATATGCTGTCTTTTGGCATGGCACCCGCTATGGTGATGTACAATTGGGCGCTGTCAGATACTGGTAAGTTTGGTTGGTTGGCGGCATTTTTATTTGTTGCCTGCGCGGCGCTGCGGCTGGCGCGTTTTAATGCCAACCTGTCGGTGACGGACGGTCGTTTTTTTCAGGGGCTGGCCAGCCCCGCTTCGGCGGCATTGATGGCCGGCATGGTGTGGACCGGAGCCTATTATGAATTAGATGGCCATGACTTTGGGTATCTGCTGGGAATACTGACAATTTTGTCCGGCTTGCTGATGGTGAGTAACTTCCGCTACCACTCCTTTAAAGATGTGAACTGGCGGGATAAGGTTTCCTTTGTCACTATTTTATTGGTAGTACTGATTTTCGTAGTAATTGCTGCACGGCCGGCAGAAATGCTACTGATCATCTTCTTGCTGTATGCCTGCTCGGGGCCTATTACCACGATTCGAAGTGTTAATAAGCTGAAGCTGGAGCATGTAGTGGGCGACGTTGCACCGCCAGAGGCGGATGATACAGATGCAGCTCCGGTAGATAACACAGTGACTGGAGAAGGCACTGATTTGGAGCAAAAATAGCCGGAAAAAAGCTCTACAGCCTTGTTGCCGTAGTATTTCCAAAGTAGAGTGAGCGACAGGTAACAGGCTGTCGCTCAGTAATACGGGCCTTCAAGTAAGGAAGGGTGTCTTTTGAGTTCACTTCTTAAGCAACGTCTGGCAGCACTTTCAGCTGCAGAGCATCTAAACAGTATTGTCGGGATCCGGCGGGGGTTGGAGCGGGAGACTTTACGGATCAAGCCGGATGGCCGTTTGGCGGATACAGCACATCAAGAGGCGCTCGGTTCGGCTTTAACCCACCCGATGATTACCACCGATTTTTCTGAAACACTGCTTGAGTTTATTACCCCGGTTTCAACCGATATCGATACGACGCTGGCACAATTGTCGGATGTGCATACGTTCACCCTGAAGCAGTTAGGGCAGGAGCGTTTATGGCCATTGAGTATGCCATGCTATATTGGCCATGAAGATGAGATCCAACTGGCGCAGTATGGTAGCTCCAATGTTGGCCGGATGAAAACGCTCTATCGTCAGGGCTTAAAACGTCGATATGGCAGCATGATGCAGGCCATCAGCGGGGTGCACTTTAACTTCTCGTTTCCGGCTGGCTTTTGGCCGCACTTGGCGACTATTTTTGGCCAGAGTACCGCCGATCAAGCTTTTATCTCTGAGCAGTATCTGGCATTGGTGCGAAACTACAAACGCATGGCCTGGTTGATTGTGTATCTATTTGGGGCTTCACCGGCCTTGTGCAGTTCTTTTATCCAGGGCAGGAACAGCAAATACCCATTTGAAAAACTGGGTAAAGGCACCTTGTATTTGCCTTACGCGACATCGCTGCGCATGAGTGATTTAGGTTATACCAACAGTGCCCAATCGCGCCTGAAAGTCACCTACAACTCGCTGGATGAATACATCGCAGGCTTGCATCAGGCCATTACCCTGCCTTCGGATGAGTATGCTGCTATTCCTTGCAATGCAGAGCAGGGATATCAACAGCTCAACAGCAATATTTTGCAGATAGAAAACGAATTTTATTCCACCATCCGACCTAAGCGCACTACGGAAAGTGGCGAGCGACCTACCTGCGCCCTGGCAGCGCGCGGGGTCGAATACATTGAAGTGCGGGCTCTGGATGTCAATCCGTTTAGCTCTGTTGGGGTTAGTGCGGAACAAATGCGCTTTTTGGATGTGTTTTTGTGCTATTGCCTACTGCAGGAAAGCCCCAAGCTAAGTCATGAAGATCAACTGGTGACCGAGCAGAACCTGAAGAAAGTGGTGACGGATGGCAGGCGACAAAACCTGGAGTTGATGCAGCACGGTGCACCACGTTTAATGCTGGATTGGGCGGAAGAAATTTTTGCCGATTTATCCGCGGTGGCGGCTTGGTTGGATCAAGCCCATGGAGGCAGCTGCTATCAGGACACGATTAAAGCTTTTTACCTAAGCCTGCTGGACCCGGCCAATACCTATTCAGGCCGTTTACTTAAGCAATTACTGGCAGCACAACAAGACAATGGCCCCTTTGCGCTGGCTATGGCGGAGCAGTATCGTCAGCAACTGTTGCAACGAGGCTACCAGTACTTCGACGAGCAAGCATTGATTGCGATGGCAGTACAATCGCATCAAAAGCAAGCTGAGGTGGAAGCGGCGGATACGTTAAGTTTTGAAGCTTATCTGCAGGATTACTTTGCGCCTAAGCCATGCTCTTTACAAAGCAGCAGCTAAAAAAAGCGGTCACCAGGAGAGGGGTGACCGCGATACAGGATTGAAATCCAGGGAAACGTAAAACTTGATTTGCGTCCTTGCACTTTGTTAGAAGCGAATGGATCTATAAAGTTCATATGAAGACGAATAATTTTTTAATTGGTGGTGTATTTTTTTCAGTGGTGTTGTTATCCGGCTGCAGTACGCCCCCGCCACAAAATAGCAGCAATATTTGCGATATCTTTAAAGAACATCGTTCCTGGTACAAGGCTGCTGCCAATACCCGCGATAAATGGGGGGTACCTATTCATGTGCCAATGAGCATGATGTTTCAGGAAAGCAGCTTCCGTCATAATGCCCGGCCACCGATGCGCTATTTTTTAGGCTTTATCCCCTATGGTCGTGCCAGCTCGGCCTATGGTTATTCACAGGCCAAAACCGAAACCTGGGCTGATTACCAGCGGGAAACCAACCGCCGTTTTGCCAGCCGCAGCAACTTTTCCGATGCTATGGATTTTATGGGGTGGTACATTGATAAAACCCATCGTATTAATGGCGTGTCTAAATGGGATGCCTACAATCAGTACCTGAATTACCACGATGGCTGGGGTGGGTTTCAGCGCGGCACCTATCGCAATAAAACCTGGCTGATTTCCGTGGCACGGCGGGTGGATGATCGGGCTCAGATGTATGCTACGCAATTGTCCAGCTGTGAAAAAGAGTTACAGCGGGGCTGGTTCCGTCGTTTAATCGGTTTTTGATTCGAGCCAATGCAGCCCGGGACCAGCCGGGCTGTGGCTAGTGGTCACGCCGTTTTTTCGATAGCGGGAACAAACGAATGGTTTTGATCATATTATCCTGCACCTCGACGATTTCCATTTTGTAACCGGCTAGTTTAAGGCTCAGGCTTCCTTGTGGAATTTCTTCCAAATACTCCAGCACCAGGCCATTCAGTGTTTTGGGCCCATCGGTGGGGAAGCTGAGTTGCAGTTCGCGGTTTAAGTCGCGCAAGTTAATACCGCCTTCTACCAGTACAGTACCGTCCGGCTGAGCAATGATTTCTTCATGGTTGTCTTCAACGACATCGGTCGTGAAATCACCCACCACTTCTTCCAGAATGTCTTCCAGAGTTACCAGACCCTGAATATCACCGTACTCATCCACCACCAGGCCAATACGTTCTTTTGACGCCTGGAACTTTAACAATTGTGTACTGAGCGGAGTACCTTCCGGAATATAGTAAATATCTCGCACCGCACGCAGCAAGGTGGCTTTGGTCAGCTGTTTTTTCAGCAGAGGACGCACCAGATCCCGGGTATTCAAAAAGCCGAGGGCATCATCAATGGTATCTCTGTACAGCAACAGGCGGCTGTGCGGTGAATTGGCCAACTGACGTACCAGTTGTTTCCAGTCGTCGCTGACATCCAGGCCGCTGATTTCATTACGCGGGATCATGATGTCTTCAACTGTCGCATGCTCCAAATCCAGCACGCCAACCAACATGCTTTGATGCTTCTCCGGGATCAGGGCACCAGCTTCATGTACCACAGTGCGTAACTCTTCCGCGCTTAAGCTGTTGCCTTGATGCTGCTCCGCGCTGACGCCAAACAGCTTCAGGAAGTTGTTGGTAATTTGATTGACCAGCCAAACGATGGGGTACAGCACTTTCAGCAGGGGCTTTAAAATAACCGAGCTGGGAAAAGCGACCCGCTCCGGGTGCAGTGCGGCCAAGGTTTTGGGGGTGACTTCAGCAAACACCAGGATCACCAGCGTCAAACCAAAGGTGGCAATGGCGATACCGATATCCCCAAACAACCGCAAGCCAATGATGGTAGCGATGGCAGAAGCAGCAATATTCACCAGGTTATTGCCAATCAGGATCAAGCCAATCAGCCGATCAGGACGCTTTAGCAACTGACTGACACGCAGCGCGCCTTTGTTTTTTTCATTCGCCAGATGCTTCAAGCGGTATGGGTTTACCGACATCATGCCGGTTTCAGAGCCCGAAAAGTACGCGGAGATAAAAATAAGTACACCAAGAATAATAAATAAGGTACTGGTAGCTATCGCGTCCAAAAGAGGGTTACCTGTGTGGCCTAAAGGGAATGGAATGCATAGTATGTACGTGTAGCAAGCAGATGTAAAACATCAGAGCGCGCCACTTAGCAGCACTTCGCGTACAAAGCGACTGCCAAAGTAAGCCAGTGTTAACAGCAGGCTGCCAAGCAGAGTCAGGCTGATGGCTGTTTTACCGCGCCAGCCAAGGCGGGCATGGCCCCAGCTAAGCAGAGCAAACAGCACAAAGGCTATCAGGCTCAGCACATTTTTGTGCAGGTTGTGTTTGCCAAGCCAGTCGCTGGTAAAGAGCGCACCGCTAAGCAGGGTAATGCCAAGCAGCAAAGTACCAACCAGCAACAACCGGAACTGCAGTACTTCGGCTTGCATCAGTGGTGGTAGTTGCGAGTGCATGCTCAGCGCTTTGTGTTTTAGTTTATAGCTGATGTAGCTGACTTGCACACTGTACAAGGTTGCCAGGATCAGAATAACGTAAGCGATAAAGGCAACCAGTATATGCAGCAGCAAAAGCGGATTGTGCTCAATCTGCAGAATTTGTGTGCCCTGAGGTATCATTAACACACTAAGTTGCACCAGGGCGGCGCAGCCATACACCACCGGTAATAACAGTATCAAAGGCGAGCGCAGTGCGGTCACTGTGACTGCCACCGTGATCAGCCAACTGACCAAAGAGCTGACATTTAGCAGGCTGAAGTTCTGGCCTGCCGGGGTAAATAAAACACCGGACAAGGCAATAGCATGCAACACCAGGCCGACACAAGCCGCACTAAAAGTGAGCCGAAGCAGTGGCCCCGCCGGGTGAAATAAACGGCCAAGAACAGTGCCTGCTGCCAGCGCATAAGCCAGCATGGCAACCAATGGCAACAACAGCGTGTGCATGCAAAACTTTCCCTGAATTACAGTTGGATAGCCATTGTATTGCAACTGAGATGGAATACCAATGCCTAAATAGCTCTGTGGCTGACGCCGGCAATCGACTCAGGTATACTGGCAGCATACTGATAGTGATGGGTGAATACCATGTTTGAGAATTTATCGGAGCGTCTGACCCGAACACTGAAGAACATCAGTGGCCGCGGACGCCTGACCGAAGAGAACATCAAAGAGACACTGCGTGAAGTACGGATGGCGTTACTGGAGGCCGATGTGGCTTTGCCAGTGGTACGCGATTTTGTCGCTCAGGTGAAAGAAAAAGCCGTTGGCCTGGAAGTGAGCAAAAGCCTGACGCCTGGTCAGGAGTTTATCAAGATTGTGCGCAAGGCGTTGGAAGAGGCCATGGGTGAAGCCAATGAAGAGTTGGCGCTCAACACCCAGCCCCCTGCCGTGGTCTTGATGGCTGGCTTGCAAGGTGCAGGTAAAACCACCTCGGTCGGTAAGCTGGCGCGTTTTTTAACGCAGCGCAAAAAGAAAAAAGTCCTGGTAGTCAGTGCCGACGTTTACCGGCCAGCAGCGATTAAGCAGTTGGAGACTCTGGCCAAAGAGGTTGGGGTAGAGTTTTTCCCAAGCGATGTATCGCAGCAACCGGTCGCTATTGTTAATGCCGCTATTGCTCATGCCCGCACCCGTCAGTTTGATGTGCTGTTGGTCGATACCGCCGGTCGCTTGCACGTCGATGATGCGATGATGCAGGAAATCCAAACACTGCATGCGGCGGTGAAGCCCATTGAAACCCTGTTTGTGGTTGATGCCATGACCGGTCAGGATGCGGCTAATACAGCCAAAGCCTTTAATGATGCCTTGCCATTGACCGGAGTGATCTTAACCAAGGCCGATGGTGATGCCCGTGGCGGAGCAGCCTTATCCATTCGTCATATTACCGGCAAGCCGATTAAGTTCATCGGTATGGGCGAGAAAGTGGATGCGCTTGAGCCTTTCCATCCGGATCGGGTGGCGTCCCGTATCCTTGGTATGGGCGATGTACTGAGCCTGATTGAGGAAATCGAGCAAAAAGTCGATAAAGACAAAGCGGCCAAAGTGGCGCAGAAGATGATGAAAGGCAAAGGCTTTAGCCTGGAAGACTTTCGTGATCAGCTGGGCCAGATGCGCAATATGGGCGGCATGATGTCGATGATGGATAAATTGCCGGGCATGAAAAACCTGCCAGCCAATGTCGCCGGCCAGATGGACGATAAACAGTTTATCCGGATGGAAGCTATCATCAATTCAATGACACCAAAAGAGCGCCAGTTTCCGGATTTAATTAAAGGCTCCCGCAAAAAACGCATTGCCGCAGGTTCCGGCACTCAGGTGCAGGACGTCAATAAGATGCTGAAGCAATTTACCCAGATGCAGAAGATGATGAAGCAGATGTCGGGTAAGGGCGGCATGATGAAGATGATGCGCGGCCTTGGCGGCAAGTTACCACCAGGGATGCTGCCACCCCGATAAGCCGCGAAATGCCTTGCAATCGGGGCAAAAATCCGTACAATGCACCAGCCCTCCGAACCGTCGGAGGTGCTGTTATTTTTTAAAACCTGAACGAAAAACTTAGAGGACGGTATGGTAACTATTCGTTTACAACGTGGTGGCGCGAAAAAGCGTCCTTTTTACCAAGTTGTGGTTGCGGACAGCCGTTTTTCCCGTGATGGCCGTTTTATTGAGCGTGTTGGTTTCTTTAACCCAATCGCCAGCGGCACGGAAGAAAAACTGCGTCTGGACCTGGAGCGCGTGAATCACTGGGTTGCACAAGGTGCATCTTTGAGTGAGCGTGTTGCAAACCTGGTAAAAACTGCTAAAAAAGCTGCTGCTTAATTTAGCCTGATCTGTGGAGTTGTCGCTTGAGTTCGAATGATGAACTGATTTTGGTTGGCAAATTTGGTGCTGTGTACGGCATTAACGGCTGGCTAAAAGTGAACAGCTATACAGATTTCCCGGAAGGGATTTTTGATTATACACCCTGGGTAGTCAGTGTTCAGGGGCGTCCACAACAAATGCAGGTCACCAGCTGGAAACGCCATAGCAATGGTTTGATTGCCAAGCTGGAAGGAGTTTCGGACCGCGATCAGGCTCAGCGTCTGGTCAATGCCGATATCGCCGTACCAACCAGTGTATTGCCCGCGCTTGGCGAGGGTGATTACTACTGGAAAGACCTGATGGGTCTGGCGGTGGTGAATGAAGCCGGCTATCACTTAGGTGAAGTCAGCGACATGATGGAAACCGGTTCCAACGATGTGCTGGTGGTGAAAGCCAACCGCACCGATGCATTTGGCAAGAAAGAACGGTTGCTGCCTTTTATCACCAATACGGTAATAAAAGAAGTGAACCTGACTGAGCGACGTATTGTCGTCGACTGGGATCCCGCGTTTTAATGCAGGAATCATGCAAGCTTTGGGTTGGGGTAGTATCCCTGTTCCCGGAGATGTTTCAGGCAATAACGCAGTATGGGGTGACCGGGCGGGCTTTGCGCCAGGGGCTGATTGATGTGCAGTGCTGGAATCCGCGGGATTTTACCACGGACAAACACCGCACTGTCGATGACCGTCCTTATGGTGGCGGACCCGGCATGTTGATGATGGTACAGCCACTCACCGACGCAATCCGCGCTGCCCAGGCAGCTGCAGGGGGCAAGGTGCACACCATCTACCTTTCGCCGCAAGGCCGGAAGTTAGATCAGCAAGGGGTGCAGGAGTTGGCGCAACACAGCAAGCTGCTGTTGGTCGCAGGGCGCTACGAAGGCATTGATGAGCGCGTAATAGAAACCGAAATTGACGAAGAATGGTCAATTGGTGATTACGTGTTAAGCGGGGGCGAGTTACCGGCCATGACATTGATTGATGCAGTGTCGCGATTGGTACCTGGCGTGCTTGGGCATGATTTATCGGCAGAGCAGGATTCGTTTGTATCCGGTTTGTTGGATTGTCCACACTATACCCGGCCCGAAGTGTTCGCAAACAAAGAGGTACCACCGGTTTTGCTGAGTGGTCACCACGACAAAATCAGACGCTGGCGTCTGAAACAGGCCCTTGGCAGGACCTGGTTACGACGGCCAGATATGTTAAATTCCCTGGCTCTGACTGAGGAGCAGCGACAGTTACTGGCTGAGTTCCAACAGGAACACCAGGCGCTGCAGCAGAAAGACAGTTAATTCCAGGTAACGAGAGATTGTTATGAGCAAAGTAAGCCAAAACATCATCAAGCAGCTTGAAGATGAGCAACTGAAGCAAGACGTGCCTGCGTTTGCCCCGGGTGATACCGTGGTGGTTCAGGTACGTGTGAAAGAAGGCGAGAAAACCCGTCTTCAGGCCTACGAAGGTGTAGTGATTGCCAAGCGCAACCGCGGCCTGCACTCTTCTTTCACTGTTCGTAAAGTATCGAACGGCGAAGGGGTAGAGCGTGTGTTCCAGACACACAGCCCATTGGTTGAGAGCATCACTGTTAAGCGTCGCGGTGCGGTACGTCGTGCCAAACTGTACTACTTACGCGATCGTTCAGGTAAATCAGCGCGTATCCGCGAAAAGCTTAACTAAGCACTTTTTGCTGCATCAAAGAAAGGCTGGCCCTGCAAGGGCTGGCCTTTTTTGTTTATCAGACTTGCACAGGCAGCAGGGCTCTGGCACTGTACGTACTATGCAAGCACCACTTCCTACCCCACAGTTACAGTTACTGCAAGGACAACTGGAAACCATTCTGTTGCAAAGCAGTGGCATGGTGACTGAACAGCAGTTGTTGCAGCGCCTGGGTCTGCAGCTGACCAATGCACCTTCGGATCCGCAGTATGCACTGTTTCAGCGCCATTTCGTGCTGCAGCACCTGTTGTATTGCATTCAGCAGCAATGGCTGGCCGAAGAGGTAGCCTGGCTGGATATTGGTCTGGCCAAAGCTGAACTTTTACCCTATCAGGGCCAGCAGCTATCGGCCCAGGATCAAGGCCGTGCACAGTATTATCTGGATTGGCAAAACTTTTACCGGATGGATGCGGTCACTCTGGCGCAGCAACTGGATGATTTCTGGCAACAGTTTGCCAGTAGGACGGTAGTTACACCGCAGTTAAGTCATCAGCAGGCCTGCGAGCTACTGCAGCTTAGCTGGCCCTGCCAGTTAGCAGTGTTAAAACGGCAATATCGTATTTTGGCATTAAAGCATCATCCGGATCGCGGTGGTGATGCTGAGCACTTTGTGCAGATCCGTTTGGCCTATCAGCAACTTAGCGCGGAATTGCGCTAATAGCCACTTTCCCTCCCTCCTCTGCTGTACATAAAAGAATACAATATTCATGATGCGCTCATTCTGCTTGTGCCTTGCAAATAATGGCTTTGCAGGGGTTGAAAGTGCCTTTCCATCTGGTTACACTGACTTTCTGTAATTAATTAAGTACATAATGTATCTTTAAGTTTACGGCTGGCGTCGCCTGCTCCGATCAGACGGCAACATGGTCGAGTCTGCCATACACTTAAGGGTGCTTTCCCAGGAGCTACTGAGATGACAACCCGAGTTGACGATCTGCGCATTACCGCAGAAAAACCTTTAAGTCCCCCCAATGTCTTGAAACAGGCTTTACCGCTATCCGAGCAAGGGGCTTTGTTTGTACAGCAATCGCGGCAGACCATTGCCGATATTATTCATGGCCGGGATCCCCGCTTGCTGGTGGTGACGGGGCCTTGCTCGATTCATGATCCGGTGTCTGCACTGGAGTACGCTGAGCGTTTAAAAGAGCTGCAACTGCGTTACAGCGATAGCCTCTACATTGTGATGCGGGTGTACTTTGAAAAGCCGCGTACTACGGTAGGTTGGAAAGGTTTTATCAATGATCCCCATTTGAATGATTCGTTTGATCTGGAAACCGGCCTGACCTGGGGACGTGATTTGTTGCTCAAACTGGTGGATATGGAGCTGCCAACGGCAACTGAAGCACTGGATCCTATCAGCCCGCAGTACATGTCGGATCTGATTTGCTGGGCCGCCATTGGTGCCCGCACAGTAGAGTCCCAGACGCACCGCGAAATGGCCAGTGGTTTGTCGATGCCGGTTGGCTTTAAAAATGGCACCGATGGCAACCTGAGCATTGCATTAAATGCCTTGCAATCGGCAGCCAGCCCACATCGCTTTATTGGTATGAACCAAAATGGAGAAGTAGCACTGGTAGAAACTCAGGGTAACCCGGATGGCCATATTATTCTGCGCGGCGGTAAGAAGCCCAATTACGATGCAGCCAGCATGGCTGAGGCAGTGGCGGCGTTGAATAAACTGGATTTGGCCACTGCCATTGTGGTGGATTGCAGCCATGGCAACTCCAATAAAGACCATAATCGGCAGGGCCTGATTGCCAAAGATGTGATTGCCCAGCGACAGGCTGGCAATGCGGCCATTATTGGCATTATGCTGGAAAGTCATCTGCATGCCGGTCGTCAGGATATTGTGGATGGTAAAGCGCCTTTGTATGGGGTTTCCGTAACAGACGCCTGCATTGACTGGCAGACCACGGCCGAGCTTCTGGCAGACTGTCATCTGCGCATGCAAACTCAGGTGGCAGCTGCATGAGTCAAACACCGGAGCAACAGGCACTAACGCCTTTGCGCCAGCAGATTGATGCCATAGATACTGAGTTGGTACAACTGCTGGCTCGGCGTGCCAAGGTTACTGCCGAGGTCGGACGGGTGAAACAGCAGTTTGGCTTACCCGTTTATATGCCCGCGCGTGAGCAGGCTTTATTGCAAGCCCGGCGGGCGCAAGCAGAGCAGCATGCTTTATCGCCAGAGTTGATCGAGGATGTACTGCGCCGGGTGATGCGCGAGTCTTACCAAACACAGGAACACAGCTTTGTCTGTTGCCGGCCAGGCGGTGGTAAAGTGGTGGTGGTCGGTGGTGCCGGAGCCCTTGGCAGCCGCTTTGTCAGTTTGTTTCAGCGTTCTGGCTATCAGGTCGAGGTGCTGGAAGCCAATGACTGGCCCAAAGCGTCACAGTTGTGCCTGGATGCTGCGATGGTGCTAATGGCAACCCCCATTACGCTGACGTGCCAGTTGATTGCACAACTGCCTGAATTGCCGGATGATTGTGTGTTGGCGGATCTTACCAGTATTAAACAGCAACCTTTGGCGTGCATGCTGGCAAAGCATGCTGGCCCGGTACTTGGGCTGCACCCGATGTTTGGTCCTGATGTCAGCAATCTGGTAAAGCAGGTGATCGTGGTGTGTGATGGCCGTTTTGCCGGGCAAAGCGACTGGTTGCGGCAGCAACTGGTGGTGTGGGGGGCGGAACTGGTCGAACAAAGTGCCGCCGTGCACGATGAGCGGATGCAGTTGATCCAGGGCATGCGCCATTTTACCTCTTTGGTGTATGGTGTTCATCTGGCGGAAGAGCAGGCAGAGCTCAGTGAGTTACTGGCTCTTAGCTCGCCAATTTACCGGTTGGAGCTGGCCATGATCGGCCGTTTGTTTGCACAAAATGCCGAGCTATATGCTGATATTATGCTGTCGTCAGCCCAAACATCAGAATTGCTTGAGCGTTATCTGCAGCGCTTTTCGCAGGTACTTGGCCTGGTGCAAAGCGCCGATAAAGCGGCGCTGATGGCGGAGTTCACAAAAGGCAAAGCCTTCTTTGGTGAACTGGCTGGTCAGTTTCTGGATGAAAGCCGGCAATTGCTGCAAAAGGCAACCGATGGCAGAAGTTAGCTGCACAAAGCTTAGATGTTTGCCAACTGATAAAAATCACGGATCACTTGCCAGGCTTGTTGCGGTGTATCGACAAAGCTGATTAGTGCCAGATCACTGGCACTGATCACCCCGGTCTCTACCAGCAGATCAAAATTGATCAGTTGTCGCCAAAAAGTTTCATCGTACAACACCACTGGCACTGCTTCGGCTTTTTTGGTTTGTAGCAGGGTCAGGGTTTCAAACAATTCATCCAGGGTGCCAAAGCCGCCCGGAAAAGCCACCAGAGCGCGGGCACGCTGTAAAAAGTGCATTTTACGAATAGCAAAGTAGTGAAACTGAAAGCAAAACTCTGGTGTAATGTAAGGGTTGGGGTGTTGCTCTTTCGGTAGCACAATGTTCAGACCAATGCTGGCACTGCCTGCTTCCATTGCGCCTCGGTTAGCAGCCTCCATAATACCAGGGCCACCACCACTGATAATGGTTAACTTTTCTTCTGGCTTACGCTGACTGTGCTCTGCCACCAGGTAAGCAAAATCACGCGATGCCTGATAATAGCGGCTATTTACCAGATGTCGTTTAGCTTGTTGAACTTTCTGCTGAAGATGGTGATCTTCCGGCATTTTCTCCAGCGCGATTTCTGCCTGCTCCAATGCTGCTTTGGCTGCTTCCGGAGCCAGGAAGCGGGCACTACCGAATACAACCAAGGTGGCATCAATGCCGTGTTGCTCCAGCACCAACTGTGGTTTTAAATACTCCAATTGCAATCGGACATGGCGTAGCTCATCCTGCAGTAAAAAGCTATGATCCGCAAAAGCCAGTCGATAGGATGCATGATCCTGCAATTGGTTAATCGCATCCACCGAGTCTTGTGCACTGTTGAAATGGCGCCGGTGCAATGCATTGTGGTGGTTGTTGGACATAATTCCTCCGGAATAAGTGGTTGTTTTTTAAGCGGTCCGGTGCAGTAAAAAGTGCGACCTGCTTTGATTTAAACTAAGATTAACTGGCATTGAACTATGTCACAATGACGCAGTGTTACCGTAGAGGAATTTTAGCAGCCAGATGATGACCGATGGATTAATGGCGCTCGGCGCCCTGGGCCTTATTTTGCTTGGCATGGAGTGGATGACACTCGGCCTGAAAAAAGCTGCTGGCAATAATCTGGTGACGGGCTTACAACGCTGGACCGGCAAGCCGTTGCATGGCTTGCTGATAGGTACGGGGGCCACAGTTGCGGTGCAATCATCTACTGCGGTGACTGTCACCACCATTGGTTTTGTTAACGCCAACCTGCTATCACTGCGCAATGCTGCTTATGTGATTTATGGCAGCAATGTGGGCACTTCCTTTACCGGTTGGTTCGTTGCTTTGGTTGGCCTGCAATTTAAAATAGAAGCGCTGGCCCTGCCGCTGATTGGCATTGGTATTTTGCTGAAATCTTTTGTTAAGCAGCGAAGCTGGCAAGGCAGTGGCCAGGGCTTGGCCGGCTTTGGTTTGATGTTTTTGGGCATCGGCCTGTTGAAAGACAGTTTTGATGCAGCTTTTGTCAATATCGAATTTGGCTGGTTGGTAGATATTGGTTGGCTTGGGCTCTTGTTGGCTGTGGTGATTGGCGCTTTGCTAACCACTGTGATGCAAGCTTCGGCGGCGGTGATTGCTTTGGTGATCACCGCCGTTGCCAGTGGGGTGGTACCCCTTAGTCTGGGGGCTGCTTTTGTCATTGGCTCTAACCTGGGCACTACCTCGACCGCTATTCTTTCTGCTCTGGCGGCAACAGCCAAGGCCAAACGGCTGGCGATGTTGCATGTGATTTTTAATGTAATAACTGCCGTGGTTGCGCTGATGTTACTGCAGCCTTTGCTGTGGTTGTTATTGTGGTTGCAGCAGTTGCTATTTGATGTGCACCATGCGGCTTTTAGTCTGGCCTTGTTTCACACCTTATTCAACGTGCTTGGGGTACTGCTGATGTGGCCGATCAGTGACCGGCTGGTGTTGTGGTTAAATGGGCGTTTTCGTCGAGAGCCGAGCAATCGGTTGCGGATGTTGGATCAGTCCAGTCTGGCGATCCCGGCACTGGCGCTTAAAACATTGACCATGGAGCAGCAGCATGTGTTGCAGCAGTTTTGTCGCTTGGCTGGCAGTATGGATCATAAACCGATGGAGCAGTCGGTATTGGATGAGTTGCGTCAGTCGCAGCGCACCATTGCCCGATTCAGTAGCCAGTTAGGTCAACAACCGCTGCAATCTGCTGAGTCCGATTTGTTGAATGCTTTAGCGAAAAGCCAGCTGAGGGTAGAGCTTTTGCTGCAAATGCTGCCGCAACTGGAGCATCGCTTTGAACATGATCGCGCCGGGATCCGGCTGGAAGCCGAATTCTGGCGTCAGTTAGCTGCGCTGGATTTACCGGCCGGAACAGGCCAGATTTCAGCCTTGTATCGCGAGATTAGCCGTTGGCGTACTGCGGAGAAACAGCAACTGGTGGCCCCTGCGCAATTAAGTGCAGCCTTGCACAGTGGTCATGGGGGGGAGTGGTTGTTACGATTGGCTGAGCTGCGTCGTTTTGATCATCACCTGACCAAGGCCATGCTGGGGGTTGCCCAGATCCAGCAATACTATGAGCGGCAGCAAGAGGCCGTGAGCACAGCGACAGAAATAGGAGAGCTCGATGCCAGTTAATGCGCAACTTACCTTTATCGGAGGGGCTGGCCAAGTCACCGGCTCCTGTTATTTACTGGAATTAAACGATAAAAAGATACTGCTTGATTGCGGTATGGTGCAGGGGGGCGATCAGATACGCGAGTGGCACAAATTCCGTTTTCAGTTCCGACCCAAAGATATTGATGCGGTGATTTTGTCGCATGCTCATATTGACCACAGTGGCTTATTGCCTTTGCTGGTCGCCAAAGGTTTTCATGGCAAAATTTACTGTACCAAAGGTACCGCTGAGTTACTGCCTGTGTTGTTAAAAGATTCAGTACATTTGTATTTAAAAGATCTGGAATGGAAGAATAAACGAGCAGCCAGGGCAGGAAAAAAAGAGATACAGCCGGTGATGCAGTTAAGCGATGCTGAACGGGTAGTGGCTTTATGCGAACCTCAGCCCTACAACAAGCGGTTGGTACCAATGCCCGGCATGGAGCTGGAGTTTAACGATGCAGGCCATATTCTGGGCTCGGCCATTGTCCAGCTCTGGTTGAAGGGCCGGCAAGGCATGCGGCATCTGGTGTTTTCCGGTGATTTGGGAAATCCTGCTACGGTGTTGATGCACGATCCGGCGCAGATTGAGCATGCGGATGTGGTGCTGATGGAAAGTACCTATGGCGATCGCAATCATCAGGATGTGGAGCACACCGTCGCGGAGTTTGCTGCGGCACTGGATGCCGCCTACGAGGCCGGCGGTAATGTTTATATTCCGGCTTTTGCACTGGGCCGCTCGCAAGAAATCTTGTACTACCTGGGGGTGTTGTATCATCAGGGTAAATTGAAACAAAAAGTTGTGTTTTTGGACAGTCCGATGGCCATTAGCATCACTGAAATTTACGACCGCTTTTTCCACAGTATGGATCCTGACGATACCCGGGTTTTAAAACAGCAGAACGTGCGCGATCTGGCGTCGTTTTTACCGATCCTGAAGCTATCGGAAACAGTGGAAGACTCGATGGCCATTAACCGCTTTAAACAAGGGGCTATCATCATTGCTGGCAGTGGGATGTGCAATGGCGGTCGTATTGTGCATCATTTCAAACACAATCTGTGGAAGAACTCGAACCATCTGATTTTTGTTGGCTTTCAGGCGCAAGGCACTTTAGGACGCCGGCTGGTGGATGGTGAGCAGCGTATTAAGCTGTTTGGCCAAGATATTGTGGTTAAAGCCAAAGTCCACACCATAGGGGGCTTTTCTGCCCATGCTGGCCAAAGTGAGTTGTTGCAGTGGGCTGAGGCCATTGGTGGTCAGCCAAAATTCTGGTTGGTACACGGTGAGAGTAAAGCGCAACAGGCCTTGCAGCAGGAAATGATCCAGCGCGGGCTCCAGGTTGAGATAGCCTCACAGGGCCAGCAAATAAGTCTTTAACCGGTTCGACCGGTTCACTTATTTAAACGATGAAATTTTTATGACGCTATTGCCAAAGTCGTTTGAACTGGTTACTATGTGCACACTTCGAAAGGCAAGACATCCGAAAGGGTGATCACGCAAAGCTTCAGGTCTAAAGGAAACATCGTTTCCCATGATAGCTGGGCTGCCATTAAGCGTCGTCCTGACCTTAATGTGAACTGCAAACAGCAGTAGTCATATCGACCTTTCGCAAGCACAAGCTAATCACCATTCAAAGATGAATGGATTCTGACTAATTACTGTTTTTGGAGCCAGAAAATGAAATTGAAATTTGTAGCTTTAGCGTCTGTTCTTGCAGCCACTGGTGTGTTCAGCTCACAGGCTCAGGCCGATCAACAACTTGCCCTGTCTATTTGCTCCTACGTTGCAGCAGATAGCCGTAACGATTTACGCAAAACCCTTAGCGATCACCGTCTGCGCTTGCGCAACGTTTATGATGGTATCGTATGTGATGGCTTGCCGCTGGTGCGTCATGCTATTCGTCACAATGCCAACGACACTGCGGACTTTATTATCCGTCAGTTACCAGGCAGCCAGGTTGCTAATTCTGGTGATATTGAGTGGGCAGAAAGCAACGGCTTTTCTGGCTCGCCAGTGATTGAATCCATTCGTGCCCGTGCTAACAGCTAAGTAGGCACCCCCTGTTTTATAGAAGGCGCCCGAGTGGCGCCTTCTTTTTGTGTGCTAAGCCGGTACTTCAGTTGGCTGTATATCTTCACTTGGGTAGCAGCCAAGTACTTTAATAAATTTAGTGATGCGGTTTAGCTCTTCCAGTGCCCGGGTCATGGCGTAGTCGCCTGCATTGGCCAGTACATCGACATAAAACATTTCTTCCCATGGATTGCCCGGAATTGGCCGTGACTCTAACTTAGCCATGCTGATGCCGTGGCGTTTTAATACCGTTAAGGCGTCTACCAAAGCACCGGGTTGTTGGCCGGTAAACATAATAAAGGTGGTTTTGGCGGGTATAGCCTTGGCCACACTGATGGCTTTACGGGCGACCACGATAAAGCGACTGACATTGTCTTTTTGATTGGCCAGATCCCGGGCCAGTACCTCCAGGCCATAGATTTTACCACCAGCTTCACCACCAATCGCTACGATGGTCGGGTCCTGTTTTTGCTGCACCCGCTGAAAGGCATCGGAGGAGCTGTCGCAATACTCTACCTTGATGTTGGTCAGGCCTAACAAAAACTGGCTGCACTGAGCAATCACCTGAGGGTGAGCACAGATTTGCCGGATTTGGTTGAGGGCTGCGCCGGGCAGGCCCAGTACACAGTGATCTATCGGGTGGGTCAGCTCACCAACAATGGATAAACGGGTGTGTTGCAGCAGATCATAAACCTCATTAATGCTGCCGGAAGAGGTATTTTCTATCGGTAGTACGGCATAATCGGCATGGCCGGTTTCAACCGCTTTGATGATCTCATTAAAGCTGTCGCAGCCAATATCGATAATCTGCTCAGCACGGCGGGTAAAGTATTTTTGTGTTGCCCAGTAGCTGTATGAACCCTGACCTCCCAGATAAGCAACCTTGACGGATGGTCCTTGCATACCCCGCAGCTCCCCCTGCAGTTTGGCTTGTTGTTGCAGTACAGAGTCTTCAATAATCACATGAAATAAACGGGTGACGTAATGTGCATCCAGCTCCATTGTTTTGCCACTCTCGATCAGTCGCAGCAGTAACTCTTCCTCACGCTGTTGATCACGAATGGGTTTGTTCTGGCTGATTTTTGCCTCAGCAACCGCAAGAGCCAGTTTGCGTCGTTTGGCCAGCAGTTGCAGCAACTCCTGATCAGTCTGTTGGATTTGTTGTCGTACTTCGGTAAGTTCCATCACGGATCATCCTCGTTGCATTAGTGTGTCGGTGTTTGGTGGCAAAAAAAAACCTCCCATGGTGGGAGGTTTTAGGTGTTCAGCACGCGCGCAACACTACCTCCCGGATTGGGTGGTAAAGAAGCTAAAAAAGAAAGTGTTGAATGTGCGTCGTTTCATCTGGTTTTTTTATCAGTCTGGATGGCTAAAGTCAACTAATAAATAGCTGTCGGTTGTATCTTTGTTTGATATTCTTTTGTGATCCTGTGGCCAACTAATGGCTTATGCTAGAATCGCAGGCACAAGGTTGTTGGTTGTGCTGCAAACCCATTTACTGAGTGGGTGGCCATTAGCGAGTATCTATCCAGCCATAATTAGCAATCCATTGGGTAACATTCAGGAGTTATGCATGAAGGTTATGAAGAAAGTGTGGGATCCTGCGGTGCGCTTTTTCCATTGGAGCCAAGTAGCACTGTTGGCCGGGCTTTGGTATACCGGCACCGAGGGATTGATGGAGTGGCACCAATTGCTGGCATATACCCTGGCCGCAGTATTGTTGGCGCGAATTTGTTGGGGATTTTATGGCAGCCAAAGTGCCCGTTTCAGCCAGTTTGCGGCTAATCCGCTCAAAGCCATCCGTTATTTACGGCAGCCAGAACCTGTCATGGGGCACAACCCGGCTTCGTCGTACATGATTTTCGCTTTGCTGCTATTGGTGTTGTTACAGTTTGTCTCGGGCCTGATGACGACCGATCACATTTTTACCGATGGCCCTCTGGTGCGTTATGTCTCAAGCGACATGGTGTCTTTGGCCACCCGATGGCACAAGCTTGGGATTGATATTTTACTGATAGCAGTGCTGGTGCATATCGTTGCTGCTATCTGGCATAGCTGGCGTCATCATAACGTCATTATGGGGATGCTGCATGGCAAGTTGAGTGCTCCCGACGAGCTGAAGGTGCCGGCACCGAAAACGGGGTGGAGCTTCTTTGGGTTGGTTTTGCTTTTTTGCCTGGCATTTTATTGGTGGCAAGGGGCGGACTTGATCCGGATCTTGTCGTACTAATCAAAGGGGCAGAGGTCAAAGGGGCCATAGGCCCCTGCTGCTCAAGCCAGGCTTAATCGGCCCGATAGTTGTCGTGGCAAGCTTTGCAGTTGTTGGCAAACTCACGGAAGGCTCCTTGAATAGCCCGACGCTCACCACCTTGTGCAGCTTCATGCAGCGCTGCAGCATCGGCAGCAAACTTCTCTCCGCGCTGATTAAAGTCATCCAGGTTTTGCCACAAGGCGGCTTTAACCTTGCCGCTGGCATGATCGGCTCCCGGGATAGTAAAAGCTTCCCAAGGCAGTTGCGTTAACGTAGCCAGCGCTTCAGCTCTACGCTGTACCCGCTCGACATCGTAAGGCACATTGCCTCGAAACATCTCATTGATATCGACTAAATTAAATCGAATCATCTGGAAAG
Organism: Alkalimonas mucilaginosa; assembly: GCF_036327005.1. NCBI lineage: Bacteria > Pseudomonadati > Pseudomonadota > Gammaproteobacteria > Alkalimonas > Alkalimonas mucilaginosa. Next base: position 46,467 of record NZ_JAUGZK010000001.1, read on the forward strand.
CTGCCTGACGGTAAGTCACAGCATCTTCGCCATTCTCAAAGGCATTGGCCAAAGCTGGTTGGCTCAGCATTACGCCAGAACAGAGTAAGGCAATTGAAAGCAGGTTTTTTTTCATGGTGACTCCTGTTGTCTTGTCCTGTTGGCATACTAAAGGACTTGCCGCTAAAAGTGTAGTATCTTATGGTATGCTCAAAGCGTAACCAGTGTTTAGGCCATTAGTGATAACAACCACAGGCACTTCGTAGTGAAAGAACTGCACTTCCAAAAACCCACCGGGCTACGCTCATTGAGTATGAAACTGGCACTGCTGGTCTTTCTGTGTACCTTAGGTGCCGGGGGGCTGGTACTTTGGGGCGTGCTTTATTTGCAGCGGGCTGTAGTGTTGGAGCAAGAGCAGGCTAGCTTATCGCTGCTGGCGCATCGTACTGCAGAACATATCGAGCAGCTCATTCGCCAAAAAGAAAAGAAAGCGCTGGTTGCCAATCAGCTCTTTAGCCGGTCATTAATGGCTGCACATACGCCTGCTGCCGCAGCGCCTGCGCCACAGGATGATGGCGCCATCCGGGTCAGGGACCCGTACTCGGATTCCGGCGCTTTTTTATCCCGACAGCAGGTCGGTACTTCTGCAGAGCATTGGTTTGTCGCTACGGCGGGTAGTTGGGAAGCCATTGCGACCATGATGCGGCAAGATTTCTTTAATTTTTATTTTATTAGCTACGATCACTTTATTCGGATCTCACCCGCCGATTGGGCACTGGAGATTGATGCGGAACACAATTTCCATCAGGATGTTTTTTTTAACCTGGCCACTCCCGAGCACAACCCTGCCAGGATCCCGCGTTGGACACCGGTTTATTTTGATGCCATTTGGCAGCGGTGGATGACCAGCCTGATTGTCCCAGTTTATATTGATGATGTGTTTGTTGGGGTTACCGGGGCCGACTATGTGCTGGATGATCTCTTTGACGATTTAGCCTTGGTGGCATTGCTGGCCAGGCAGCACAAATTGTTGGTGTTTGAACGCTCTGGTAATTTACTGCTGGCTCCGGGCCATCAACCGGATCAGGACGCTCGCATGAATACTTTGCTGCAAGACATGGCATTGTCCGATCCTGATTTACTTGCATTTAAGCAGCAGTTTTTGGCAGAACCAGAGCGCAAGCAGTTTGCCAGTGCCAGTACGGAGCGGTATTTGTTGCATGCAGCTTCCGTTGAACGATTGGACTGGTTTATAACGGTATATCGAGAAAAAGATGATGTCTTTCAGGTGCTTCAGAGCATTCACTCCAAAGTCATGGTACTTTTTGTATTCATTGCATTGCTTGTCGCAGTGTTGTTGCAGTTTTTTATTTATCGTTTGGTGCTGACCCGGCTAAATCGGCTGTCTGAAGCTGTACAACGGCTGGGGCGCGGAGGCTACCATACATTAAAACTGGATCAGAGCCGCGATGAAATAGGGGTACTTAATCGGGCCGTAGAGGCGATGTCCGATGAAATCAGTGAATTGTTGGCTGGTTTAAATACCCGCATTGCTGAAAAGGAACAAGCCGAACGTTCCACTAAAAAGTTGACGAAAGCAGTCGCATTCTCCAGCTCTGGTATTGTGCTGACCAATGCGCAATTGCAGATTGAATACTTAAACCCTTTTCTTGAAGACTTACTGTTGCTGCAACCTGCGGAGGCGGAAGGGAAGCTGATCACTGATTTTATCGCCTCAGAGATGGAGTTTGCCCGGGAGGATATTCAGCAAACGATATTATCACGCCATCACTGGCGTGGTGACATCTTGTTAGCGCATCAGGCCCAGCATTATTGGATGTCGATGGCAATAGCGCCAATCCGGGACGAGAAAGGCAGTGTCACTAATTACGTCTGTGCTCTGCAGGATATTTCCTTTATCAAAGAAAGCCAGCAAAAGATGGAACAGCTGGCTTACTATGATGTGCTAACGGGGCTGGCGAACCGGGGGTATTTCCGAGAACAACTGCGTAAGGCTTTGGCGATGTCGCAGCGTGGTCACTATGCCTTTGCTTTGCTGTACTTCGATTTGGATGAGTTTAAGTTAATCAATGATACGCTTGGTCACGATGCCGGTGATGAGTTGTTACAGCAAGTGGCGAAGCGCTTGATCGGCCGCTTACGGGAAGAAGACACCATTGCCCGCTTGGGTGGAGATGAGTTTGCGGTGATCTTAAGTGGCATTGAAAACCGCGAACAGGCCGCACTGATAGCAGAAAACTTACAACACTCCTTTAGTGCGCCAGTGAAGCTGGGCTCGCGTGAGGTAGCTATCAGTGCCAGTATTGGCATTACTATGGCTCCTGAGGATGCGATGGAAGAAGAGCTGTTGCTTAAACACGCTGATTTGGCTATGTATGAAGCCAAAGCACGCGGGAAAAATACGTTTCACTTCTTCAGTCAGGATCTAAAAGATGCGGCCAAAGATCGATTGGAGCTGGAAAATCAGCTGCGTGAAGCCATACGCGATCATCAGTTTCTGTTGCACTACCAACCAAAAATTGATTTACAAACCAATAGTGTGGTGGGGTACGAGGCACTGCTCCGTTGGCGGCTGCCAGACCAGACGTTAGTACCGCCCGGTCGCTTTATCCCGGTCGCTGAGAGCACTGGTATGATTGTCAGTATTGGCGAATGGGTATTGTGGGAAGGATGCCGCTTTCTGGCCAGGCAGCTTAGCCGGGGCCTGGATGTAGACTTATCCATTAATTTGTCTGCCCGTCAGTTTCGCGATAATACGTTAACGGAAACGATAGCACGTATACTGCAGCGAACCGGGGTGGAGCCGCGCCGGATTATTTTCGAAATTACTGAAAGCATGCTGATGGGGGATACCGATGCGGCTATTCATCAGTTAAATCAGTTGAAAAGCCTGGGGGTCTCTTTATCTATCGACGATTTTGGTACAGGCTATTCCTCGCTGAGTTATTTAAAACGCTTTCCGGTGGATGAGCTTAAAATTGATCGCTCTTTCGTGCAGGATATCCCCGGTGATCGCAATGATATGGATATTGTTTCTGCCATTATTGCCATGGCACAGCAAATGAATTTGCGGGTGGTCGCCGAAGGGGTTGAAACTGCCGAACAGCTGACGTTTTTAAAGCAACATAACTGCACTTTGGTACAAGGTTATTATTTCAGTATACCTTTGGCTGAACAAGAACTTAGCCTGCTTGACTTCACAATAAATTGATCCAACATCAGGAACATAACAATGACGAGACAACTCCCCTGGGTTGGTATGGTGGCCGTTGCATTGGCGACGCCTGTCCTCTATGCCGCACAAACAACCCCGCAATTGGGTATTCGGGATAAAACCCCCAACCTGATTGCTTTGACCAATGCTTCTGTTGTGACAGAGCCTGGCCGTACCCTGAGCAATGCTACCATCCTGATCCGGAATGGGGTGATAGAGTCCGTGCGCTCCGGTGGTGCTGTACCCGCCGGATACCAACAGCAGGACTTAACCGGCCATTATGTCTATGCCGGCTTTATCGACCCTTTTACCCAGTATGGGGTAGAACAGGCGAAAGCTTCGGGTGGTTTTCGCTTTGGCGAGCCACCTCAGTATGAGAATGAGCGGCAAGGTGGCAATGCCAGCAATGCTGCTATCCATGCTGAGCGTCGCTGGGCTGATGAGTTCCGTCCTAATAGTGAGCAAGCAAAACCACTGATCGAGCAGGGCTTTACCACCGTTCAGGCGGCTCGGCACGATGGTATCTTCCGCGGTACGGCAGTGGTAGCCTCTCTGGCTGAAGGCTTGCCTAACGAAGTGATCTTGCAGGCCCGGGGCCAGCAGTTTATGTCTTTTAGTAAAGGCAGTTCTACGCAGAGTTATCCCTCATCACTGATGGGCAGCATGGCGCTGATTCGGCAAACTCTGTCTGATGCCAACTGGTACCAAAGTGCTTATGGCAAAACGGATCTGCGTTTTCATAGCCAGCCGATTGAATACAATGCTGCTCTGGCGGCCCTGGCAGCTTTGCCACAGCAAGGAGTGCTGTTTGAAGCCAGTGATGAGCAGTCTTTGCTCCGGGCTCATGGTTTATTCGCTGAGTTTGAGTTAGGCCAGGTGGTGTTACTGGGTTCTGGCCATGAGTACAGTCGTTTGCCTCAGGTCAAAGCCAGTAACCGGCCCCTGGTGTTGCCACTTAGCTTCCCGGCAGCACCGGATGTACACTATGTCGATGCTCAGTTGGACGTGAATCTGGCCGATTTACGTCATTGGGAGCGGGCACCAGCAAACCCGGCTGCGGTCGCACAAGCTGGCATTCGCTTTGCTCTAACCAGCCATGGTCTGCCAAAAACCGCCGATTTCTGGCCAAATTTACGCCGGGCGATGCAGTACGGCTTAACGGAGCAGCAAGCATTGGCGGCTTTAACCACAGTACCAGCTGATTTATTGGGTCTTGGCAGTCAGCTTGGTAAGGTGCAACCTGGTTATCAGGCGGACTTCGTAGTGAGCCGGGGCAATGTGTTCGATGATGGGACCATCGTCGCGACCTGGCTGCGAGGCCAGCCGGTGCAACATCTGGCACCAGGACCGGATTTCTCTGGTACCTACCAGCTTCAACTTGCTGGCCAGCCAGTTGAGTTAACGTTAACTGGTCGCTCCGGGGCTTACCAGGGGGAGCTAAGCCTGGCGGAGAACAAAGTAAAGCTGGAACATCTGCAGCAGCAAGGCGCCCAGTTGCAGTTCAGCGTTGCTTTAAACGATCTGTTGCAACGCAGCGAAGTGATGCAGTTCAGTGGTGCTCTATCCGACAATCAGTTAACGGGGCATTGGCTTGAGGGCAATGGTACGCGCAGTGCCGTGCTCGCCAATCGGCAGCCGCTTGCGGAAAAGGAAGCCAAAGAGGTGCTGGCGGCAGCTCCACGGGTGTCACAACTTACCTATCCAAATCGTGCTTTTGGCTTGGCAGAGCTGCCAGCCCGGCAAAACCTGCATATTCGTAATGCCACTGTCTGGACGGCTACCGATGCCGGTGTGTTAACTGAAACCGATGTGATTATCCGGGATGGTCGTATTCAGCGTATTGGCCAGGGTTTGTCGACGCCCAGAGGGTACAGTGTGATTGATGCGACAGGCATGCATTTAACACCAGGTATTATTGATGAACATTCCCATATTGCCACAGCGCAGGGGGTTAACGAAGGTTCGCATGCTAATACCGCGGAGGTACGTTTAGGCGATGTGGTGAACCCCGATGACATCAATATTTACCGTGGCTTAGCCGGTGGTGTGACTGCGGTGCAGCTGTTGCACGGTAGTGCCAACCCCATTGGCGGTCAGGCACAAATTCTAAGCTTACGTTGGGGCCAGGATGCCGAAGGCATGAAGTTTTCAGGCGCACCTCCCAGCATTAAATTTGCACTGGGTGAGAATGTTAAACAATCGAACTGGGGAGCGCAATTTAGTAGCCGCTACCCTCAAACCCGGGTTGGGGTGGAAACCTTTATCCGCGATCAATTCCAGGCCGCCAAAGAGTATCAGGCAAAATGGCAGGCTTATGAGCGCCTATCGCGGCGTGACAGGGCTCAGGTAGCACCACCTCGACGCGATTATCAGTTGGATACGCTGGTACAAATACTCAATGGTGAGCGCCACATTCATACCCACTCTTACGTCGCCTCTGAAATTTTGATGCTGATGGAACTGGCTGAAGACATGGGTTTCCGTATTCAGACCTTCACGCATATTCTGGAGGGCTACAAGGTTGCCAGTGAAATGAAAGCGCATGGGGCTTCTGTGTCATCCTTTGCCGATTGGTGGGGCTTTAAAATGGAAGTGAACGACGCCATTCCAACCAATACCTGTTTGATGCATGAGCAAGGCCTGAATGTCAGTGTGAATTCAGATGATCCGGGCTTGTTGCGCCGTCTGAACCAAGAGGCTGCCAAGTCCGTGATGTACTGCGGCATGGATGAACACGAAGCCCTGAAAATGGTCACCATCAATCCGGCTATGCAGTTAAAAATTGCCGATCAGGTCGGTTCTATTGAAGCCGGTAAGCGGGCAGACTTTGTGCTGTGGGATGGTCATCCACTGTCTGTTTATAGCCAGGTGCAACAAACCTGGATTGAAGGAGCTCGTTACTTTGATCGCGCCAGTGATCTGGCCCTTCGTGAACAGCTGGAGCAGGAGCGCCTGCAACTGATCCAAAAAGTACTGACCGCTGGTGAGTCCGCGCGTCAGGGCAGCCGTCAGGGATATAAAGATGAGGATCCTATCTGGCATTGCGATGATCATGAAGACTGGTTGCAAATCCGCTTTGGGCATCAGCGTTACCATCAGCATGGTCACTCCCACGGCCACCACCAGCAAGCAGGAGCACACTAATGAAGCTGCAGACAATTTTCTCTAAACTTTGTGGTTGCTTGCTGGCAATGTCATTAGCATTGCCGGTACTGGCGGTTAACCCGGTTCCTGGTACATCACAGCAACAGCCGATCCTATTGCAAAACGCGCTGGTGCATACGGTCATTGATGCTGAGCCGAAGGTGCAGGATGTGTTACTGGTCGATGGCAAGATCGCCGCTATTGGTTTGCAATTGCAGGTGCCAGCCAATGCCAAATTGCACGATTTGACCGGGAAACATCTGTATCCAGGGCTTATTGCGCTGATCAACCAGTTGGGTTTGATTGAAGTGGAAGCTGTGCGTGCGACCAGAGATGATCGGGAAACCAGCAATACCAATCCGGATCTTCGGGTAGAAGTGGCTTTTAATGCCGACTCTGTGGTGATCCCGACCATTCGCAGCAATGGCTTCAGTCATAGCCTGATTTATCCCTCCGGTGCCATGATTACCGGTCGCTCTGCTTTGATGCAGTTGGATGGCTGGAACTGGCAGGATGCCTTGGTGCAATCTGATGTTGGTTTGCACATCAACTGGCCTTCGATGAGTATTCGTACCGGTTGGCGTGCCAGCCAAAGTCCGGATAAGCAGCGGGAACAACAGCAACAACAGTTGCAGCAGTTGCACCGTTACTTTGAACAGGCTCAGGCTTATTTCATAGCGGAGCAGGCTGGTTTGAATCATGGCCTGGACTCACGCTGGCACCGGATGTTGCCATTTTTCACCGGCGAGCTGCCGCTGTTTGTGCATGCCGATGATCCACGGCAAATTCGGCAGGCCATGTTGCTGGCTAATCAGTATCAGGCACGGCTGGTCATTGTGGGAGGTCGGGACAGCTGGCGCATGGCGGATGAATTGGCGGCCGCCAAGGTCGATGTAATTTACACCGCTCCTTTTGGCTTGCCAACCCGGGGTGATGAAGCTTATGATCAAGCTTTTGCAGCACCTGGAATTCTGCGTGATGCCGGAGTGCGGCTTGCACTTTCCCTGGATGGTTTCTGGGACACCCGCAATCTGGTGTTTGCCAGCGGCCATGTCACCCGCTATGGCCTGAGCCAGGCTGATGCACTAAAAGCATTAACGCTGGATGCCGCTCGTATTGCCGGAGTGGCTGACCGTCTGGGTTCTATCGAGGTGGGTAAGAGTGCCAGCCTGGTTGTGTCCAACGGTGATATCTTTGATTATCTGGGACACAGTGTTGAGCAGATGTGGATAGACGGCCGCCAGGTCGATCTGGATAACCGCCACAAGCAACTGCATCAGCGTTATCAGCAACGATACCGTAATTAACACTCGGGCAGGGTGTCGAGCGACACCCTGCCCGAAGACTTAGCCGCCGGCCCAAAGGGTGCTATAGCCCAGCTTTTTCAAAGCCTCTTCTACACGTTCACGCTGGTCATTTTGTAACTCAATGGTGCCATCTTTGACGGTGCCGCCACAGGCGCAGGATTGTTTGAGTGCTTTGCAAATAACAGTCAATTCATCGTGCGATTTAGCTATCCCCCGAACCACAATCACTGCTTTACCGCCACGCTTTTTGGTTTGTCGTTGCAAGCGCACTTTGCCATCGGCATAGGCCTCTCCGCCTGCTTTAGCTGGTTTCGGTTGCGTCAGGTTACCTCCATCGGTGCTGTAAATCAGGTTCTCAGAAGTTGACGTGACCGGGGCAGACCTCGGCGTATCACTCTGTTGTTGCTGTTGCCAATCGGCCAGGGAGAGGGTTTTACGATTCATGATGATTCCTGTGGCGGTCAGTGCTGCAAATCCAGTTGGCATTTTGCCATTTTTTGCCTAGAATGGCTGTGTCTTTTTTAGAAATCTGGATGTCTAAAATGTTTGGTGGAAGTGGAGTGGTGGCGCAGTATTTACTGCAGAGTGGTCTGGCTGAAACTTTTGAGATCCATGAACTGGAAATTCAGCGGGAAATTTTGTGGTTGGAACACTACCTGGATGAGTCTGCATTACCCGAGGCTTGCTGGCAGTATCTAATACCGGAACTTGGCGAGGGAGGAGCCTGCTCTTTATTCGGTCAGTTAGCTGATGAACCTTATGATTTATCATTGATCCTGAATGGGCGTACTGCCCAGAACGAGCAGCGCTTGTCCCAATTGCAGTTATTTTGTCAGGCCTTTGAAGCGCGTACCGGTATGGAATGGTTTGGCATTTATCAGGCAAGAAAGAACCCTGAAGGACAACCCGTTCTGGTTAAGCTCGCATACTATGGGGCACCATCCCGGCCTGAGTTCCCATTAACGGCCGAGTTTGCCCGGATGAGTAACAACAGCACGGTCGGAATAACAGGTCTTGGGCGGGTGATTAATGACATTCCCGAGTATCTGGCGCGTGGGGGGGATTATTACACCTGCGATCCGAAAGTGCAGGCGGAAGCCTGTTTGCCTCTGTTTGACCATTCAGGCAGAATAGTTGGCATTATCGATGCCGAAGCATTTCAAAAAAACGTCTTTAACCCTGCTGTGCTGGCTTTGTTGGTTGCTGTCTGTCTGATGGTACCAGCTTATTTGCCTGCAGCAGATCAACCATGCAGTGATTAAAACAGGTGAGCGCTATGTTTTCTCAGTTACAGCCGGTGGCAACAGATCCAATTCTTGGCCTGATGGCTGCGTATCAGCAGGATCCAAATCCAAATAAAATTGATTTGGGGGTTGGGGTGTACAAAGATGAGCAAGGCCATACGGCTGTGCTCAAGTGTGTCAAAAAAGCCGAAGCCTTGCGCCTGGCCAAAGAAGACAGCAAAACCTACATTGGTATGGCTGGCGATATGAACTTTAACCAGCACATCGAAAAACTGGCATTTGGCAATGATCATCCCGCCTTGCTGGCAGGGCGTCTGACTACTGCCCACACTCCGGGTGGGACCGGTGCCTTGCGGGTAGCTGCGGAATTTATTAAGCGTGCCAACCCCGCCGCCACCATTTGGGTGACCACACCGACCTGGGCTAATCATATTTCGTTGTTTCAGGCTGCAGGCCTGCAGGTGAAAGAATACAGCTATTACGATTACAGCAGCAAAGAGCTCCTGGAAGAGCAGATGTTTGCTGAGTTGGCGCATGTGCAACCTGGTGATGTGGTGCTGGTGCATGCCTGTTGCCATAATCCAAGTGGTTTGGATCTAACCTTTGCACAGTGGCAGCGGTTTACTGCCCTTGCTAAAGAGCGCGGTTTTACCCCGCTGGTGGACATGGCCTATCAGGGCTTTGGCGTTGGTCTGGATGAAGATGCCGCTGGCCTGCGCCATCTGGCCGCTGCAGTGCCAGAGTTGATTTTGTGCAGCTCATGCTCGAAAAACTTTGGGTTGTATCGTGAGCGCATTGGTGCCTGCACCTTGTTAGCCGAGCACAGCAAAGCCGCCGAAACGGCCCGCTCTGTGCTGCTGAGTGTGGTGCGGAGTATTTACTCCATGCCACCGGCACATGGGGCCATTATTGTTGGTGCGATCTTAGACAGCTCAGAGCTGACCGGTTTATGGCATCAGGAACTGGCGGAGATGCGCAATCGTATTAATGATTATCGTCAGTTGATTGTGGATAAATTTAAAGCCGAAGGCATTGCACAGGATTTCGGTTTTATTACCCGCCAGCATGGTATGTTTAGCTTCCTGGGTATTAATAAAGCACAAATCGACCGCTTGCGGGATGAGTTCAGTATTTACATGGTGGGTTCCAGTCGGGTCAGTATTGCTGGCCTGAACCACAGCAACATCGATTATTTTGCCAAGTCAGTTGCGACCGTTTTGAAGTAAGTTGTCGTGGCTTGCGAAAAGCCGCAGTTACTCCTTTATTGGTAGTGCTGCGGCTTTTGTCTTTCCGGCAAATGATCATACACTTAGGCTAGATAGTGTTACAGGGACCTCGCTAATGACAGCTATTACCCAATTGATGAGCCGCAACCCGGTCAGTGTCGAGCCGGATGATACCCTGGAAGTGGTGAAAGAAATCTTTGATCAGGTCAAGTTTCATCACTTATTGGTGGTGGAAAAGCAACAGTTGCTGGGGGTGATCTCTGATCGGGATTTGTTTAAAGCCTTAAGCCCTAATCTGGGCACTGCCGCTGAGACGACGAAGGATCTGGCCACCCTGAAGAAGCGGGTGCATCAGGTGATGCATCGCCAGCCTGTGAGTCTGTCGGTTGGTGCTGAGGTGATGGATGCAGTAAGGCTGTTCAACAGCGAGCGGGTCTCTTGCATTCCGGTGGTCGATAGCTTTAACCGGCCGCTGGGTATTGTCAGCTGGCGTGATATTATGAAAGCGTTGGAAAAAAAACAGCCACGCCCGGAGTAAAGCGTGGCTGTTGTGCCTGCGATGGCTTAGATCTTCTTGTACTTGATGCGGTGCGGCTCCAGTGCCTGAGCACCCAGCGTTTCTTTCATCCAGGCTTCGTAATCCGAGTAGTTACCTTCAAAGAAATTGACCTGACCTTCATCGCGGTAATCCAGGATATGGGTGGCGATACGATCGAGGAACCAACGATCGTGCGAGATCACCATGGCGCAGCCCGGGAAGTCCAGTAAGGCGTTTTCCAAAGCCCGCAGGGTTTCCACGTCCAAATCGTTGGTGGGTTCATCCAGCAGCAGCATGTTGCCGCCAGCGCGCAGTAGCTTGGCCAAATGCACCCGGTTGCGCTCACCACCGGATAAGTCGCCGATAAACTTTTGTTGATCGTTGCCTTTAAAGTTAAAGCGACCGACATAAGCCCGGCTTTGTAGCTGAAAATTACCAATCTGCAGGATGTCCTGACCATCGGAGATTTCCTGCCAAACGGTGTTTTTAGCGTTCATGCTGTCACGGAACTGTTCAACCGACGCCACCTGCACGGTATCGCCGAGCTCAATGCTGCCTGAGTCCGGCTGCTCGGAGCCGGTGATCATCTTAAACAGGGTGGATTTACCAGCCCCATTCGGGCCGATAATGCCGACAATGGCGCCTTTCGGGATGCTGAAGCTTAAATCTTCAATCAGCAGCTTGTCGCCAAAACTCTTACGCAGGTGGCTGACTTCCAATACCTTATCTCCCAGGCGAGGGCCTGGTGGAATAAACAGCTCGTTGGTTTCATTGCGCTTTTGGAAGTCGGTATTTTGCAACTCTTCAAAGCGGGCCATCCGCGCCTTACTCTTGGCATGGCGGCCTTTCGGGTTGGTGCGTACCCATTCCAGTTCCTGCTTGATGGAGCGCTGGCGAGCTTGCTCGCTGCGTTCTTCCTGTGCCAGGCGGGCTTCTTTTTGCTCCAGCCAGGACGAGTAGTTGCCTTCCCACGGAATGCCGTAGCCACGGTCCAGCTCCAAAATCCAGCCCGCCACATTGTCGAGGAAATAACGGTCGTGGGTAATAGCCACCACAGTGCCCGGGTAATCGTGCAGGAAGCGTTCCAGCCAGGCAACGGACTCAGCGTCCAGGTGGTTGGTTGGCTCGTCGAGCAGCAGCATATCCGGGCGCTCTAACAGCAGTCGACAAATAGCTACCCGGCGTCGCTCACCACCGGACAAATGCTCAATCTTGGCGTCCCAGGCGGGCAAACGCAGCGCATCGGCTGCCCGCTCCAGCGTATTATCAAGGTTATGACCGTCTTTGGCCTGAATTAAGGCTTCCAGCTCGCCTTGCTCTTTGGCCAGCGCATCAAAATCGGCATTTTCATCGGCATAAGCGGCATAGACTTCATCCAGCCGGCTGAAGGCCTGTTTTACATCCGCGACCGCTTCTTCAACAATTTCCCGCACGGTCTTACTGGTATCCAACTGAGGTTCCTGCGGCAAGTAGCCAATTTTAGTGCCGGTCAGTGGCCGGGCTTCGCCTTCAAAGTCCTGATCTACCCCAGCCATAATCCGTAGCAGGGTGGATTTACCGGCGCCATTTAAACCCAGTACGCCTATCTTGGCGCCAGGGAAAAACGACAACGAAATATCTTTTAAAATGGTTTTTTTCGGCGGGACTACTTTCGAGACCCGATGCATGGTGTAAATGTACTGTGCCATAGCGTCCACATCATTGGTTGCAATTGCAGGGATTGTACGTGATTTCATACACGCAGTGAAGCCGAAGGCGTGCCAATAATACTGGCACTTTGCCCCTGCTTTCTGTTCTAATAGACGGTATTGCAGCCAACTTTGTGAAGTCTTATGTCTGAAGCTCAACACGATCCGAAATATCAACAGTTTGTCGAAGCCGCGAAAACCAATGGTGTGGTCTATGCTCTGGCAGAAGGCGAAGATTTGCTGGTGGTAGAGTCGGTTGAATACGAAGAAACCGATGTGATCCCATTCTGGTCCTCTGAAGCCGATGCCAAAGCGCATTGCAGCGATGAATGGGCCAGTTATCAGCCTGAGGCTATTCCGCTGGATGTATTCTGTGATGGCTGGTTGAAAGAAATGTACGACGACGGCCTGTTGATTGGCACCAATTGGGACAGTGAGCTGAGCGGCCCTGAGGTAGAGCCAACTGTTTTGCTGGCTGCGCTTCGTCTGGTACAATAAGTGGTAGTGATGCGCCTGCACCTGTTCCGATTGAACCAGCTGCAGGCCGCCACTGTATAAAGGGTTTGACTACCCTCTGTTTTGGAAAAGCTATGTTATCTGAAGAAGCCATTCGCGTTCGCAGCGCACTTGAGAAAAAAGGTCTGGAAACTCCGATGTTGGAGACTGGCCTAAGTCGTGATCAGAAGTACCAGAAAATTTCAGCACTAATGACTGAGGTAGTGCAAACCCTTGGGCTGGATTTGGCCGACGATAGCCTGGCCGAAACGCCGCACCGTATCGCCAAAATGTATGTCGATGAAATTTTCTCCGGACTGGATTACCGTCATTTTCCCAAGGTCACTCAGATTGACAACAAAATGAAGGTCAAAGAGATGATTAAGGTACGGGATATCAGTGTCTCCAGTACCTGTGAGCATCACTTCATTACCATAGATGGCACCGCCACAGTGGCTTATATCCCAGACAACAAAGTGATTGGTCTGTCAAAAATTAATCGGATTGTCCGCTTTTTTGCCCAGCGCCCTCAGGTGCAGGAGCGTTTAACCGAGCAGGTGCTGGTAGCGCTGCAAACCTTGCTGGAAACCGACAATGTGGCGGTTAGCATTGAAGCGGTGCATTACTGCGTCAAAGCCCGTGGGGTGATGGACACCAACTCCAAAACCCAAACCACAGCCCTTGGCGGCTCATTCCGCGAAGATGCCCGTACCCGCTCCGAGTTTTTTTCGCGGTTAAGCTAATTCATCGCTGTTCCAGTTTAAAGCCGGCATGTTATGTCGGCTTTTTTGCTTTTTAGGGCAGGCTTATCTGTCAGATAGATGCTTGATGATAAATTGGCTTGCCTCTGCCGCCGACATCGGGCGGCCATAGTGATATCCCTGAATTTCATCACAACCCAGTTGTTGCAGCCAACCTTGGTGCTCGGCTGTTTCCACCCCTTCGGCAATGGTTTTTAACCCCAGGCTTTGCGCCATGCGAATAATGGCGGTAACGATGGCTCTGTCTTCATGGTTCTCTAACAGTTCACGCACAAAAGACTGATCGATTTTCAGCTTGTTTAACTGAAAACGCTTTAAATAACTGAGTGAGGAGTAACCAGTGCCAAAATCATCAATGGCAATGCTGATGCCTTTGTGCCGGATTGCATCCACCGTTTTGATGGCTTGCTCGGCATCCTCTACCATGGCACTTTCAGTAATTTCCAGCTCAATGCAATGGGGCGGAAGCTTGGCCAGTTCCAGTTGAGCACTGATGATAGTCAGTAGTTCCGGTTGACGAAATTGTACCGGCGATAAATTGATGGCCATTACCAGCCCGGAATAACCTTGTTGGTACCAGCGCTTTTGCTGCTGGATGGCATGCTGCAATACCCACTCCCCCAATTGGATCATCAAACCGCTGTGCTCTGCCACCGGAATGAACTCTGCCGGTGAGATAAAACCCAGTTCCGGATGTTGCCAGCGTAGCAGGGCTTCAAAGCCACTCAGTTTCTTGTGATGCAGGCAGAACTGAGGTTGATAGACCAACTGCAACTGGTTGTGTTCAATCGCGTGCCTTAGCGCGTTTTCCAGTTGCAATTGCCGGTTGAATTGACTTTGCATGCCTGCGGTAAAAAAGCAGTATTTATTGCGGCCATCTTCTTTGGCCTTAAACATAGCGATATCAGCATGCTTGTTTAGCTCAAAGAAGTTGTCGCCATCATTAGGGTAAATAGCGATGCCGATCGAAGCTGAGATACTCAGCGGCTCTTTGGCAAACTGATAGGGTGATTGCATGCTCTCAAGGATGCGTTTCGCTAATCTGCCGGCGGCTTCCTGATTGGTATCCGGCAGTAATAAAATAAACTCATCGCTGCTTAGGCGGCTCAGGGTATCCTGACTTCGTGTCATGGCCTGCAGTCGCTTTGCTGCTTGCACCAGAACTTCGTCGCCAACTTCATGACCAAGCGCATCATTGATCTTCTTAAAACGATCCAAATCAATAAACAGCATGGCAATTTGCTGGCCAATGCGCTTGGCTCGTTGTATCGCTTGCTCGGTGCGGTCAATCAGCAAAGTGCGATTTGGTAACTGAGTCAGGGAGTCGAAATGTGCAAGTAAGTTGAGCTTTTCCTGATCTTGCTTGTAATTGCTAATATCGCTAAACAGCGCCACATAATGACTGAGTTTCCCTTTGGCATCTTTGATTTGTGAAATGCTTAACCACTCCGGGTAAAGCTCGCCATTTTTGCGACGATTCCAAATCTCGCCCTGCCAATTACCATGGCGCTGAATGGCTTGCTGCATTGCCTGGTAAAAATCCTTGTTGTGCTTACCAGAGGAGAGCAGTTTGGGTGTTTGGCCCACTGCTTCGGCGCTGCTGTAGCCACTGATGGTGGTAAAAGCTTTGTTTATTAATACAATGGTGTGGTTTGGATCCGTCACCAGCATGCCTTCAGAGCTTTGCTCAAACAACTGCTCCAGCAGCCGCAGCTTCATCTCGGTTTGTTTTTGCGCGCTGATATCAATATGGGTACCCACGGTAATTGCTGTCGGATTGCCATCGTGATCAAGCAAGGTTCGCCCACGTGACAAAATCCAGACCCAGTGCCCGTCTTGATGGCGCATACGGAATTGATTCTCGTACATGCCATTGGCTTGCTGCAGATAATGAATAAAAGCCTGGCTGGCAGGCGTAACATCATCTGGGTGCAGTAAATCCAGCCAGGTCGCTGTCAGGTTCTCCTGTCCCGATTGATCATAATTCTGTCGTTTCCGGCCGAGCATACTGAAGTATTCCTGGCTGCATTTTAAGAAGTGACGGTTATGGTCGTACTCCCAGCCCCCGGTATTGGATGCCTGAATAAAAGAGCGATAGCGCTGCAGGGTTTGTTGTAGCTCACTGGTTTTCTCTGCAACCTGCTGGCTTAGCAACAGGTGCTGACGTCTGAGTTGCAAATAAAGCAGGGTGAAGCTATACAGCAGCAGACTCGACAGCAAACCAAATAACAATTCAAGCCAAAAAGGAAGCCGCTCCTGCCAACTGGGCTGATAGGAAATCGCCAGTTGCCAGGAGGTATCAGGCATGGCAATGGAGAATTGTTGCTGAGGGGTGGTTAGGTTCTGATGTTGTCGAATAGTCTTTTGTGGCTGCTCTGTACCATTACGCCACAAATGATAATGGATCCTGCGGTCTGCAAAGTAATCCTGATGCAAGTTGTCCAGTATTGGATCAAGTAACAGAGTGACATTGATAAAGCCCCAAAAAGCATCCTTGCCGCCATCAAAGAGCGGCAAGCGAGCTACCACGCCATGCCCGCCTTGCAGCAAAGCAAAGGGGCCGTTCACTTGAAGGTTTCCTGCAGCTCTGGCCTGTACTGCTTCCCGGCTTTGTTCTGGGTGTGCAAACATATCAAAACCAAGCAAAGCTTCATTTGTCTCCGGCGGATATACCTGCCGAATAATACCATCGGGTGCCAATGAGATGGCTAGGATATCCGGGTAATAATTTAGCAATTGGCTGGCGTAGGCGGTAAAGTCAACCTGGTTGGATTGGTTGATACCTGCGGCAATGGCGTAAGCTGCGGTGATATTGCGTTCAAAGCGCAGCTGTAATTGATTGATAAACGACTGAGCCATCTGAGCACTGGTTAGTTGCTGCCGGCTGGTGCGTTGAGCATCCAGGTACCAGACAAAGGCAGCATTGAGCAACAAAGTTACAACTAAAATGGCAAGAGCAGCTGGGTGGTACTTCAACTGGGATAAGGTACGCAATGTATTCATGGGTCTTTGGTTAGTCAGTAAGCCGCTGTTGCATCGTGCTTAATGGGAAGCTAGGGCGATCATTATTTTGTATTGTAGACCAATCAAACATTTAATGCTGTAAAAGCCGATCCGGTTGCAAAGCTGCCGCGTATCACTCAAACTTTATGTTCGCTAATGGTATGGAGTTTTCCGATGAAAGCATCATTTGGGGTAGCAGTTGCTGCCATTGTTTTTAGTGGTCAACTGCTGGCTAGCCAATGTGGGGCTGTGTTAGGTCATTCGATGCAGCAATTGAATACCCGTGAGAGTGTCGATCTCTGTTCAGAATTCAAAGGTAAAACATTGCTGGTAGTGAATACTGCCAGTCGTTGTGGTTTTACTCCGCAGTTTGATGCTTTGCAGCAGCTGTATCAAAACTATCGCGAGCAGGGCTTGGTGGTTTTGGGCTTTCCTTCCAACGACTTTCGGCAGGAACACAGCGATGAAGCCAGAACTGCGGAGGTTTGTTATTTAGATTACGGGGTTGAATTTCCGATGTTTTCAACCACTCCTGTGCGAGGACGCAACGCGAACCCGGTTTTCCGTGCTTTGATTGATAAAAGCGGGGAGCAACCGTCCTGGAACTTCAACAAGTATTTGGTGAGTGCCGATGAGCAAACGGTGTTGCACTTTGGCAGTCGGGTTAGTCCCACGGATCCAGCTTTTGTTGCCGAACTGGAAAAGCTATTGGCTTCGGGGGGCTAAGTCTAATCACTCCTGGTTGAGTGTAAAACCCTGATCAACCGCGGTAGCGCCGTGCGTTGCCGCTTCACGTGCGAGTTGGTCGCAGCGTTCATTTTCAGGGTGGCCAGAGTGGCCTTTCACCCAGTGCCAGTTGATCTGATGACGTTGACTGGCGGCATCCAGCCGCTGCCATAAATCCTGGTTTTTCACCGGTTTTTTCTGGCTGGTACGCCAGTTGTTGCGTTTCCAGCCTGCCAGCCACTGGGTGATACCCAGCCGTACGTACTGGCTATCGGTGTACAAGTCTACCTGGCAGTCTTTTTTTAATGTCTCCAGCGCGATAATAGCCGCCAGAAGCTCCATTCGATTGTTGGTGGTTTGCACAAAGCCGCCGCTTAACTCTTTCTGATGTTGTTGGTAGCGCAACACGATACCGTAGCCGCCAGGCCCAGGGTTGCCAAGGCAAGAGCCATCTGTAAAGATGGTAACGTTTTTTTGCATACAGATGTCCTACGAAATAAGTTGGCTGAGCAGGCAAGTAGCGCAGAGCAGTGGCTTCCTTGTTATAATTTACCGTAAAAGCGATGGCAGCGGAACCAAAGATGGCAAAACGTCAGATAATACTTGATACAGAAACAACCGGCATCAACCCGAAAGAAGGGCACCGAATCATTGAGATTGGCTGTGTCGAGCTGATTAACCGGCGTTTTACCGGCAACAATTACCATGTATATATTAACCCTGAGCGTGAGATTGAAGCCGAAGCCATCGCAGTACACGGTATCACCAATGAACGCTTGATGCATGAACCGAAGTTTCGCGACATTGCACAGGATTTCTACCAGTACATTCAGGGGGCTGAGTTGGTTATTCACAATGCAGCCTTCGATGTTGGTTTTATTGACCATGAATTCAGCATGTTACGGCCAAGCTTGCCTGCAGTTGCTGGTTACTGCGCTATTTTGGATACGTTGAAGCTGGCGCGGGATTTACACCCTGGCCAGAAAAATAATCTGGATGCACTTTGTCGGCGTTACGATATCAACAACAGCCACCGTACCTTGCACGGCGCTTTGTTGGATGCGGAAATTCTGGCCGATGTCTATTTGCGGATGACGGGCGGTCAGGTCAGCCTTAACTTATCCGCCGATCGGCAGCAGGATCAATCGACAAATCTTAATCAACCTGTTCAGATCCGCCGTAATGGTGCACTGAAAGTCATTCCTGCCAGCGCCGAGGAGCTGCAGGCACATCAGGAGCGTCTACAAGTGATTGCTAAAAAATCAGGAGCCTTGTTATGGCCAGAGGCATGATCTGTGCAGTGCTATTCACGCTTTTTATGGTATCGCTAAATGCAGAGCCAGAGCCTGATATTGAGCAATTGGAGCTGATGGAGCTGACATTGCCACAAGTGGTAGCAGAGGCTCTCCCTGATGTTGGTTTTGAAATGCTGCAGCAATTACCAACCCGCAATCAAATCGCCATGTTTGATAATCGTTTTCGCATTGACAATGATGTCGACGAAATTACCTTATTGATGTTCCGTCGACCAGGATCGCCTGCGGTTATTCTGGTGCGTCCTGATGGCAGTAAGATCAATCTGCACAATGCAGAAGCACAGAATGTAGAGTGGCATGCCAGCCGTAACTACGACTTGATCCATATCCCAAAGCCAATGGCCGGTCCCTGGCAAGCATTGGGGCGCATTTTGCCGGAAAGTCGCATTATGGTGTTAAGTGATATTATTCTGGATGTCGATCCCTTGCCCGAGCATCTGATGAGTGGTGAAACCCTCAAGGTGACGGCTCGGTTACAAAATGCCGGAGAACCGATTAATGCCAGGGATTTTCGGGAGATTCTGACACTGGAAGTGATTTTTATTAGCACCAATAATCCGGATTACGATAATTTTGGCCGGGGTATTATCCAGGTTGCCCAATTTAGGGATGATGGGCGGGGTCTGGATGAGCGCGCCCGTGATGGTGTTTTTACCGGTGAATTCCAGCTGAATTTTGCGGCTGGTGAATGGGTTCCTAAGTATCTGGTGAAAACACCGCTGTACACCCGGGAAGTGGAACAAGCGGCAGTGTTAATTCATCCAATACCGGTGAAGCCTGAATTGATAAAAGCAGAGCATACCGAAGATTCTCATCAATTGAACTTTGTGGTAGTGGATCCTGAAGTCAAAGCTCGTTCGTTGATTTTGCAAGGTCGGATACGTTATCCCGATGGGGATACCGAAACCTTTAGTTTGCAACGGCCTGAACAGGGGGGGCACCGCCTGCAGCTAGAACATCGTGGCTATGGTAGTTATATGGTTGAAGCCGAGGCCTTTGGCGAGCTGGCAAATGGGCGTGAATTTATGCTGGCATTACCGAATGTCGATTTCTCTGTCAATCTGGAGACCTTTTTAGCACCAGAGTTGGAGCGTTTACCTGAGGAGATATTGGCCGAAGAAGCTGCCAGATTGCAACAGCAGCA
The DNA here is from genome assembly GCF_036327005.1 of Alkalimonas mucilaginosa. Classification (NCBI taxonomy): domain Bacteria; kingdom Pseudomonadati; phylum Pseudomonadota; class Gammaproteobacteria; genus Alkalimonas; species Alkalimonas mucilaginosa. Next base: position 66,273 of record NZ_JAUGZK010000001.1, read on the forward strand.
AAAACAGACATTCCCGTGGGGTTGGGTTATCACCGTGAATGTTTTGATTTTGGCGGTTGGGGGAGTATTTATCTTTTTTATGCTGACCGGAAAATCCTGGCGTGATTTGATGCCGTCGAAATTAAAGAAAACGACTGCGGCCTCAAAGAGTAAAGAAAACACCCAAGGCAGCGAAGGGAAAAGTGAGGGCCCAGCGGCAAAAAAAGCCGATTTGGATGATATTCTCGACTTATCGCTACCGGATGATTAAGCTTTGCGCAATTGCGGCCAAAAAGGAGTTGACGCAGAAAACCCGAACCCTTATCATTCCCGCCGCACTGCAACATCCCTGACATGATGTGAAGTGCACCTTGGTTTGGAGCGGTAGTTCAGTTGGTTAGAATACCGGCCTGTCACGCCGGGGGTCGCGGGTTCGAGCCCCGTCCGCTCCGCCAAACCTTTTGCAGCATCCGATAGCGGAGCGGTAGTTCAGTTGGTTAGAATACCGGCCTGTCACGCCGGGGGTCGCGGGTTCGAGCCCCGTCCGCTCCGCCACTATCGGACCCTTGCAAAACATTAGTTGGTGTATACCGCTGCGGAGCGGTAGTTCAGTTGGTTAGAATACCGGCCTGTCACGCCGGGGGTCGCGGGTTCGAGCCCCGTCCGCTCCGCCATTTCTTTGTACATCACACTAGTTGGCTTTGATGCCAGATCGCTTTTCGCGGAGCGGTAGTTCAGTTGGTTAGAATACCGGCCTGTCACGCCGGGGGTCGCGGGTTCGAGCCCCGTCCGCTCCGCCACTTCTTTACACCCCTTTAATTTCCAGCTTATGGCCAAATCGCTTTCGCTTTTCGCGGAGCGGTAGTTCAGTTGGTTAGCTTTTTGCTACGAACTTAGCGGCCTGTCACGCCGGGGGTCGCGGGTTCGAGCCCCGTCCGCTCCGCCACTTCTGTTACACCCTTTAATTTTGACTTTAAATCGCTTTGAGTAAGCTCGTGAAGGGGAGACAGGTACCAAGATTGATGGTACCGGTTATAATCAATTAATCCTGTTCTTTTGCCGACAGTTGCCGGGCTTTTCGTTCTTGCATTTCTTCGAATACGGCATTGATCTCATCCAGCACGCCAGCCACATCTGCTGCTTGCTCAACTTCATCAAACACTCCGGTTAGCTCGGTATCGGGGTTCAGATTGCCGGCTTCAAACAAAGCCCAGATTTCTTTAGCATACTGGGTGTTTGCAAGTTCAGGCGCAAACTGCGCATAGTACTGAGTGATGTTGTTAACATCACGCGCTAGCATCCATTGGGCATTGTTATTGGCGGCGGCATCCACCACCTGGGGCAGATCGATAATGACCGGGCCTTCTGGCGCTTGCAGCACATTAAATTCAGACAAGTCACCATGCACCAAACCGACGGACAGCATCCGCAGGATGTCTTGCATCATGCTTTTATGATCACGCCGTGCTTGCTCGGCGCTTAGCTCAATATCATTTAAGCGCGGCGCAACATCACCGTCTTCATCCAGAATCAACTCCATCAGCAAAATACCATCAAAACAGCCGTAGGGGGTAGGTACGCGCACTCCTGCATCTGACAGCTTGTACAAAGCGTCTACCTCGGCATGTTGCCAGCTTTCTTCGGCTTGCTTGCGGCCAAACCCTGAGCCTTTTTCCATGGCCCGGGCCCGTCTGGAGCTTCGGACTTTACGGCCTTCCTGGTATTGCACCGCTTTTTTAAAACTGCGCTGGCTGGCTTCCTTATAGACTTTTGCACAGCGCAGCCTGTGACCGCAGCGAACTATGTACACTGCGGCTTCTTTACCGCTCATCAGCGGCCTTACTACTTCATCAACCAGACCTTCATCGATCAGGGGTTGAATGCGTTTTGGTGTTTTCATTCAGAACCTGAGGTAAGGGCAGTGACTGCTTCCACCGGTGCAAGTACAACTTCAGGTTGTACATCGGCGCCATAACCGAAGACCACCGCCAGCATTAGTACTACAGTCGCTGCAGCCATTAACTTTAACAACAGTGGCATGCAGAACTTGAACCAGCGATCATAAGGCACCCCGGCAATACCAATAATGCCCATCAAAACCGCATTGGTGGGGACGATCATATTGGAAAAACCATCACCAAACTGATAGGCAAGCACTGCCACCTGGCGCGGTACGCCCACTAAATCGCTTAAAGGTGCCATCAGCGGCATGGTCACAAAGGCCTGGCCGCTGCCAGAGGGCACAAACAGGTTTAAAATGGTTTGAATCACCAACATACCAAAAGCAGAAATGGTAGCCGGCACATGCGACAGTGGAAGCGACAGCCCATGCACGATGCTATGCAGGATCTGGCCATCTTCTAATATCAGCGCGATACCCCGGGCAATACCAATCAGTACGGCGGTGGTGGTTAAATCTTTGACCCCTTCAATAAAGCTATCGGAGGCTTCGTCAAAGCTTAGCCGGCCAATCAGGGTGGTCAGCAGACCCCAGCCGACAAAACAAGCACCCAGTTCATACAGATACCAGCCGTGCTGGGAAATACCATAAATCGCAATGCCAATAGTTACCAGGAAAGTTGCCAGGATCAGTTGATGCCGCTTGTTCAGGCTGGGGTAGTTCTTGTTGCTGATATCACCAACCGGGCAGGGCAAGTCGGCCACCATGGAAGCGTTTGGGTCGGCAATGACTTTCTGAGCGTATCGCCAGACATGATGGAAGGCAATAATACAAAATGGCAGGATCAGCGCCAGGCGTAGCCACATACCGGAATAAGGTGGTACTTCGGCAATACCCTGAGCAATCAGCACGGTAAAGGGGTTAAAAGCAGACACCCCATAGCCGACACCATAGCCTGCTACAGTCATACCGACCGCGGTCATGCTATCGAGCCGCATCGCTTTGCACAGTGCCACTAAAATCAGTACAAAGGGAATGTACTCACCGGCAGTGCCGATGGCGCCAGATGCCAGTGAGAAAAAGAAGATTACCATAAAAATCAATTTATGCGGTGCGTCACTGTGCTTTTCCAGCAAACGACCAATCAACGCATCGACAGTACCAGTTTTTCGGGCGATAGCCAGTACGCCACCAACGATGAATACAAAGAAAATAATATCCTGGGCAGCGGCAAAGGCGCGGGGTACTGCAGTCAGCAGTTGCCAGGGGGTAAGTAAGCCACGTTCTTCAGCAAGGGTATAAGTACCGGGGATGACTACCGTGCGGCCGGTATCAGTCAGGGCCGTTTCAAAAAAACCTTGCGGCACGATCCAGGTGGCAATCATTGCCACTATCATCATGCTAAACAGTAAGGTGAGGGTATGGGGTACCTTGAATGCTTTCTTCATGGAAAGACCTTTTTCGTTATGGTTGTGAATACAAACCCGCCAAGTCTACCTGATGCGCTAAAGGCAACCAAGGGCTTGTTGGCTTTTTGTTGTGCTTTGACAAGCTTGCACAGCAAGGCTGCTTTGGATAGGCTTAGCGCCTTGTAATATCAGCCGGATGCTGTTGTGCCTTTATTTGCTGTCACTATTTTCCTCAGTGCACTGTTGCTGTTTTTGATCCAGCCGTTGGCAGCGCGTTGGTTGTTGCCCTATTTCGGTGGTGGCGCTGCAGTCTGGACCGCTTGCATGCTGTTCTTTCAACTGATGCTGCTGGCCGGGTACAGCTATGCGCATTGGCTGACTCATAGGCTGAGTTTAAAGCAGCAACGGACTGTGCATGGTAGCCTGGTGCTGCTGGCGCTGCTTTGGTTATGGTGGGCTGGCAGTGCCGTCTCAGCGCCCGAACCATCTGCTTATCCATTGCTTAGCATTTTAAGTTGGCTGCTGCTGTTGTTTGGTTTGCCGTTGTTGGTGATTGCGGCCAGTGCCCCCTTGCTACAGCGCTGGTTTGCCGATCGCTTCCCTCTGCGCTCACCGTATCGGCTGTACGCTTTATCCAATGTCGGCTCCTTAGGGGCTTTGCTCAGTTACCCCTTTATTGTGGAACCCTGGCTGCCATTGTCGCAGCAATTTACTGGTTGGCAGTGGGGCTTTACTGGCTTGGCCTTGTTGCTATTGGTCTTACTTAGATGGCAGTTGCCGAAGGCCAGTACTACTTCTGAAGCTGTTGCTGCTGCCAGTAGCAGGCAGTGGGGTTATTGGCTCAGTTTATCGGCCGCAGGGGTGGTGTTATTGCTGGCGGTGACGCAGCAACTGACGCAAAACGTACCGCCAGTGCCATTTTTGTGGGTGGTGCCGCTGGCACTTTACCTGCTGAGCTTTATTCTGGTATTTAACCGCGAGCACTGGTATCAACGTGCGCTCTGGCTGTACCTGTTTGGTATTGGCCTGGTGCTGGCGCTGGTGCTGATCCACTTCGGCCGGCTATTTGACCTCTATTCGCAGCTGGCTTTGTATCTGCTGATTCTGTTTAGCGGCTGCATGCTCTGTCACGGCGAGTTGGCACGGTTAAAGCCGGCAGCAAGTCAGCTCACCCGGTTTTATCTGGCGATGGCACTTGGCGGCGTGTTAGGCGGCTTGTTGGTTAATCTTTTAGCCCCGGCTCTTTTAAACGATTTTCATGAATTCCCAGTCGTCTTGCTGGCTATCCTGCTGCTGGCAGTGCTGCCCTGGCAGCGTCAACTGGCGCTGTGGCGAAAAGTCGCCTGGCTGAGTGGCGCTGCAAGTTTTGTGCTGTTGGCGATTTGGTTGCACTTGCTGCTAAACCAGTTTACCGTGCATCAAGAGCGTAATTTCTACGGCAGCCTTGTGGTGCGGGATATCCCAGTGGCCGGTGAGTTACAGCGCATTCTGATTGATGGCACCACCAGTCATGGTGCTCAGTATCTGGCCGCGGATAAACGGCAACAGGCGCTGAGCTACTACCGCCCAGGCACAGGCGTGGCGTTGGCGCTGCAGTATCGTCAACCGGATCCTGGCCTGGCCAATAGTAGTAAAAGTGCAGGCAGGCATTTTGGTATGGTTGGGTTGGGGGCTGGTACTCTGGCTGTCTATGGCAGGGCCGGGGATCGCATTCAGTTTTACGAGCTGAATCCGGCGGTCATCAGCACGGCGCAGCAGCACTTTAGTTATCTGGCCGATAGCGCTGCGACCGTTGAGGTGTTGCTGGGCGATGGCCGCTTGGTGCTGCAACAGCAACTGCAGCAACAGGGCAGCCAGCAGTTTGATGTGCTGGTGCTGGATGCCTTTAGCAGCGATGCTATCCCGCAGCATTTACTCACCCGCGAAGCCTTTGCACTCTATCTGCAGCATCTGCGCGCCGATGGCGTATTGGCAGTGCATATCTCGAATAACTACCTGGACTTGACTTCAGTGGTGCGCAATCACGCCCATCACTTTGGGCTGGACGCGCTGTTTTTTCACACCCCGGCCGATAGCCAAAACCCGGCGGCGACCGAATGGGTGTTGCTCACCAGGAATCAGGACTTTATCCGGCAAGAAGCTACTCAGCAGGCGGTAGGCAATTGGCCGACACAGCTAAACCCGGCTATTCAGTGGACGGATGATTTTAGCAATTTACTGCGGGTGTTGAAAAAGTAGGTGACTGAGGGCTTTCTTCCTATAGACAGTTGCGTACTGCACTGAACACCATGGTATGAAAGGATAGGTATGCATGACGGTAACTAGTGTAGTGATCCTGGGTGGCTACGGCAATTTTGGTAAACGCATTGCCGAAAACCTGGCGGCTATCCCCGGTATAAAAATTATAATTGCCGGTCGATGTGCCAAGAAGGGCGGACGCTTGTGTCAGCAACTGGCTGCACAAGGAGCGAATGCGACCCTGGAAGCTGCGGTGCTTGATATTTATCAGCCAGAGTTTGTTGCTAAGCTCAGGGCGTTATCCCCCGAGCTGGTTATTCACACCGGAGGCCCTTTTCAAGGGCAAGACTATAGGGTTCCTGAAGCTTGTATTGCGGCAGGCTGTCATTACATTGATCTGGCGGATGATCGTCGGTTTGTCTGCGATATTACAGCTCTTAACGAGAAAGCATGTGCGGCAAATGTGTTGATTGTATCAGGCGCAAGTTCGGTGCCAGGCTTGTCTTCAACCGTTATCGATAGTTTTAGCAATCAGTTTGCACAGCTTGATAGCATCGATTTTGCCATAGCTCCCGGTAACCAGGCTGAACGTGGTGAAGCAACGGTTCGGGGGATCCTCTCCTATACCGGCCACCCCTTTATGGTATTTTCGGATGGTAACTGGGTTCATCAATACGGCTGGATGTCTCCCAGGAGAGTGCAATTTGGTGACAAGATTGGACCGCGCTGGCTGGCCAACGTTGATATCCCTGATTTGGAACTCTTTCCGAAGCGATACACGCCCGTTCGCACTGTCAGGTTCCAGGCTGGCCTTGAGTTGCCTTTGTTACATCTGGGCATGGTTTTTATGGCCTTTTTGGCCAAGTGTGGTTTGGTCAGAGATTGGTCTGTGTTTACCCGTACTATTTTCAGGTTGAGCACACTTTTTCAAAAAGCAGGCACCGATATGGGGGCTATGCAGGTCAACCTTTCCGGCCTGGACTGGCGTCAACAGGTGAAACAGATTCGCTGGACACTCTATGCCGAGAATGGTGTAGGCCCCTATATCCCGACGATTTCGGCCATCCTTCTGGCAAAAAAACTTATCGCAGGCACTCTGGACTCCAGGGGAGCCACGCCCTGTCTGGGCTTGTATACCATGGCCGAGTTTGACCAAGAGGCCGCGTCACTTGGTATTTATCATAAAACGGAGACTCACCTTGGATAATTATCTTTTGGTAAAGCTGATCCATATTGTCAGTGCTGTAGTGGTGGCTGGCACCGGAACCGGGATTGCATTTTTTATGTTTATGGCCAATCGTTCTTCTAATCTGGAAGCCTTAGCTGTGACAGCACGGCATGTGGTGTTGGCTGATTGGCTGTTTACTGCACCAGCTGTTGTCGCTCAGTTCGTCAGTGGCATACTGCTGATGATGATGCTCGGGTATTCGTTTAGCTCCAGTTGGTTTTACGCTGTGATGGCGCTGTTTCTATTTATAGGTATTTGCTGGATACCGGTGATCTTTATTCAGTATAAACTCAAGGCTCTGGCTGACTCCTCTGTAAAAGCTGGTGTGCTTGATCCTGGTTTTAAGAAAATGATGAAATTATGGACTGCCTTAGGGATCCCTGCCTTTGCCGCAATATTGCTGCTTTTCTGGCTTATGGTCTTTAAGCCACTACCATTGATATAGGAGCTAGTAGCTTGAGTTCAGGTGTGCGTTTCGCCGCAAGGCTTAGTCTCAGTTTTTTATGGATTTTTACCGCTATTACCTCAGCATTTTTTGCCAAAGAGATTGGCTATCAGGTATTGGCTGGCAGGGGTATTACCGGCGGGCTGGCAAGTTTTTGCATTCTGTCTGGCAGTCTGCTAAATGCAGTGATTGGGATCTGGTTGCTCACTGGCAAAAGCCTGAGGCTTTGCTACCTGGCACAGCTGGTAGTGATTTCAGCCTATACCTTACTATTAACTGTTATTGCTCCGGGCTTTTGGCTGCACCCCTTTGGACCTGTTACGAAAAATATTCCTTTGTTAGTGCTTATCTACTGCTTATATCGGGAAGCGTAATAGCGGTTCACTGCCTATGTCGGACAGCGTTGCTGCTATGATACGTAGGGGAAATGTCCTCCGCGGTAGATTGCAGCAGTCACATAGCTTCTTGTAGTCGTTGAAAGTAAAGCATAGCTGGCAACGAGTAACTTGATCGTCGAGTATGACCATGAAACATTTGATAGTACATTTTATCTTGCTGTACTCAATAATCGCTTGTGCCAACACTGAGCAGGCAGCACTTATTTATGATAAGTGGGCCTTAGAAGCCATTATTTTTGATGATGGTAGTAAAAACAATCCCGGAGCTGGTAATTTTGTTGAAGTGACGCCGGACTACATTACCGAGGTTATTAGCAGCATGGGATCCCGGCAATATCCTTACCTTAAGGAAGGAAATCTGCTTACTTTAACCGTTGGTGATGAAGTAGTACGCTGGGAGATCGTTGAAGTGGGTGAAGAGCATCTTCATATTCAGACGCCTATTGGGCGATACATTTTCAGGCGTTGATACTTAGCTTCTATTGTAGTTGGATTTAGTTATCAAAAAGTGCCCGGCATGAGCCGGGCGCTTTGTTTTATACCTGCAGATAATCCAGTATGCCTTCGGCTGCTTTGCGGCCCTGGGCGATGGCGGTGACTACTAAGTCAGAGCCCAACACCATATCGCCGCCGGCGAAGATCTTGTGCTGATTGGTTTGCAGCGCATAGGTGCTTTTCTCACTGGCTTTGACCCGGCCTTTGCTATCGAGCGCAATGCCGTAGTCCTGCAACCAGGCCGGTGGGCTTGGCTGAAAACCAAAGGCAACGATGATGGCATCGGCTTCCAGTACCTGCTCAGAGCCAGCAATCGGCTCTGGGCTGCGGCGGCCATTGGCATCCGGCTCGCCCAGTTTGGTTTGCACCACCCGCACGCCACAGGCATTGCCGGCCGGATCGACCTCAATCCCCAGAGGTTGCAGATTGAACTGGAACTCAACGCCTTCCTCGCGGGCATTTTGCACTTCTTTGCGCGAGCCCGGCATATTGGCTTCATCACGCCGGTAGGCACAAATCACTTGGTGCGCGCCCTGACGGATGGAGGTACGCACGCAGTCCATGGCGGTATCGCCACCGCCTAGCACCACCACTTTCTTGCCTTCCATGCTGACAAACGGATGCTCGGTCTGCCAGCCCATTAACTGATTGGTGTTGCCAATCAAAAAGGGCAGGGCTTCCAGCACCCCTGGTGCTTCTTCGTTGGCAAGGCCGCCTTTCATCGGCGTGTAGGTACCGAGCCCAAGGAAGACCGCATCGTACTCCTGCACCAGAGCCTCAAAGGCGATGTCGCTGCCAATGCTGGTGTTTAAGCGAAACTCAATGCCCATCTCGCTGAAGATCTGCCGGCGCAGCTGCATCACTTCTTTTTCCAGCTTAAAGGCCGGAATGCCGAAGGTAAGCAGGCCGCCGATTTCCGGATTACGGTCAAACACCACTGGCGTGACGCCGTTTCGGATCAGCACATCGGCACAGGCCAGGCCAGCCGGGCCTGCTCCGACAATGGCGACCTTTTTATCGGTTTTGGTCACATCCGATAAATCCGGCCGCCAGCCCATTTCAAAGGCTTTGTCGGTAATGTATTTCTCGATGCTGCCGATGGTAACGGCACCAAAGCCTTCATTCAGGGTACAGGCCCCTTCGCACAGCCGGTCTTGCGGGCAAACCCGGCCACAGACCTCCGGCAAGCTGTTGGTTTTGTGCGACAGCTCGGCCGCTTCAATAATTTTGCCGTCATTGGCCAGCTTTAACCACTGCGGAATGTAGTTGTGCACCGGGCACTTCCATTCGCAGTAAGGGTTGCCGCAATCGAGGCAACGATCGGCCTGACCGGCAACCTGGGTATCGGTCATTGGCTGGTAAATTTCCACAAACTCTATAGTGCGCTCCTGCAAGGAGCGCTTGGGCGGATCGATCCGCTCGACATCAATAAACTGATAAACATTCTGCGCCATCACCGTCTCCTTACATCGCTTGCACGCGCAGCTCGTCGGAAGAACGAGCCCGGTGACCTAGCAGGGTGTGTACATCGCTGGTTTTCGGTTTGACCAGACGGAATTTGGGTAAATAGGTTTTAAAGTCCGACAGGATCTGGTGCGCCAGCTCACTGCCGGTTTGCTCAACGTGTTGGTGCAGAAGGCTGCGCAAGTGTTCCTGCAAAATCGGCATGCTGATATCCAGGCATTCGACCAGCTCCGGATTGACCCGCAGCTCCAGATCATTTTGCTCATCGAGCAGGTAAGCAAAGCCACCGGTCATGCCAGCGCCAAAGTTGACACCGGTATCGCCCAGCACCACTACTACACCGCCGGTCATGTATTCGCAGCAGTTATCGCCGGTGCCTTCCACCACAGCAATAGCCCCGGAATTGCGCACGGCAAAACGCTCTCCGGCTTTACCAGCGGCAAACAAGCGTCCGCCGGTGGCACCATACAAACAGGTGTTGCCGATAATGGTCGCGCCCTCTTTGGCATAACCCACGCCCTTGGGCGGGAACACCGAAATCTGGCCACCAGTCATGCCTTTACCGACATAATCGTTGGCATCGCCTTGCAAAGATAAATGCAGGCCGCCGGCATTCCAGACACCAAAACTCTGGCCGGCAGTGCCGGTTAACCGGACCTGCACCGGCTCGACCGCCATGCCCTGATTGCCATGCTGGCGGGCAATTAAACCTGATAACATAGCGCCAACCGAGCGATCGGTATTGCGAATGGGCAGCCGGACGCTGCCGCCAGCCTTGCGCTTGACTGCATCGCCGAGTAGCTCCACCAGCTTTAAGTTCAGATCGCCGGCATCAAAAGGCGTATTGGGCTCAACGCAATAGAGTGGTTTTTCAGAGCGCACACCGGAAGAGTCCAGAATTTCTCTCAAATCCAACCGGCTTTGTTTCTGGGTTTGCGGCTCTACCAGTTCCAATAAATCGGTGCGGCCGATTAAATCTTCCAGCTTCTCGACTCCAAGCTGAGCCAACAACTCACGCACTTCGCGCGCCAGGAAGGTAAAGTAGTTCATCACCATTTCTGGTAAACCATTGAAATGGTTCTTGCGCAAGGTACTGTCTTGCGTCGCTACCCCGGTGGCGCAGTTGTTCAAATGGCAAATTCGCAGGAATTTGCAGCCAAGCGCTACCATGGGGCCGGTGCCAAAACCAAAGCTTTCAGCACCCAAAATCGCGGCTTTGACCACATCCAAGCCGGTTTTCAGGCCACCGTCGACCTGCAACCGTACTTTGTGGCGCAGGCCGTTATCCACCAGTGCCTGATGCACTTCAGCCAGGCCCAATTCCCAGGGGCTGCCAGCGTATTTTACCGAGGTAAGTGGGCTGGCGCCGGTACCGCCATCGTAGCCGGACACGGTAATCAAATCGGCATAAGCCTTGGCCACGCCGGTAGCAATGGTGCCGATGCCGGGTTCTGATACCAGTTTTACCGATACCAGGGCTTTGGGGTTGACCTGCTTTAAATCGAAAATCAGCTGGGCTAAATCCTCAATCGAGTAGATATCGTGATGCGGCGGGGGTGAGATTAAGGTCACGCCAGGCACCGAATAACGCAGGTGGGCGATTTCAGCGGTGACTTTCTCGCCCGGTAACTGGCCGCCTTCACCAGGCTTCGCGCCCTGGGCCACTTTGATTTGCAGCACTTCGGCATTGACCAGGTAATGTGGCGTCACGCCAAAGCGGCCGGATGCGATTTGCTTGATTTTGGAGTTTTTTTCGGTACCAAAACGGCGTGGATCTTCACCACCTTCGCCGGAGTTCGAGCGGCCACCCAGCCGGTTCATCGCAATAGCCAGGGCTTCGTGGGCTTCAGGGCTTAAGGCGCCAATCGACATGGCTGCACTGTCAAAGCGGGGGTACAGCTCGCTATCGGGTGCCACCTGCTCCAGCGGTAGTGGTTTATCCACCGGCTTAATGCGCAGCAGATCGCGGATATGAGCAATGGGCCGCTCATTTACCAGTTGGCTGTAGCGCTGGTAATCGTGGTACTCGCCACTACGCACTGCCTGTTGCAGGGTTTGCACCACATCCGGGTTGTAGGCATGGTACTCGCCATCGTGCACGTATTTTAGCAGGCCACCGTGATTCAGTGGTTTGCGCTTGAGCCAGGCGACATGCGCCAGTTGCTGCAAATCCTGCTGAATGTCGTCGAAGTTGGCACCGCCGATGCGGGAGTCGATGCCGGCAAAGCACAGCTGCATAATGTCGTTGCCAAGGCCGATGATCTCAAACAAGTTGGAGCAGCGGTAACTGGCGATGGTGGAGATCCCCATCTTCGACATGATCTTGTACAGGCCTTTGTTGATGCCTTTGCGGTAATTCAGTACCGCCTGACGGGCGCTTAAATTCAGCACGCCTTTTTCCACCAGCTGCTCGACGGTTTCGTACGCCATAAAGGGGTAGACCCCAGTGGCACCCAGACCGACCAGCACAGCAAAGTGGTGTGGATCGCGGGCGGTGGCGGTTTCGACAATGATGTTGGAGTCGCAGCGCAGCTGCGCTTTGACCAGCGCTTGCTGTACAGCACCGACAGCCATGGCGGCAGGAATGGGCAGCTTGCCCTGAGCAATGGCGCGATCGGATAACATCACCAGCACCACCTGCTCTTCACGCACTGCGGTCACTACGTCCTGACACAGGCTTTCCAGCGCCTGTTGCAGGGTCTGCTGCTCTGGGTCAAAGTTCAGCGCGAACTGGCGGTGACGATAGAACTCGTCGTCAGCTGCTTTTAACTGCTTGAGATCCGAGTACATCATCACCGGCGACTCAAACTGAATGCGGCGGGCGTATCCTGCGGTTTCACTGAATACGTTGTGCTCACGACCAATGCTGGTGGCGAGCGACATCACGTGGTTTTCCCGCAGCGGATCAATGGGCGGGTTGGTGACCTGAGCAAACTGCTGACGGAAGTAATCAAACAGGGTGCGTGGCTTTTGCGACAACACCGCCATCGGCGTATCGTCACCCATCGAACCGACAGCCTCCTGACCGTCTTTGGCCAGTACCGTCATCACCTGATCGATTTCTTCGTAGCTGTAGTTAAACAGCTTGTGGTAGACCTGCATGGTGGCATCGTCAAACACCCGCTTGCCAATCAGATCCAACTCGTATTTTTCGTAGGGGATTAAGCGCTGCACATTTTCATTCAGCCAGGCTCGATATGGATGGCGCTGCTTTAAATCTTCATCGATATCGCAGGAGCGCCAGACCTTGCCGGTGTAGGTATCGATCGCCAGCATTTCGCCCGGGCCGACCCGGCCTTTTTCCTGTACTTCATCCGGGCTGTAATCCCAGATCCCAACTTCGGAGGCCAGTGTCAGTACCTGATCTTTGGTAATGACAAAGCGGGCCGGGCGCAGACCATTGCGATCCAGGTTACAGGCGACATGGCGGCCATTGGTCATGACGATACCGGCCGGGCCATCCCAGGGCTCCATATGCATGGAGTTAAACTCGTAAAAGGCTTTTAAATCATCGTCCATCACCCGGTTGCCTTGCCAGGCGGGTGGCACCAGCAAGCGCATGGCGCGGAATAAATCCATGCCGCCGGCTAAAAACAGCTCCAGCATATTATCCAGTGAGCTGGAGTCCGAGGTGTCTTCTTTGACAAAAGGAGCGGCTTGCTGCAGATCAGGCAGCAGCGGCGAGCCAAATTTGTACTGGCGGGCACGGGCCCACTGACGGTTGCCTTTAATGGTGTTGATCTCACCATTGTGCGCTAAAAAGCGAAATGGCTGCGCCAGTGGCCAGCGTGGCATGGTATTGGTGGAAAAGCGCTGATGGAACACGCAAATGGCGGTTTCAAGCCGGATATCGGCCAGATCCAGATAAAAGCGTGGCAAGTCGGCTGGCATCATCAGGCCTTTAAAGACCGTCACAAGGCAGGAAAAACTGGGGATATAAAAATCGTTGTCATCGGCCAGCCGTTTTTCAATGCGCCGGCGCACCATATACAGGCGGCGCTCCAGATCGCGCTTGCGCCAGCCGGGCTGGGCATTGACAAAGACCTGCTCAATTTGTGGCATCGAGTCCAACGCAATAGGGCCTAGCACGGATGCATCAATCGGCATCTTACGCCAACCCACCAGGCTCAGGGTTTCATGGCCCACTTCTTCTTCAATCACTTTGCGGGCAAAAGCCGCTTTGTCCGGATCCTGGCTTAAAAACAACATGCCAACGCCGTATTTTTTGCCTAAGCTCCAGCCATTTTCTTCGGCAATAGCGCGAAAAAAACTGTCGGGTTTTTGCATCAAGAGGCCGCAACCATCGCCGGTTTTGCCATCGGCGGAAATCCCGCCGCGATGCTGCATGCGGTCCAAACCATTGATGGCAGTTCGCACCAGCTTATGACTGGCTACTCCCTCTAAGTGGGCGATCAGGCCAAAGCCGCAGTTTTCCCGGGCTTGTGCGTGTTGGTACAACGCCATAACACACCTCCAAACTTGTCCAAATGGATATAAATATAGATTTTATGAATTTTTATTCTATTTGTGTGCGCGGCGTTAAACTGAAATAAAACAACAAAATACATTCAGCTTTTCAGTGTTTCTAGAGTAAAAGCTCTTAGAGCGTCTAGCCGTCTAAATAATATCAAGCTATAGGTATACCGGCTTTAATGTGAAAAAGCAAGCAGACTTTTCGCACCTTAAAGTATAGAAAGTAAGCAGTTGAATGTGAAAATAAATTACACGAATTGCGGTTATTTCGGCTATCTATGGTGCTGAAAACTGAAAAAAAGCTGCCGAAGCAGCTTTTGGTAAATGCCAAATTATTCTTAAACTATGCGTTTAGGCTTCAAAGGTCCCTTTGACCACGGCTTTAGCATTGGCTACCATTTGCCGGCCTTTGGCCCAGACCTGGTTAATCACCAGATCGTCCCGGCGCAGTAGCACCAAATCGGCGTCTTTACCCATGGCAATACGCCCTTTGTGCTTTAAGCCAAGAATATCGGCCGGGGAGGCGGTAATGCTGCAAATGGCATCCGTTAAAGCAACATCAAATTGCTGCACGGCCTGACGGGCTGATTGATACAAGGTTTGTACCTGACCAACTTCCAGCCCCAGCATGCTGCCTTTTTTATCGTAAATCGGCAGGCTGGCATTGCCATCGGAGCTCATGGTCAGTTGCAGAACCGGGATCCCTTCGACCAGACTGAGTGCTAACGCCTCGGCCGCGGCAACTTCGCCATGAGCTAAGTCATAGGCGGTGGTGCTGGTGGTAAAATCCAGATAGCCACCTTGTTTGGCATAAGCAAGGCCAGCTGCAAACACCGCCTGATTTCGGTTCATATGGGTAGGATAAAACTGGGTCAGTTCCAGTTCGCTGCCGCTGACTGCATCAAGAATCGGCTGCAATATGCTGTCGCCAGCCCCCATATGCACGCTGACAATACCGCTTTTACCTGACAGAATGCCACCTACACGGGCCGCTGCCGCCACTTTGCGAATTTCGCTGATGGTCGGCTGTGACGAGCGGTGATCGCTGATGGCAATTTCACCAACACCGATAAACTTATCGATCAAGATTAAATCGTCGGTGATATTGCCTGTCAGAGTGCGGCAGGGGATCTCGTAAGAGCCGGTGTGGCACCAGGTGCTGATACCTTCGGCTTCCAGCGCATGGGCTTTGGCCAACAGATTGGTCAGGGTGCGGGTGGTCGCATCGGTGCCGAGCACACCAATAGCGGTAGTGACACCGCCTAAGGTTGCATCGGTCAGTTGCATTTCCGGCGTGCGGCTGGCAAAACCTGCTTCACCGCCGCCACCAATAAAGTGCACCAGCGAGTCGACAAAGCCGGGCACCAGATAATGCCCACTGGCATCGACTTCGGTCACCGGTACATTGCTGGTACCCAGCGATAACGATTCAGCAATTGCCAGAACTTTACCACCAGCAATCAGCACATCCTTTTGACCCAGTGGCTCTGGAGCCAGTACTTCGGCTCCTTTAAATAAAATTAATCCGTTCACAGACACCTCGTTATTGGTAGCCGATTGCTACAGCCAGCAGCATCGCCAGGCTGGCCAGTAAGAACAGCCACAAATACAGTTTCCAGGCAAAGCGGGCCCACAGGGTCCAGTCCACCCGTACTACCCCCAAACAGCCAATCAGTGCTGCTGAGGTTGGGATAATAATGTTGGTCAGGCCATCGCCGAGCTGAAAAGCCAGCACCGAAATCTGTCGGGAGAGACCGACAAGATCTGCCAAAGGAGCAATCAAAGGCATGGTCAGCGCTGCCTGACCAGAGCCTGAGGCAACAAAGAAGTTAAATACCGATTGCAGTACCAACATAAACCAGGCCGATAGCCAGGCTGGTAAATCGCCCAGCGCCTGGCCGGAGTAGTGCAGCAGGGTATTGAGGACAGACGGGGTTTCCGGATTATCACCGCCCAGAATTAACACGATGCCTTTGGCCATACCAACAATAAGGGCGGCAGGCAATAGCTCGGCGGCACCTTGCTTAAAGGCATCCGCAGCACCATTGACGGTTAAGCGGCCGCCTAAAATACCCAGTACTGCTACCACTAAACCAATGGTAAAGAACTGACTGGCAATTTCCGGAATATAGTAACCACGCGTAGTGACACCCCAAATGATCCAGCTAAGGCCAGCAAAGAAAGCCAGTAAAATGACCGTATCCACGCCGGTGTAATGACTGTGTTCCTGTTGCTTGCCTTGCTGCTGTGCTTTCACTTGCACATCGCTGGCATAACTGGGCGACAGCTCGGGGTTGGCTTTGATGCGGCTGGCGTAGCGCATGGTAAAGATGGTACCAAATACCGTTAGCACCAGCCATAACCCATAGCGAAACTCTGCACCGGACATCAAAGGGATATCGGCAATCCCCTGAGCAATTGCAATACTAAAAGGGTTCATCCAGGAAGCGGCAAAGCCGATTTGAGTCGCGACATAGGTCACCAGCACTGTGGTAATGGCATCGTAGCCCAGGGCATACATCAGCGGCAATAGCACGATGCAAAAGGCAATCGCCTCCTCGCCCATACCAAAGATAGCGCCACCTAACGAGAACAGCACAAACATGATGGGGATAAACAGCGCCTCCATGTTTTTTGTTTTCTCAATCAATGCCAGGATGCCGTTGTGGATGGCGCCGGTACGCATGATGATGCCAAAAGCGCCACCTGTCAGCAGAATAAAAGCAATCACGCCAATCGCCGAGCCCCATTTGGAACCAGAGACCATGCCTTCAAAGGCATAATTTAAAAAGCCTATGCCACCGCCTTCAGCGAAGAGGGGCACGCCATGTTGTTGCCCGGTGTCCAGTGCAAAGCTGGCCGGAACGATGCGTTGTTGCAGCTCGATCTCGCCGTTTTGTTCAACTTCTACCTGCTGCATGCCAAAGCTGCCTGCCGGGATCAGATGACTGGCAATTGCGGCCAGCACCATCACGAAAAACAGGATCACAAAAGCATCAGGCATGTTGACCGGTTGTTTCACCGCGGTTTTCATAACGAATTAGCCTGTATCGTTCTGTTGGAAAGAAGGAGGGGAGCAAAGCTCCCCTGAGATTGCTTCTTAGAAGAAGTAAGTAAAGGATAAACGATAACTGCGGCCCATGGCATTGTGATTGATGGAATCAAAGCCACGGCTGCTGCCGAATACCCGTGGTGGGTCCCGATCAAGCAAGTTGTCGATGCTCAGATTAATGGCGGCGTTGTCAAAGTCGTAGCCGACGCTGGCCCGCAGGGTGGTCCAGGATGCTACTTGACGGTTACCATCAGCATCTAGCTCACCTAAGTCTTCCAGCTCCCAGATATTACGACGGCTCAAACGGCCAATATCATCTTGGTAGGAAGAGGTATAGAGTGCAGTTAACCCCAGAAATAAGTCATCGTTACGCCAGGAGACACGGGCACTACCAATATTACGGGGATAGCGGTAAGTTCCAACCAGCGACTCAATTTCATCTGAGCCTGCTTTGTTGCGCTTAAACGACAAGTAGTTGGTCCAGTCGATATCCAGGCCTAAACGGCCGCCGGCAAAGTCCAGTGTGTGCTTAAAGCTGATATCCAGGCCTTTAACCTCTTGCTTACCAACGTTTTCTAACTGAATCACATGATCACGCATCAAAGGTAAAACATTATCCCGTGGCTCAACCGCCTCGATAAATGCAGCCAGGATCTCACTTAGGCTGGCACCTTGTTGATCAATACGCAAACCGGACCCATCGGTCACATTGCAGACCGATGGGGTGTAGGCAATGCCTGTTTGTCCTTGAGGGACCAGGCCACAATGACGCACAGATGCATCGGTAATTGTTCGGGCCAACATGGCCGTCATATCGGTATCAACCAGCCGTTTGTGATCAAACTGCCAGTAATCGACGGTGATGGTGGTATCGCGGCTTGGGCTCCAGGCTAGTCCCAAACTGATCGATTCAGATGTTTCAGCTTGCAGGTCCGGGTTACCCAGCTCGAGCACATTGGGGCTGCTGCTAAAGTTCTGACCATCACAGTACAAGTCCGATACGGTTTGGTTGGCAGAGCAATCGTAAGTGGCGGTGGTCGTGCGAAGTTGTACACCGGCCTGAGTCAATGAGGGAGCCCGGAACGAGGTGGCCCAGGAACCACGCAGGATAAGCTCATCGACCGGACGCCAGGTCAGACCTACTTTCGGGTTGAAAGTACCGCCAAAGTCGTTGTAGTGATCGTAGCGACCGGCTGCAAGCAGCTCAACCCGCTCGGCCAGTGGCGCATAGATTTCGGCAAAAGCCGCTGCTTGGTTACGGCTGGCAGCAGACAAACTGGAACCAAAACCAAATACATCGACCAGGTAGTCATTTTCAAAGCGTGCTCTGGCATTCAGCGATGGCGTATCGGTAATTTTTTCCCGGCGCAACTCCAGGCCAAGTGCTGCGCTGACAAAGCCGTGTTGCACTTCAAACAATTCGCCACTGAAGCGAGCATCCCAGCCTAATACCGTGCTTAATCCTTTACGGGTTGGCACCTCTTGTGCCAGAGCAAGCTGGGCATCATTGGTGGCATCACCGACCAGGAATGGATTGAAATAACCGAGCAGCTCGGCTCCTCCGCTGCAACTCATGGTGTCGGTATCGGCATTGTAACTGGAAATTTGTCCATCTGAGCAAAGCTCACCACCTAAAGCAGCATGGAGTTTGTAGCGGTTGTAGATGCCCCGGCTGGCCTCTTGATTCGAGCTTGAGCGGGAATAGGTAAGTGCAGTTTCCCAATCCCAGTGGCCGACTTCGCCTTGCAGTCCACTGACCAATCGGAAGGATCTGGATTTGATATCAATAGTACGAGGATCATTAAAGCGCGCATCAAAACCAAGGCCATAACCAACCCAGCGATCGTGGATAGGGGTGTCGAAGAAGTCATCCCAGACCAGATCAAAGTCTTCAGTAGCAATGTATTTAGGGGCTCCAGCAACACCGGCTAAAAAGTCTGGGTTGATGGCTGGCATAAAGAAAGCGCCATTGGTGTCACGAAAGATATCCAAAGTTGACAAGTGAGCCATGGGCCCTTCCGCATCGTTCACCTGGTCGATGGGAGCTGGGCTTGAAAACGCAGAAGACTTTGTTTCACTAAAGAAAAAGTCGGTGCTCCAACGCACTTTGCCTAGTTCAACATTGAACATAAAACCAGCGGAAGCGCTTTTGAAAGGAGATGTCAGAACATCATCCTGATTTGGGTAGTATGCACAAATTAGTTCATCAAGCTCAGTTTCTGTCAGCTCATTGCTACAGCGAGGATTTACTTCGTATTGATCGCCTGCTCCCCGAGGTTGAAAGTAGCCGCCGGGCCCTATGCGGCCAATGTAAGTGTAATAAATATTTGCGCCGTCCTGTAGTTTGGGTAAATACGAATAGTTGCTGACCAGTGCCGGATCACGGGTAAAACTGCGATCCTGCGCGGTCAGCATTTTACGGTCAAAGTAATCCGCAAAAACGGTCAGGTTACCGCCAGCGACCTGACGGCCGATTACAAAGTTAACATTGGCTCGGCCATCATTGCTCGAAGCGGTGCTGTTGCCATAGCTCAGGTTTAGCTCAGCGCCGTCGTAATCACTTTTTAAAATGTAGTTGATAACACCGGCTACTGCATCAGCACCGTAAATGGCGGATGCACCGGTGGCCAGTATTTCAACCCGCTCAATGGCAGCCAGGGGAATGCTGTTGATATCGACAAAGTTCTGGGTGCCAGCCGCAAATGAAGAGGCTGCCACCCGGCGACCATTGATCAGAGTCAGCGTCGAAGCCGGGCCAAGACCACGCAATGACGCGGCAGCCTGGCCACCAGGGGTGGAGGTGGAGGTGGCGCCACTTTCAGATGTGGAGAAGGTACCGCTACCGCCACGTACCTGTCCGAGATCACGCAGCAATTCATAAATATCGCTGGCACCAGAGTTTTTAATATCCTCATTGGAAATCACTACCAAAGGCTGAGTACCTTCCAGATCGACCCCACGGATACGGGAGCCGGTGACTTCAATTCGTTCAACCTTTGCTTCGCCGATGGTTTGCTCATCAGCAAACAAGGAGCCTGAAACCAGAGCTGAAGCAATAGCTGTTGCTAATACAGAGATTTTACGCATGATGTTACACCTGTGCTGCTCGAGCACCAGACACAACGACTGACCGGTATAGCAATACACAGGCAGACAAGCGACTGGCGTCGAAAATTTTATTGTTAATATAGGTAAAATTTAGTGGGCAGGAACCAATAACACCTGCCGGTCAAAGGCTGACCGGTTGTGCTATTCGTTAAACCACTCAGAGAGGTAGTAAGACGAATAGTGATATGAACTAAGCTGTACGGCTTTTTTCAGCATATCGCTACCCTGGAACAAAAATGCGTCAAATACTGTCCTATAGGTTTATCTCTAATTGGCAAGGAAGTCAATACAGGATACTCTAGGCGACGATAAAAAATAATCACAAAAACAGCCCAATCCCATCCGATAACCAATAAAATGAAGCCATGAAGTCAGTACATAAAATCAAAAGAGGCCTCTATGGCAGTTGAACCTGTTCACCCGATGGTGAAAGGACTGGCAATACGCTTGCGTCAGTGGGGCTGGTTGAAGCTGATGGCGTTGGTGCAGTTGTTTGTGGTGATGGCGGCAGTATTGCTTGCACTGGGGATATCTTTTTTGCTGGAGTCCCGCATTCACTGGGATACTGTCCATGCTGTGCTTTTGCTGGCGATGTTGTTAGGACCTCTGGTGCTGGCCTTGGTGTTTTATCTGATTGAACAACTGGATGCTACGCTCTTGTACCTGGAGGACTCCAGTCATCAGGAAAAAGTTTTGAATCAGCATTTGCAGGAAAATATTCGTCAGTTAAATTTTGAAATAGAAGAACGTAAAAAAGCGTTTCAGGCGAAGCGGCGAGCCATTGATGAGTTACGAAAAGAGATTTTAGAGCGAAAGAAAGCACAGCAAGAGCTGGAAGAGCAAACGTTGTTGATCCGCTCTATTGTGGATAGTTCGCCCGATTTATTCTACTACCGGGATGAAACCGGACGCTTTGCATTCTTCAATAAAATGTTTGAAGCCATTATGGGCAAATCCTCCAGTGCCTTGCTAGGTAAGCACCCCTCGGATATTTTCAACGACGATAGCGCACCTTCTGCGATTTTGAGTGATCATGAAGTAACGGCACAACAATCTGAGCTTATTCTCGATGTTGAATTTACCGATAGTAAAGGTCAGAGCCTCTGGTTTGAAATGCGGAAAGTACCATTTTTCGATAAGCAAGGGCGTTACATAGGTTTACTTGGATTTGGTCGGGATATTACATCGCGTAAACTTGCCGAACAGGCTTTGGAGAAAGCCTATCAGGATAAAGGAAAATTTATTGCCACCCTAAGTCATGAACTGCGTACGCCTTTAAATGGCATTGTAGGCTTGACCAGGCGCTTGCTCGACAGCGACTTGACTGAAGTGCAGCGTAGCTGGGGGCAGACTATTTTTACCAGTGCTGAAACTCTGGGTAATATTTTTAACGATATTATCGATCTGGATAAAATTGATCGGCAAGATCTTGATATCTTATATCAGAGCGTTGAATTAAACAGCTTCGTTATTGATATTCAGAATTTCGCAGAGTTGATTTGCCAACAAAAAGGACTGGAATTTGAGCTGGACGCGCAGATACCGGCAGATTGCTATTTGCAGCTGGATCCAACCCGGGTTCGTCAGGTGTTATGGAACCTGATTAATAATGCCGTTAAATTTACCAGTCAGGGAAAAATCCGCCTTTATTGTGAGCTGTTGCAACATGAAACCAACCAGTTGCTGTTGCAAGTGATAGATACCGGCATAGGGATCAGCCTGCATGAACAGTCCCGCATCTTTGATATGTATTATAAATCAAGCGATGGCCGGCGGTTAAGTGTGGTGGGTTCTGGCATTGGCTTGTCGGTGTCCAAAGCTTTGGTGGAAGCGATGGAAGGACAACTCAGTTTGCAAAGTAAAGTAGGTGAGGGCAGTTGTTTCGAGATTCTGTTACCAACCCGGATGGCAAGCCGCCCGGAGCAAGAGCGGATTGATTGTCCTGAGCTTACGATTTTGTTGGTGGAGGATGTGCCTTTGAATGCAGATATTGCCATAAGTTTACTTGAACAACGCGGGCATACTGTAATTCATGCTGAAACTGGCGAAGATGCGCTAGCATTACTGGAAACTGAAGATGATCTGGATCTGGTGTTGCTGGACATGCAGTTGCCGGATATGACCGGTGACCAAATTGCCCGCATTATGCGCCAGGAAATGCATTTAAAAAATATTCCTATTGTGGTGTTAAGTGCCAATGTTCGCAAAGCAGAAGAACAGTTAAATGGGATCCGTATCGATGGTTCCTTAGCTAAACCTATCAACACCAATAACCTTGATCAATTACTTGCCCAGCTGTTTTCGCCCAGTGCGGTGAAAACAGCCTCTGCAAAGCCGGTATACGACTCGGATTATATGCTGGATCTGGCTATCCTTGATGACTATATGAACTCTCTTGGCAAAGAGACCATGCTGCGTAGTGCTAAGCTATTTGCCCAACTCTTGCCAGGCTACATCAATAAAATGCTGGAAGAAGCCGTGCATCAGGATCTGGAACAATTTCAGGATGCAGCTCATACCTTAAAAGGTGCTGCTGCTTCGGTTGGTTTGCAGTGGGTACAACGACAAGCGAAGAAGTATGAGGCTCTGACTGAGCCGAACTGGCCTCAGCTTGAACGCCAGTTGGTAGACTTTCATTTAACAACAGAGCGGCACTTGGCCGCTCTGTACGATTACCTGGAACAGCACAGCTAATTAGTCTTTGTCGATGTTACCAACAAAGCGGTAGCCTTCACCATGGATGGTGCTGATTAACTCTGGTGTATCCATATCCGTTTCAAAGTGCTTACGAATGCGGCGGATGGTGACATCCACAGTACGATCATTCGGGCGTAACTCACGACCGGTCATATGGCGGATCAATTGCTCCCGGGTAAAGATTTTTCCCGGAGTATCCAGCATCAGACGCAGAGCGCGGTATTCGCCTTTTGGTAAGCGACGTGACTCACCTTTTGGCGATGTCAGGTTACGGCTGTTTTCATCCAGGGTCCAACCATTGAAGGTTACAACACTTTTGTGCTCTTCCACGACCGGCTGGGCAACCGTGCGGTTTAACAGGTTACGCGCCCGAATGGTCAGCTCGCGTGGATTGAATGGCTTGGTCAGATAATCATCGGCACCGATTTCCAGGCCAAGGATGCGATCAACTTCACTGTCGCGGCCTGTCAGGAAAATCAGACCAATTTTTTCTTTCTGGCGTAACTCACGGGCCAAGATCAAGCCATTTTTGCCTGGCAGATTAATATCCATAACGATCAGGTTGACTTTATTGTCAGCCAGTCGCTGGTTCATTTCTTCACCGTTGATGGCTTCAATCACATCGTAGCCTTCACCCTGAAACAGGCTGACCAGGTTTAAGCGGGTAACTTCTTCATCTTCAACTATTAGAACGACAGGGGTCTGCATACAATTAACCTTATGTGAACTGTGTTTAAATTAATGACTCAATGCGATGCTTTGATATGACAGAACATTGTCAATTAGTGTTCAATTATAGCTTTACTTCCCTTTGTTAACAAGTGGTTTTGTTAACATTTAGCGCTTCTAAATAATTGGGCCATTCTTTGGGTGTATAGTCATTTTAAATCAGTAAGTTATAATTATTTATTTTTTCTAATCAGTACAGGGAACTCAATAAAAACGTGCACACCTTCGCCAATTGAGCTTTCCAATTGAATTTTGCCTCGCAATGCCTGAGTCACCAGGTTGTAGACTAAATGCAAGCCTAAACCGCTGCCACCCTCGCCACGTTTGGTGGTGACAAAAGGATCAAAGATACGCTTGCGAATTTGCTCTGGTACCCCAGCGCCATTATCCTGATACATTAATTGGCAGTGATTGTTCTCTATGGCAACGGTGATAATAATTTTTCCTTGTACACCATCGGCAAAAGCGTGGATCAGGCTGTTCATAATCAGATTAATTAAGATTTGATTGATAGGCCCCGGTTTGCTCTCAAGCCACAGATCATCAGCGCAATTAATGATGACTTCATGCTCTGTTTTTTTCAGGTTGGGTCGCAGGGACAGCAGTACCTCCTGAATGAGTTGCAGCATATTAAACTCGCGGGCACTATCACTGGATTGATCTACTGCGACTTGTTTAAAGCTACGGATCAGGCTGGCTGCCCGTTCCAGATTACGATAAACAATCCCCAGGTTTTCATGAGACTCCGCCAGAAAGCGGTTTAACTGAGTAGAGGTTAATTGTTTATTCTGGAATTTTTGTTCAATGACTTTCAATCGGTCCTGCAACAAGGTCGAGGCCGTAATACCAAGGCCTATGGGGGTATTCACTTCATGGGCAATACCCGCAACCATTTGGCCCAGACTGGACATTTTCTCTGTTTCGACAATTTGGCTCTGATACTGATGCAGGGTTTCCAACGTATTCAGCAGCTCCTGATTTGACTCTTTTAATGCCTGAGTACGTTCAGAAATTTTTTGTTCCAGGCTTAGGTTCAATTTACGTATTTCCTGCTCGGCACTTTGTAACTTGTCAAATTGACGTTCAATCTTTTCCAACATCAGATTCAGAGCTTTACTAAAGGATTCGATTTCATCTAAATTTGTTTCTGCTGCCCGTATGCTGAAATCCTGCGTTTTGGTGATGTTTTGCACCTGAAGCAATAAGGTTTCTATTGGTTTGGTCAGCCAGAGCTGCAACCGGTTAGCTGCAACAAATGCGCTTAAAAGTGCCAGAGTTGCAATGATGATATCGGTTAAAACCCGGTTTTGGGTATAACCGGATATCTCGGCTTTATTTGCTCTGAGGTAGGCATAACCTATCACTTGCTGCAAATGCTCAATAGGCACCATCATCTCAAGATAATGCGGGCTTTGAACCAGCGACTGCAGTTGCTCAATCCGATGAAATTGGGTTGGATGCGGGCCAACGGTTTGCCTGTTGTAGCTGGTAAAAAAAAATGGCTCCTGGCTGTCAGGATCCATACGATAGATATGAATATTATTGATGGTTGGGACGGCTGCAAATGCTTTTAACTGGCGCTCCAACGCATCGCTGTCTTTATGATACAGTCCCGATGAGGTACTGTTTGCAATGATGGTGGCATACGCCTGCAACTGATGCTGTAGCTTCTTATGTTGGGTATTGATATCGTGTAAGCCGGATATAACAAGTGATGCAATTAATGTCAGGCTGCAGATCAGCATCACAATGCCAATGAGCATACCTTTTATTGAAAAAGTTCTTTGCATCATAGAGTTGTCATATCCAAGGCCAGCATGGGATGCTAGTATTTACCTGACTATGATGTTATGCAGAAAACCACAATTACGCAAACCGGTACTCTGCTTTTTTAGCTGGGGCCTGCATTCGGAGTGATGGCGCAATGATGGACCTGTGGCAACTTAATCAGAATGTTGTATTTATCAGTTATCAACCTTTTGCCGCTGAAAATAGCTTTTCCATCATCAGTGTGGCTAATCCCGCCGGTAAGCTTGCGGAGCCCGGTTTAAATCACTGCCGTAATATGGCATTTGCAGCATGCCTGCACGACACCTCGCTACGTTACCGCCAGATCATAGGTGCATCGGTCGACTTGACATTTCAGGAGGCCAGCTGGGCAGTATTTTGTAGCCGGGCGCAGGCGTTACAATATGCTTTGGCCTGGCAGCAAAATGCTATCTACTGGGTCGAACAGGGGGAGCTGTGGTTACTGCCTGTTTTGCTGCAAGGTGAGCCCATAGCTTTGGGGCAGTTTGAGCAACGTTTAATCCTCGCGTCGTAATATACGCAGTATGGGTTCCAGCTCCATACCCAGTTGTGCTTCCAGTTGTCGCCTGTCCATGCGTTGACGGATTTGTGCCACTTCCGATCCCGGTTGTTGTAAAAATGGCTGAAAATCGGTTACACAGATACAGCGGACTCCAGCCGTTGGCTGATCAGGCAAATGCATCAGCCGATACAGCTGATGCGGGCAAGGGGTGGTTCGGTTAGGCTGTTGCAGGCAAGTTTCCGTTCCCGTTGTGGCAACGGCTGAGAAAATCAGCCCATACAGCCCTGCCCCCAGCAATACTGCCCTAACAGCCATAGCGTTATTTCCTCGTTTTCAAACACTGGTAAATGGTAAACCCATGCTCCTGTGCCAGTATAGTACAATGGCCAAAGCTTTCCTGCAGCCAGCTCTGGTAAGGCAAATGATTGTTGGCAACCAAGGTCAGGCTGCCCCCAGGTACTAACCTGTCGGGACAAGCGCGAATAAAGCTTTCAGCAATGCTGTAGTCTGTTTTTTGGCCGGTGTGAAAGGGCGGGTTGCTGACAATATGCTCAAATTGAGCAGGAGCTTCTGGCAAACCATCTGCCGCCAGCACGGTACCAGACAGCTGGTTGGCTGCCAGGGTCGCTTCCGTCGCGGCAGTAGCCAGTGTACTGACATCGGAGGCATACAGCTCAATTGCCGGCTGGCTTGCTTTTAGGTAAGCCCCGATTACACCGGAGCCGCAGGCAAAGTCCAGCACCTTGCCAGATTGAATGTGTGTCAGATGTCGCAGCAATAAGGCAGTGCCTTGATCCAGGCTGCCATGGTTGAATACTCCAGGGTAGGAGTGCATGCGCAATTGAATACTATTTACTGTGACATCAAAGGTTTGGGCTTTGATAGCGCAGTCTGCCGGGCGACCATTGACTACAAACCAGAGCGCATGGCGGGCATTGTCCAGTTTATGGGCGCTAAGCCCGCTGTTTTGCAGCTGTTTGGGCAGTGTCTTGATACCGCTTTTATTGTCACCTACTACAAAAATATCAGCATTTTCAGCCAGCATCGGTTGCAACTGCTGCAGCATTAAAGTCAGTTGCTCTTTACTTTTCGGGTAAAACAGTACGGCTGTCTGAAAGCGCTCAGAAAAGTCAGGTTTAAGCCCTGTACTACAGCGGTAGCCGGCCTGTTGCCAACGTGAGGCTACAGTTACCTGGCTGCTGAATACAGCAACCTGTTGACGGCAGCTGGCGGGCAACTGGCCAGCCAGTTGGTCCAGAGGTGGTTCCATCAACAGGCTGGAGCCGGCTAAATCGGCCAGGTTACGCAGCAGCATCTGGCTGGCAGAACTTAACATCTTAGTGCTCCCGCTTAAACATCAGATCCCAGACACCATGACCAAGCTTTTTACCGCGCAGCTCAAACTTGGTGATTGGGCGATGCGCCGGGCGCCCGACATAATCGCCGCTGGCCGACAGGTTGCTAAAACCTTCTGCCGCCTGCATGACTTCCAGCATATGTTCGGCGTAATGCTGCCAATCGGTTGCCATGTGAAAAACGCCACCTATGGCAAGCTTGTGTCGCAGTTGCTGCACAAAGTCGGCTTGGACAATTCGGCGTTTGTGGTGTTTTTTCTTCGGCCAGGGATCCGGAAAAAATAACTGGATAGTGGCCAGGCTGTGATCTGGGATCATTTGGGCCAAAACTTCGACGGCATCGTGTTGAAAAACCCGCAGGTTGCTGATGTCGGCTGTTGCAGCATCGGCCAGGCAGGCGCCAACACCTGGGCGGTGTACTTCAATACCGATAAAGTTTTTTTCCGGAGCGGCGGCTGCCATTTGTACCAGGGACTTACCCATGCCAAAACCGATTTCCAATACTGTATCGGCCTGGCGACCAAACAAAGCAGCTAAATCCAGCAGCTCGGGCTGGTAATCAACGCCCAGGGTAGGCCAATGCTGTTCCAGCGCCAGCTTTTGTGCCTTGGTTAAGCGACCTTCCCGCAGCACAAAGCTACGAATTTTACGCATATAAGAGGTGGTTTCTGCGCTTTCGTCAGCGGCTGTAGTTGGCTGTTCGCTCATGGCGGGCTCCGGCATTGCAATAAGGGCGCGTATTATCGGTGTTCTGAAGCAGAAGCTCAACCCGCTTTTTTCCACCATAGCCGGGCTTTACCGGGCTGGGGTATACTAGCGGGCAATACTATGGAGGCTGTGTGCAGAGTACTGATTTATCCGATGTTCATCCGTTTGGTGCCGGGCGGTTTGCCGCTTTGGTGATTGGCTGGCAACAGCAGCAAGGGCGGCATGACTTGCCCTGGCAGCTTGATATTACGCCTTACAAGGTGCTGGTTTCCGAGTTGATGCTGCAGCAAACCCAGGTTGCAACCGTGATCCCCTATTTTGAGCGTTGGTTACAGCGCTTCCCAACCATTGAGGCTTTGGCCATGGCCGGGCAAGACGAAGTGATGGGGCTATGGCAGGGGCTTGGTTATTATGCCCGGGCCCGTAATCTGCACAAGGCAGCGCAGGCCATTGCTGCACGTGGCAGCTTCCCTGATGATCTGCACAGCTTACAGCAAATACCCGGAATTGGCCGCTATACCGCCGGCGCTATTCTATCCTTTGCCTACGACAGCTATGGTCCAATTGTCGATGGTAATGTACGCCGGTTATTTTGCCGTTTGTTTGCCTTAGAAGGCTATGCCGGCCAGAGCCGGCTGGAAAAGCAGCTATGGCAATTGGCCGAACAGTTAACTCCAACACAGCACAACCGCCGCTTTGCCCAAGGATTATTGGATTTAGGGGCTACGCTTTGCACGGCCCGTCAGCCTGATTGCGACAGTTGTCCGTTACAGTCTGGTTGCCAGGCCTATGCGTTGCAGCAAGTAGAACAATTTCCAATGCCAAAGCCGAAAAAAGCTAAGCCGAGCCGGCAGGGCCATTTTCTATGGGTACAACAGCAAGGTCAGTTGTTGCTGGAGCAGCGGCCGGATAAAGGCATTTGGTCTTCGTTACTAACCTTGCCAGAGGTGGAACCGGAGCACCCGCTGTTGCAACAGGCTAAGCCGATAGGCAGCTTTCGTCACCAGTTCAGTCACTATCAGTTGGATGCGACCATCTGGCAGCCACAATTGCAGGTGCAAGAGACAGCGCAGCATGGCTGGTATGCCAGTCGGCAACTGGCCAACATTGCCTTGCCGGCCCCCATTCGGAAGTGGATTGAACAGCAGTTAAAGCAATCTGATCTGGATTAAGATAAACTAAGTGGAACTAGCAGGTTAAGACAGCTGAAGAGGCGTTGTGATGTCACGTATCGTTTATTGTCAGTATTTAAAAAAAGAAGCCGCCGGCCAGGATTTTCAGTTGTATCCGGGCGAGTTGGGCAAAAGAATCTTTGACTCGATCAGCAAAGAGGCCTGGACTTTGTGGCAAGTCAAGCAAACCATGCTGATCAATGAGAAGAAGCTCAATATGATGGACCCTGAGCACCGCAAACTACTGGAAGTTGAAATGAAAGCTTTCTTGTTTGAAGGCAAAGAGGTTGCTATTGAAGGCTATACACCGCCAAAAAGCTGATGCGGCTTTTTCCATCGGATTTATGGGAGACCTGGCCAAGCCATGGCGCGACGATTACCCCCGCTGAATGCTTTAAAAGCTTTTGAATCGGCAGCCCGGCATCTGAGCTTTACCCGTGCCGCCGAAGAGCTGTTTGTAACCCAGGCAGCTATCAGCCATCAAATTAAAGCACTGGAAGAGCATCTGGGACTGAAGTTGTTCTTACGAAAAAACCGCTCCTTGCTACTGACGGAAGAAGGGCAAGGGTATTTTCAGGATATCCGGGAAATCTTCCTGCAACTGCACGATGCCACCGAAAAGCTATTGGCGCGTGGTGCTAAAGGCTCACTAACGGTTAGTATGCAGCCTAGCTTTGCCATTCAGTGGCTGGTACCCAGGCTAAATTTGTTTAGTGAACGGCATCCGGATATTGATGTGCGGATTAAAGCGGTCGATCAGGACGAAGGCTCGTTAACGGATGATGTGGATGTAGCTGTTTACTATGGCCGTGGCAACTGGCGTAATCTGCGCTCAGACAAGCTGCAGGCTGAGTATCTGTTGCCGGTTTGCTCGCCATTACTGCTAAGCTCAGGCAAGCCGTTAGCAGAAGTCACGGATTTGCGCTTTCATAACCTGTTGCACGATGGCTCGCGCAAAGCCTGGAAATCCTGGTTTGCCAGCCAGGGCTACAAACACTTTAACGTCAACCAGGGGCCAATTTTTAGCCACTCCTCCATGGTATTGCAAGCCGCTATTCATGGCCAGGGTGTTGCTTTGGCTCATAATGTACTGGCCCGTCCGGATATTAGCTCGGGCCGTTTAATGGTGCTCTTTAATCATGTGCTTTTGTCCAAAGATGCCTACTACCTGGTGTGCCGGGAAAGTCAGGCCGACCTGGGAAAAATCACCGCCTTTCGCCAATGGTTAACTGCTGTAGTGCAGCAAGAGCAGGAACAATTTAATGAGCAGCAATTTACCAATGCCGTCGCCGTTGATTGAGCGTCCGCAGCAGCCAATAGCTCGTCTGCTGTTGGCGCATGGTGCAGGTGCTGGCATGCAAAGCGACTTTATGCAGTGGTTGACGAGTGCCTTGGTGGCTCAGAATATCGAAGTATGGCGTTTTAATTTTCCGTACATGCAGCAGCAAGTTGTGGAGCAAAAAAAACGACCGCCAAACCCTATGCCGGTATTGCTGCAAGACTTTCGGGATGTGCTTGCGCAGTGCCCTTCGGATCTGCCGCTTTTTATTGGGGGTAAATCCATGGGGGGGCGGGTTGCTTCCATGCTGGCTGTTGATGCGAGCTTGCCAATGGCCGGTGTACTGGCATACGGCTATCCATTTCACGCCCCGGGTAAGCAGCAATATCGTACCGGGCATTTTAATGAACTGAGTAAACCTTTGTTGATCCTGCAAGGTCAGCGCGATACCTTTGGTCATCAGCAGGAGATGGCAGGCCAGCATTGGCCGTCTGTCGCCTTGCATTGGCTGAACGATGGTGATCACAGCTTTAAGCCTCGGAAAAAAAGTGGCTACAGCCAGGAGCAACTGATCGTGGAGGCGGCTGCGGTGACCCGGCGCTGGATGGAGAAACTATGCTGTATAAAATAAGCTTCAGTCTGGCGGCTGTGTATGGTGCGGCTGTGGTAGGGCTATCGGCTGTTACCATGCACCTTGGTTTACAGCGACTAGATGCTGCTGAACTGAGCGTGGTGATCAGTGCGCTGTCGATGCTGGCGCTGCATACAGTGGCTATTCTGGCGGTGTCAGCCCGCCCCGCAGCTGGGCGACTGCTTGCTGCTACCTTGCTGTGTTGGCATTTGGGTAGCTGGCTCTTTGTATACACTTTAATGGCTGGTGCCTGGTTGTTGCCACTGCATTTTAGCCGGTTAGCACCTATAGGTGGACAATTAATGATCCTGGGTTGGCTGCTGCTTGCCATCAGCCCCTGGTTTGGGAAACGCGCATGAAGCAATTATTGCTCTACTGTCGCTCTGGTTTTGAAAAAGACTGTGCGGCTGAAATTCAGGACAAAGCAGCTCAGCACGATGTGTTTGGCTATTGTAAGCTCAGCAACCACAGTGCTTATGTCATTTTTGAAGCCTATGATGGCGAAGCCCTGGTGCACTTCTTTCGCACTTTTTCTTTAACACAATTGGTGTTTTCCCGTCAGTGGTGTTTGCTGCTGGAGCCTTTATTAGAGCTGCAGCCGCATGATCGTGTCAGTACCGTGCTGGAGGCGGCGGCAAACCATGAGCTACAGGGCTGCGGTCAACTGCGGGTGGAATATCCGGAAACCAATGACGGCAAAACTTTATCGACTCTGGCTCGAAAACTGACGGTGCCGCTGCGGTTGGCGCTCCGTAATCAGGGGGCTTTAACGGCCAAAGAGCGGGATGATAAGCCGGTCCTGCATTTGTTCTTACTCTCCGGCAGTGAGGCCATGCTGGGGCTGAGCTATCCGAAAAATAACAGCCCGCTGGAAAATGGCATTATGCGGTTAAAGTCGCCCAAGGATGCGCCCAGCCGCAGTACCTTAAAGCTGGAAGAAGCCTTTTTAACCTTTATTCCGGCCAGTGAGCGGCCGCAGCGGCTGGCGTCTGGTATGAATGCGGTGGATTTAGGAGCCAGCCCGGGGGGCTGGACTTACCAACTGGTGCGGCGCAGCATGATGGTGACCGCCATCGACAATGGCCCGATGGATCCGGCGCTGATGGAAACCGGTCAGGTCAAGCATCTGCAGGTTGATGGCTTTAAATTCCAGCCGGCCAAGCAAAATGTCTACTGGCTGGTGTGCGATATGATAGAGAAACCTGATCGGGTGGCGATGCTGATGTGCGATTGGCTGAGCAATGGCTGGTGCCAGGAAAGTATCTTTAACCTGAAACTGCCGATGAAAAAGCGCTACGAGATGGTGGAGCAGGTGCTGGAACAGGTGCATCTGCGTTTGCACGAAGCCGGCATCCGCTATCAGTTGCAGGCTAAGCACTTGTACCACGACCGCGAAGAAGTGACGGTGCATATTCAGCGCAAATCTTAGTGCAATGCGCGCAGTTTTGGTTCCATAGGCTAAATAAAAAAAGCCAGCTCAATTGAGCTGGCCTTCTGGTTTGGTGGAGCTGGGGGGAGTTGAACCCCCGTCCGAAAAACCTACATCCTCGGTACTACATGCTTAGCCAATTCATTTAGTTAACCCTATGAGCGCCGAATGGCAGGCTATCGTCGGGCGAGCCTGATTGGTTTTAACGTCTTGGCTCCAGGCGAAGCCGCCACGCGATCCTGTTTAGGGTGATCCCCCGTTACCTCTGCTTACAGGCATGCAAGAGCGGGAGAGCTATCTACTGCTTATTAGGCAGCGATTGCGTAGTTTTCGTCGTTTGCGACTATTGGTTTGCGGTTTTTTTACGAGGCCTACCGCACCTCGGCATGCACCTAAGAGTTCGTGAATCCCGTCGAATCCAGAATCAGCCCCGAATTCGGTAGTGATTACGCCCACTCAGCGTGTGACCGGCATTGTACGGGCTTGTCGCAAGCTGTACAAGAGATACTGCCGGTATATTGCGGGTTATTTCAACCCGTTATTAGTTAGATGAGGGCTTGCGGTCAAAGTTTCAAGCCCAAAGCGAAATTAACGATGGGTGTGTTTCATCATCCGCTCTTTTTCCCGCGCCCAGTCTTTGTCTTTTAAGTCGGAGCGTTTATCAAAGTGCTTCTTGCCTTTAGCCAGGTGGAATTCGACTTTGACCCAACAGGCTTTCCAGTACATGGCGGTTGCCACCAAGGTGTAGCCATCGCGCTCGGTCAAACCAATCAGTTTGGCCAGCTCGCGTTTTTTTAGCAGCAGTTTACGGCTGCGCTCCGGATCGCAAATCACATGGCTGGACGCACTGTTTAGTGGCTGAATTTGCGCGCCAAACAAATAGGCTTCGCCTTGTTTGATAATGACGTAGGAGTCCGACAGGTTTACTTTGCCCAGTCGAATGCTTTTTACTTCCCATCCCTGCAAACTGATACCGGCCTCAAACTTGTCTTCGAGGAAATATTCATGGCGGGCTTTTTTATTCAGCGCGATGGTACTGCTTTGAGTTTTCGGTTTCTTTTTTGTCATAGCTGTCTAGTATACGGGATCCGATGCTTGCTTTGCTATGGTCGAAGCCTTGTTGGTACGAACTTTTCTGTTACAATCTGCGACTTGCTTGTACGAGGAAAGACTATGCCACAAATAGAGCGCAGTGCATTGGTATTTTACAGTGCGCAGCAGATGTTTGATCTGGTGAATGACGTTAGTCGCTACCCTGAGTTTCTGCCCGGTTGCAAAGCTGCCAGGATTGTACGCCAAAGTGAAGCGCAAATGGAAGCCGAGCTAGAGCTTGGCAAAGCAGGCTTGGGCAAATCCTTTACCACCTTGAATCAGTTGGAAGCACCCCATCGTATTGGGATGAGCCTGGTGAATGGGCCTTTTAAAAAGCTGCAGGGTGGCTGGACCTTTACCGAGCTGCAAAGCAATGCCTGCAAAGTTGAACTGAAACTGGAATTTGAATTTAGCAGTCGTTTGGTGGAACTGGCCTTTGGCAAAATTTTTAAAGAGCTGACTGCAGCCATGGTCAATGCCTTTACCGAGCGGGCAAAACAGGTGTATGGAGCCCCGAATGTCTGACAGCATTACCATTGAAGTGGCTTATGCCTTACCGGACAAACAATCCTTGTTAACGGTGACCGTGCCGGCAGATGCCAGTGTCGAACAAGCAATCCGCTTATCTGGTATTTTGGAGCTTTATCCGGAGCTGGAGCTGGCAACGCAGAAGGTAGGGATCTGGAGCAGGGCAGTAAAGCTAGCTGATCCACTCAAAGCAGGGGATCGCATCGAATTGTACCGGCCCTTGATTGCTGATCCAAAGGAGCTGCGCCGCAAACGGGCAGAAAAAGCCAAACAGGAAGGGCGTGCCAATCAGGTCACCGGTGGCAGGCCACTCAACTCGGCTAAAGAGAGCGAAACGTAATAGTTGCTTCCGCGGCAAAGAATATTTGTTCAACCAACAAAAAACCGGCATTCAGCCGGTTTCTTTCGCGTAGATTGTAGCACTGGGCTTAGTTATCCAACGGCGTATCAAACTCTTCCGACAGCTCAAAATCACCTTCGACCTTTGCCAGCCGGCCTTCGTCAAAATGGACCACTAAGGCACGTTCCATTTTATTGCCATTACCGTACTGGATGGCGTAATAATAATGCCAGATATTGTCATCAAAACTGTTTTGCGCCACCGGGTTGCCAAGCACAAAGCGTACCTGTTCTTTGCTCATTTGCACCCGCAACTTATCAACGTCGCGTTGCTCCATGTAATTGCCCTGTGGGATATCAATCCGGTAAATCCAGCTACTGCAAGCACTTAAGGTGATCACGCTGCTAAGGATAATCAGCCATTTTGCTACTACATTCATGCTTTTCATCTTCTTGTCCGTTTCATTCACACTATCATACCTGAAGCGGCCAATAGCGTACAACCTCAGACTTAAGGTGCGCACAAAAGTTCACGGGCATTGGCCAGAGCGCTGGCACTGATGTTCTCGCCGGCCAGCAAGCGGGCAATCTCACTAACCCGCTCTTCGTCACTCAGGTTACGAATTCGGGTTTCGGTGGCAATGCCATCGGTATATTTTTCCACAAACAATTGCTGATGGCCCTGACTGGCGACTTGCGGCAAGTGGGTAATGCAGATCACCTGGCAGCGCTCGCCAAGCTGACGCAACAAGCGGCCAACACCGGCTGCGACCGGGCCACTGATCCCCACATCGACCTCGTCAAAAATGAGGGTTGGGGTGGTGATTTGATCGGCCAGAATCACCTGCACCGCCAGGCTGATGCGGGATAACTCGCCACCGGATGCGACTTTATGCAGCGGTTGCAGTGGCTGGCCTGGGTTGGTGCAGACCAGAAATTCGATCTTATCCAGCCCAAGGGCACTGGCTTTATCCAGTGGCTGCGGGCTGACTTCAATCTGGAACTGGCCATTGTGCATGCTTAGTTCATGCATGCTTTGGCTGATCATCGCACTGAGTTTTTCGGCCGCGCTCTGACGCTGCTCCGTCAGTATGGCTGCGCTTTGCTGGTAGTCGTGTTCGGCTTGTTGCAGTTGCAGGGCCAGTTCATCCAGCCGGGCATCATCACGACTCAGCGCCTGCAATTGCTCACTCAGTTCCTGATGCTGTTGATACAGTT
Source organism: Alkalimonas mucilaginosa (assembly GCF_036327005.1). NCBI lineage: Bacteria > Pseudomonadati > Pseudomonadota > Gammaproteobacteria > Alkalimonas > Alkalimonas mucilaginosa. The sequence continues at coordinate 101,950 of NZ_JAUGZK010000001.1, forward strand.
CGTGTTCGCTGATTTGATGTTTGCGGCTCAGTTGCAGCCACTGGCTCATCCGCTCGTCTACCAGTTGCAACCGTTCTGGATCCAGCTCCAGCTTTTCGCTGTAATGCCGAAGCTCGCGGCTGGCTTCTTCAACCTGCACCAAGGCCTCGGCCAGCATCTGCTGCACCGGCGTCAAACTGCTGTCCAGCCCAGCCAGCTGTTCCAGTTGCTGGCAGGTACTGCTCAGGGCCTGATAAATGGTGGTGTCATCGCTATCGTACAGCTGGGCCAGCGCGCTCTGGCTGTCACACAGCAGCTGCTGGCCATGGCTCAGTCGGCTGTGCTCTGCTTCCAGTTCGGTAAATTCCTGCTCACCCGGTGCAAACTGATCCAGTTCGGCCACCTGATACTCCAGCAACTGCTGCTGTGCTTCACGCTGCTGACAGGCTTGTTGCAATTGCTGCTGTTCGCGCTTGAGTTGCTGCCACTGCTGCCAGTGCTGTTTGGTGTGCTGCAGGCTGTTGTTGTGGTTGGCAAAGGCATCCAGCAGCTGGCGCTGATAATCCGGCTTTAACAGCAACTGATGGGCATGTTGGCCATGGATGCTTAGCAGATGCTGGCCCAGGGCCTTCAGTTGCTGCGCCGGTACCTGCACGCCATTGATGTAGCCGCGGGAACGGCCTTCGCTGCTGATCACCCGGCGAATAATGCACTCCTGGCCCATGGCCAGATCTTGCTGCTCCAGCCATTGCTGAGCAGCTGGCAATTGACTGACATCAAAGCTGGCGACGATATCGGCTTTATCGGCACCAGGGCGAACCATTGAAGCTTCCGCCCGCTCTCCCAAGCAAAGTGCTAAGGCGTCCAGTGCAATCGACTTGCCGGCACCGGTTTCGCCGGTAATGCTGGTCATGCCCTGCTGCCAGTCCAGCTCCAGTGCACGAACGATGGCAAAATTACTGATATGAAGATGGGACAGCATAGGGCACCTCGCAAGGCTAGTTTACTGTTTAAATAGACAGTGTAAATCTATACAGTAATTTGCCATTTTGCAAGAGCACACTGCTGATTTTTTGCTTAGGTTGGTTTCGATTCTAGTGGCGGTACGCCAACAGCGTTTTAATACAGCCGGCTGCCCCAACCAAGCTTATTGCGCAGAACATGGTAGTAGCTGTAGCCTGGTGGGTGTATCAGCCGCAGTGGCCGCGGGTGTTTGCGGATAAAAATATCATCGCCCGGCATGACGGCCAGGATCACATGGCTGTCGCAGCTGATCTGTAGATGGGCATCGTTGCTGTCGGCTACTTTTAGCTGAATTTCACTGCTGCCTGCTACCACCAAAGGGCGGCTGCTTAGGGTGTGTGGGAACATTGGCACCAGTGTCATTGCATCCAGATCCGGTGTCAGGATCGGGCCTCCGCCGGATAAAGAGTAAGCGGTGGAGCCGGTCGGCGTGCTGATGATCAAGCCGTCTGAGCGCTGGCTAAACACGAACTCGTCGTTGATGTAGGCTTCGAACTCAATCATATGCGCCACTTTATCGGCGTGCAGTACGGCTTCGTTGACTGCGCTGTTGCTGCTTTTAATAGTGCCGTGACGGTGCACCGAAATTTCCAGTAAATTGCGTAGCTCGGTTTTGAAATTGCCGGCCAGCACTTCGCTTAGTGGCTGTTCGAAGCCCTCAGGCGACAGATCGGTTAAAAAGCCCAGGTTACCACGGTTAACACCAAGCACGGCGATATCGGAGCGGGCCAAGACCCGGGCAGCACCCAGCATATTGCCATCACCACCTACCACTATGGCCAGATCGCAGCGTTTGCCGATATCGACCAAGTCCAGCACCCTGGCTTCAGTCAGCTCCAGCGTGCGGGCTACTTTTTGTTCCAGATAGACTGTCAGGCCACGGGCTTCCAGAAAACGATGCAGGGCCACCAGGGTTTGGTTGGCGCCTTCGTGGTTTGGTTTGCCAATCAGGCCAATGGTTTGAAATGCGGAGGTCATGGCATTCTTTGTTGCTGCGGGTTCTTATGGTCAGTATACCCGGAAATAAAGCCGTCACAACTGTTGACTTGTTTTTAGCGCTGACTTGTTTTTGACACAAGTGCCCCCAGATTAAGCAGAACCAACCACAGGTAGTGATTATGAATGCCCGTCTTGCGCGCGCCGATGTAATTTTAAAAATGATCGTGGAGCAGTACCTGGCCGATGGCCAGCCGGTATCCTCGAAGTTTATTGCCGCTCAGGAAGGACTGGACGTCAGCCCCGCCACGGTACGCAATACCATGGTGCAGCTGGAGCAATCCGGCCTGATCCGCTCCCCTCATACCTCGGCCGGCCGCATTCCCACCACCCAGGGCATTCGTGAGTTTTTCAATCGTATGCTGCAACTGCAACCACTGCCTATGCGCTGGCTGCAGCAGGTGCAAAAGCAGTTACCGCTGGAGCTGCCGGTGTCTTTACTGTGCCAGCGCGCCGGCCAGTTGCTGACCAACTTAACCGGTTGCGTCGCCATTATCAGCCCACCCAAGGCCGGTGAGCGGATTATCCGCCAGGTGGATTTGGTAAGGCTTGCCGCCGATAGCCTGCTGTTGGTGGTGATCGATGAAGATGGCGATATATTGCACCGGGTATTGCATCACAAAAGCCAGGTGGATAACGCCACCTTAAGCCAGGGCCTGTGCTTGCTGAATGCGGCTTTATCCGGCGTGCAGTGGCAAGAAGGCATGTCGCGGCTGGAAATTATGGCGCAGCGTGAGCAGGGGACCCTGCAGCAGCTGGTTAGCCGGGTGCTCGGCCAATTGGGGCTGGATGAAATGCAGCAGCATCAGCCGCTGATCTATGGCCAGCATCAACTGCTGCTCTCGCCGGAGTATCAGCGTAATCCGGCGCTGCAGCAGGTATTTTCCATGCTGGAAAACCCGGCTGGTCTGGTGCGTTTTCTGCAAACACTCAGCAGCGATGGCCATGTCAAGCTAGTGCTGGGCAAAGAAACTGGTTTTGCCGAGCTTTCCAGTGTCAGTCTTATCGTGCAGTGCTATCAGCAAAGCCCGCATCGTTTTATCGCGCTGCTGGGCCCGAGGCGCATGCCGTATGGCCAATTTGTGCCTCTCATTGAAGCTTGCAGCCGGCAGTTAAATTTAAACTTGAATCCGTAAAATCCATCCCCATATAGCAACCAGACCTTTGGCTAAGCCAAGAAGCAGGTATTTTTGGAGATTGAGTGAATGACTGAGCAACAAGCCCCCCAGACCCCGGAAGAGGAAGTGCAGGCCCAGAGCAACCCGGAGCAGGCAGAGCAAGATACGGCAGATACGGTCGAGGTATCCTCCGAGCAAAGCGTGATCGACAAACTGGAAGCAGAAATTGCCCAACTACGTAAGCAGGTCGCCGATCAGCAGGATGCAATGTTGCGGATTAAAGCCGATGCCGAAAATGCCCGTCGCCGCGCCAGTCAGGATGTGGAAAAAGCCCATAAGTTTGCATTGGAAAAATTTGCCAACGACTTGCTGCCAGTGGTTGATAACCTGGAGCGTGCACTCGGTTTTATCGACAAAGACAACGACACCATGAACTCCGTGGCCGAAGGGGTGGAACTAACGCTGAAAAGCTTCCTCGACACCGTGGAAAAATTCGGCGTGCAGCAACTGGATCCACAAGGCCAGCCGTTTAACCCGGAGCAGCACCAGGCGATGTCGATGATGGAAACCGCCGATGTGGCCCCCAACACCGTCACTTTTGTGATGCAAAAAGGCTATGAGCTAAACGGACGCTTATTGCGCCCGGCTATGGTGGGTGTGTCCAAGGCGCCGGCTGCTGAGTAATTTTGTTTTTTGTCTAAGAAGAACCGGCTTTTTTGGCCGGTTTTTTTATGGTGATAGCGCCAGTGCGAATGTTAGAGCGACTGCCATAAGGGCAGATGATAGGGTCATGGCTCGCTCTCCAACCAGTGCTGAATTTGGGCCAAATCAGCCTCGGGATCCCAGCGGCCTTCAAATGCCCAGCGGGGAGTGATGTCATCGGCGCTGAGCTGCTGCGGGTGGGTGGCTAAGTTATCTGTCAGCCATGGGTAGAGCGCAGTGCTCCCTTCGGCCTGACTGATGTAAATACGGTCTCCCCACTGATTGGCTTGGTCACGCCCTGGCTCATCCGGATAATTAACCCGGAAAATAGCCCGATCGGCCATGTTGTTGCTGTACTCATTGTGGATCAGATAAAACTGCGCATCGTAATGGCGACGACCCAGCAGGAAGCCATCGATCCCTTCAAATACCGAATCCCGTACCACCAGCTTTTGCTGGCTATCGAGCTCTCCATCGTGCCACAGAGTGGCAGAGCGGCGATGGTTGATAAAGTGGCTTTGACTGAAAAAGGCCCAGCCTCTGGGGCACACCATATCGGTGTGGCCCTCAAAACGGCATTGATGGTGGTAATACATGCCATCGGTTTTATTCCACAGACTTAGGGTATCAGCACCGTCGGCTAGCACGGCGCAGTCGGCTGTGATGATACGGCTGGCGCGCTCAAAACCCCGGATGGCAAACTGATGGCGGTGATCGCCGGTCAAAGCGCCATAGTGATTGCGTACCGTCAATTGGACCAAAGCAATGTCTGTGGCGTTGATATTGACCACCGCACTGCCCCAGTCCGTTGGATGCTGCGCCAGCCAGTTGGCCCGCAGCTCAGCGACCTGAATGATGGTCTGGTCTTTGCCCGCACCGGCCAGCACCACTCTGTCCCGTGTCAGGTAGATTTTTTCCGGGTAAACTCCGGGCCCAATCCGGATGATGCCCCATTGGTCATTGGCTGGTAGCTGATTAATGGCTTGTTGAATGCTGCGGTAATCGGCCGGCCCCAGTTGGGCCACCCGCAATTGAATCGGTTCGGCTGCTTGTGCCTGACCAAACCAAACAAGGATAAGAAAAAGCCATTTCTGCATGTGGTTACCAAAAAAAGAGCCAGCTTGCGCTGGCCCAACCCTTAGAAGAACTCAGTGGTCGATGCCAAGCAGCCTGGCAATTTGCACGCCGGCCATGATGAAAGGGCCATTGGCTTTGGCGTCATTACGAAAAACCGGTTCGCTCATGTAGTACTGGTAGCTGCCATCGCGGCCAAAGCCGAGACCGGCCACCTGTACGGTATTGACGAAACTGATGCTATCATCCGGATGCACCAGCACAAACTCCTGCAGCAAGCCCTGATAGGCTTTTAAGGCGGTATCCCGGTACTGCTGCGGCAGGTATCCCTGGTTCAGAGCTTTGGCATAAAAGTAGGTGAACATGGCGCTGGCAGAAGCTTCCAGATAGTTGCCGGTCGCTTCCGGTTGATCCAGGATCTGAAACCAGGTGCCGGACTCGCTGTCCTGATAGCGCGCCAAAGTCGCTGCCAAATCGCTGATCATATGCAGCAGTGGCTCACGCAGCTCGGTTTGCTCGGCAGGAATGTAGTCCAGCACATCGACCAGTGCCATGGTGAGCCAGCCCAGACCACGGCCCCAAAAATGCGGCGATAAACCGGTTTCTGGGTCGGCCCAGACTTGCTGACGGGCTTCATCCCAGGCGTGGTAATACAGGCCGGTGGCTGGATCGCGCAGCAGCTGATAAGCCAGTTCAAACTCTTTCACCACCTCTTTCAGTGCCTTGCCATCTTCAAACTCGCTGCTGTAATAGGCAAGGAAGGGCATGCCCATGTAGACGCCATCCAGCCATAGCTGATGAGGGTAGACTTGTTTATGCCAGAAAGCACCATCGGCAGTACGCGGGTGCTCGGCCAGTTGCCGGCGCAGCAAATCCAGTGCCTGACGGTGATGAGGTTTGGCATCACGCAGGTAATGACGCAACAGAATCAAACCGGTATTGATGCTGTCGATGTTGTATTTTTTGATGTCGTAGGTGTGGATATCGCCTTGCTCGGTGATAAAGGAGTCGACCACATCGACAATCACTTGCTGCCACTCAGCATTTGGACGCAATTCGAATAAATCATCGTAGGCTTGCAACAACAGGCCGGTGGTGTATTCCCAGGTAGCGGGCCTACGGCGCTCAAAATCCCAGCCGCCGTAGCGGTAATAAGGGGTTTGGCGGATCATTTCACTGGCAGCCAGTCGCTCAGACCAATCCAGTGCCCGCTCCGCCGTCAGAGGTTGCTGCACCAGCGCATCGGTCAGGGCTGTATTCAGTCGTACCCTGGGGGTAAGTGTCAGTGCTTCAATCTGCTGGTCCAGATAGGCTACGAATTCGTCTTTGCTTTGAATGCCGCCCGGCTCGCCTTGCCAGGCGGCCAGAAAGTAATACTCCATCCGCTGGTCGGGAACCCGGATCAACGACACCAGATTGTGTTCATCTTCGGTTTGCTGTAGCCGGGTACTGCGCTTAAACAGCAGTGCCATGCCCAGTTGATCGCCAGCCAGGCTTTGGTCGCCCCAGGTAGCGACATAGGTCCAGGCGTGACCGGTTATCTCGTGCGGGCCATGGATTACTTCGGTTCCCGGGTGCTTCACCAAGCCAATCGCCATATGCGGCAAGCTCTCGGACAGTTCCAGCCGGGTATGCACCAGGCGACTGCCCGGCGTCATGGAAAAATTGGCCGTTAAATCCAGGGTTTTGCCGGCAATTTTCCAGTCCTGATAATGGATCTGCATGCCGGAATAGAGGGGGCCACTTTCGTGAATGCGGGCGCTGTGCTGGCCTACCTCCGATACCAGTTGCACCTGCTCACCATCCCAGAAACCATAGCCGCCAGCGCCTAAAGTCAGGCCTACTTTCAGAATATCCATGCCCCAGTCGGCCATCGCATGGTAGGACTGATAGCCATCCTGGCCAACATCCTGCAGTACCAGCTGTGGTGTTTTTTTGCCGAAAATATCAAAGCCATTGCGCCAGTCCAGATAAATCCGGTAGCCGACCCGATCCGATTCGATACCAGGGCCTTCATAGCGGATCCATTCGGAGTGATCGGTGTATTGCTCCGGAGCTGTGAGTTCAGTCACATTGACAAAATCACCGCCATGGTACTTGGCACCCTGCCATTCACCGCCGACTTTATGGGATATTTCCGCCTGAGTACGGGCAGGCCAGGCTTGTTGCCTGAAGCGGTTGGGATCCTGCAGTACCTGCAATTGCTGGCGCTCAGCAGCGGCCATCGAAAGATGCAGATACAAGGTGTCTTTTTCGCCATCACCACTGTGATCGATCAACTGGCTTGGGATCAGATGATCTTGTTGCATCACCACCAGAGCAGTTGCTTCAGCAGCGGTTATTCCCAAATCGGTAAAAGGCAATAGCAGCGGTTGATCTGGCCGGGCAAAGTCGGATGGGTTTTGCACCTCCAGGCTGGCAATCTGCTGCACTGCGGTGCTGTTGGTCGATTCGGCAACCGTACTGGTTTGAGGTTGTTTACTATCGCAGCCGCTAAGGACTGCCAGCGCGAATAAAGACACTGTCAGTGAAAGAAAAGGGGATCTTGCTTGCATGTGTATTTTCACGATCTCTACCTGTGCTTGCATCAGTAAGGTGGATAAAAAGGAGCCATCCATGGCTCAACGGGATCCTTAGGGCAACGTTTAGAACTTGTACTGGGCGCCCAGATAATACTGCCGGCCTGTGGCGTGGTAGTAGGTTAAGCGATTACCACTCGAATCCACCCACTGATCATCGACTTCATTGGTCAGGTTCAACGCTTCGAAGGTAAGTTTCCAGTTATCAGTTAATTGATACGACAGCGCTGCGTCGATATTACGGGTCGCATTGGTGCCTTCCATATCGTTGTTATCACGGCCAATGGCGTTGGTCAGATACTGCGAGCGGTACGCCATGGATACCCGGGCGGCGAATTTGTCATCTTCGTAATACAAGGTGGCACTGCGGGTATTTTCCGACAAGCCGTTCAGATCGCGGGTAGCCAGCACAACACCGGTGTTGTTGACATAGTTCATCTGAGCTTTCACGTAAGTGTAGTTACCAATAAAGCCAAAGCGATCCCAGAATTCTGGCAGGAAGCTAAATGGCATCTGGTACTGGACTTCGTAGCCATACAGGTTACCACCAGGGCCGTTCAGTGGCGTAGTGGTTTGCCACTCGACATTTTCGTTACAGCCAGAAGCTTCACCATAACCAGGCCCGGCATTACAGGCATCAATCGCTGCTTGCACCGGCAGGCCGGTTTCAGTGAATGGCTTGGTTTCGCGCAGGTTTTGAATGTAGCTTTCAATATCCTTACGGAATAAAGCAACGCCTAGCAAAGACTCGTTATCGAAGTAGAGCTCTAAGCCCAAATCATAGGTTTTGGCCCGGGTTGGCTCCAGTGTTGGGTTACCGCCACTGATGGTACGGGCACCGCCGGAGACTGACACCGACACATTAGGGCGAATGCCGGATAAGCCAGGCCGTGACATCACCTCCGCATAACCAAAACGGATAATGACATCATCCATTGGTTCGAATACCAGGTTTAGTGAGGGTAAAAACTCATTGTAACTGTGTTTGGCGGTAATTAGCTCCTGCGTACCACCGATAGTGGCCCAGGCAGTAGAGCTTTGATCGGTGCTAACGTAGCGGCCACCAAAATCACCGCGGATCACGGTGTCGCCGACTTCAGTTTCAAACGCCAGTTGCAGGTATGCCCCTAAGGTTTGTTCTTCGGCAGAAAAGTTATCAACCCGGCGGAAGTCAGAGCTCACCACAAAATCACCGGTATTGCTGTAAATGTTGTAGCGGGCATTAATAGCATCCAGGTTAGGGACTAACCAGGTTGAAGCTCCTACGCCAGCGCTGTAGTTCATAATCAGGTCTGGTGTCATTTCCACGCCAGCGGCGTTTTCGGACTGACGACGCGCTTCAAAGGTCTCAAACTCAAAATTTTTGTAATGCAAGCCACCACGCAGGGTGAGGTAGTCATTCAGCATGTATTCCAGGTTGATGGCCGCACTATCAAAGGTGTTTTCTGCCCCCAGTGGACGCAGACGCACACTGTTGGTCACCCAACCCGCTGCATCATAAGCGCCGGCACCAAAAATCAGCTCAGGGTTTTCGCGTCTATTGCCGCGATAGTCGTAGCTAAAGTCCAATCCGGCTTTTTCCATTACCACTGTGGTTTGGATCGGGTTATCGAACTTGGAGGTAGCACGGCCAATCATGCCATCAATTCTGAGGTTATCCGTCAGCTGATGCTGCGCACTTAAGGTAAACTGCAAGAATTCGGTAGAAAGTTCATCGTAACGCAGCTCATTGCGAACCAGGGCATTTTCAAAAGAGGCATAGGTCACGGTATTGGTGTTATCAATTTCATAATCCAGCACATTCATCGCACCGGTCAGGCTGCTGTTGTTCAGGATGCCTTGCATAAAAGCCTCCTGCCGGGTGGAGTCATCTTTAGAGTACAGCACATCCAGATTAAAGCGGGTTTCCAGAGTTGGCCGGTACTCCAGCGCCGATGCCAGACCAATACGTTTTACATTATGGACATAGGAGTCGTAGCGCGGTAGCCGAGGGCGGAAAGCACCGTTAATCTCTTCCAGCTCCGAGGCTTCGGCATCGCCACGGTAGCTGCCAAAGTTGTTCACATTGTTCCAGCGCACGGTACTGGCGCCTTCATCCACAATATTACGCTCGGAAAAAGCAGCGGAAATCAGATAACCGAAGGTACGATCCTCATTGATGTTGCTGAATAAAAAAGAACCTTTGGGATCGATTTTTTCCGATTGATCGTTGTAGCCAGCCTGCACATTGGCTGCAAACGTCAGGCCATCGTAATCAAAAGGGCGGGCGGTTCGTAAGTCGACGGTTGCACCTAAGGAGCCTTCCTCAACATTGGCAGAAGCGGTTTTACGCACCGTCAATTCACTGAACAGATCCGATGAGAAAGTATTGAAATCAAAGCCACGGCCGCGGTTGGCCCCGCCAATGGCATCGGTACCCCCACTGGTGGATTGTGCTTCCATGCCATTGATCCGCACCCGGGTAAAATCCGGCCCCAGACCGCGGACAGAAATTTGCCGGCCTTCACCAGCCACCCGACTAATGGCGACACCAGGAATCCGTTGCAGTGACTCGGCCAGGTTGAGATCCGGAAAGTCGGCAATATCTTCTGCTTTGATGGTGTCGGTGGCACCGGTTTCAAAGCGTTTCTGGTTGAGTGCACTGGCCAGGCTACCGCGGAAGCTGCCGATCACAGAGATCACTTCAATCTGCTCTTCCGGTTCTGCTTGCTGGTCGCTGTTGGCTTCATCCGCCAGCAGTGGTGTGGCGCCAAATAAAGTCACCAGGCCGGCTAAGGTTAAAGCCCGGCTGAGCTTGTGTGGTCGAAATAAATTCTGTGGGGTAGCCATGTTGTTCACCTCTTCCTAGATCTTGTCGTTTTGCCGCTTGGCGGCTTTTTTATATGGGAACAGCCTGGCTGCCCCTGTTGATTTTGTTTGTCTTCGTCGCTTTGCTTGCAAACTGCTGTATCGAATACTAGGCTGATTATGCAGCATTGTCTACCGGTGGCAAAAAAAGCTTGCAATTTTGTGCCACCGATGGCAAAAAGCTAGCACCAACGGATAATTGCTGTCAATTCAACCAATCGATAAATTCAGCCGCTTGGGGATAGAAAATCGGTTATTTCATTTTAAGTGTTTGATTTATTTAATTTATATTGGTTGGTTGAATAGTGCAACTGTTCCATATTTGAACGATTTACCAAAAGCCATGGTGCGGGCAAGCGTTGTGGTAACGGTTAAAAGCTGAAGGAGTGTGGCATGAGCGCATTATTTTCACTGCAGGGCAAAACCGCCTTGGTCACGGGCGCCAGCCGAGGTTTGGGGCAGGCCATCGCGTTAGCACTGGCAGCAGCGGGAGCACGGGTGTTGTGCGCCAGTTCATCAGCAACTGGCAGCTATGAAACGGTGGCTGCGATTCAGCAGCAAGGTGGCGAAGGCTTGGCTTTGGCGGCCGATTTATCGGATGAAGCTGCAGTGCGTGCCTTAGCTGCCGCCGCGACAGAACAGGGCGCAGTGGATATTCTGGTTAATTGTGGTGGCACGATTTTCCGGGCGCCGGCCGATGAGTTCCCGATGGATGCCTGGCGCAAGGTGATGGCAGTAAATCTTGACGCCGCTTTTTTACTTAGCCAGTTGCTGGGCCGTGACATGATTGCCCGCAAGCAGGGAAAAATCATCAACATTGCTTCGATGCTGTCCTACAGTGGTGGCATCACGGTACCCGCTTACACAGCCAGTAAGCATGCCATTGCCGGTGTCACCAAGGCCCTGGCCAATGAGTGGGCCAAACACAACATTCAGGTCAATGCGATAGCGCCAGGCTACTTTCGCACGGACAATACTGCGGCTTTGCAGGCGGATGAAGCACGCAATGCTGCTATTTTGGATCGGATCCCGGCTGGTCAATGGGGCGAGCCAGCCGATTTGGCAGGTGCAGCTGTCTTTCTGGCTTCGGCAGCTAGTCAGTATGTGAATGGCCATGTTCTGGCTGTTGATGGTGGCTGGCTGGCCCGCTAACCATCGGCCACCTATTTATTTTGTGAGGAAAGTTATGACTGTTGAATTTGAAAGTCGTTACCCAACCCATCCGGATGACGTGAAAAAGTACGATACCGAACAACTGCGCCAGCACTTTCTGGTAGATAACCTGATGCAGGCCGACAAACTGGTGCTGTGTTACACCCACTACGAGCGGGTTCTGGTCGGTAGTGCCGTGCCGGTAAAGGCCGGCATCGTACTGGAAGCGGTAGATGCGCTCAAAGCCGATTACTTTTTAGAGCGCCGCGAGCTTGGGGTTATCAATGTGGGGGGTGCTGGCAAAGTGGTGGTGGATGGCACCGAGTACCCACTGCAAACCAAAGAAGGGCTCTATGTCGGTATGGGTGCTAAGGATGTCAGCTTTTACAGCGACGATGCCAGCACACCGGCCAAGTTTTATCTGAACTCAGCGCCGGCGCACTGCAGTTACCCCACCAAACATCTAACGATGGACAATTGCACCGTGCTGCAAATGGGATCGCAGCAAACTTCGAATGAGCGCGCCATTCACCAATTGATGATCCGGGATGTGGTGCAAACCTGCCAGCTGCAAATGGGCCTGACCGTGCTTAAGCCGGGCAGTGTCTGGAATACCATGCCGGCGCATCAGCATGATCGGCGGATGGAGGCCTATTTTTACTTTGATTTGGCAGACGATCAGCGGGTTTGTCACTTTATGGGGCAACCGCAACAAACGCGCCATATCTGGGTGGCCAGCGAACAAGCCGTAGTATCACCGGCCTGGTCCATTCACAGTGGCTGTGGCACCAGCAATTACGCCTTTATCTGGGGCATGGCAGGTGAAAACCTGGATTACCACGATATGGATAAATTTCCGGCCAGTGCCATGCGTTAAACATCCAGAAGGAAAGTCCCATAAATCAGGCGCACAGCAGATGCGCCATAACTGCAACAGGGTTGGACTGACTATGAAGAATGACGTTGTCTCAGGCTGGCGACACCGGATGGCCGCAGCGGTTTTGCTGCTGGGGCTGCTGGGGTGTCAGCCGGATACTGAACACACTACCTTACGCCTGGCTCACACCTTGGATCAGGAGCATGTAGTGCACAAAGCCATGGCGCTGATGGCGGAGCGACTGGCGGAGTACTCCGATGGCAGCATGAGCATCGAAATCTACAGCGGCGGTCAACTGGGCAGCGAGCGCGAGCTGGTTGAACTGCTGCAAATTGGCAGCCTGGCCATGACCAAAGTTTCGGCCAGTCCGCTGGAAGGCTTTGTGCCGGCGATGCGGGTGTTCAGTGTGCCCTATATTTTCAGCGATAACGATCACTATTGGCGGGTGCTGGAAAGCGACTTGGGCCAGCAGTTGTTGCAGGAAATCGAACAAGCCCGCTTGCATGGTTTGGGCTACTACGATGCCGGTAGCCGCAGCTTTTACTCCACCCATACCCGCATCGATAGCCCGGCCGATTTGCGTGGCAAAAAATTCCGCGTGCTCAATAGCCAGACCGCAGTGCGGATGGTGGAAGCTTTAGGCGGCGCAGCCACGCCCATTGACTGGGGGGAGCTTTACACCGCCTTGCAACAAGGAGTGGTCGATGGGGCCGAGAACAACCCGCCCAGTTTTTACTTGTCCCGCCACTATGAAATCAGCCGTTACTACAGCCTGGATGAACACACTGCGGTCCCGGATGTGTTGATCATGAGTTTGCATGTCTGGCAAAACCTGAGTCCACAGCAACAAGCCTGGGTGACCCGGGCGGCACAGGACTCCATTGTGTACCAGCGCGAGGCCTGGCAGCAGGCCTCGGATGAAGCACTGGCTGCGGTGAAAGCGGCGGGAGTTACGGTAATTTACCCGGATAAAGAACCCTTTCGTCAGGCGGTGCAGCCTTTTCATCAAAGCCTGATGCAGACCGATATTGGTCCTTTACTGCAGCGCATTGCAGAGCTGGATACACCGCAGTCGAGCCCCAAGGAGAGCGAGCATGACTAAATTGGTGCATTGGGTCGATACCCTGTTGAAGTGGTTTCTGGCCAGTTTGATGGCTGGTATTGTAGTGGTGGTGTGCTGGCAGGTGGTGTCCCGCTATGTGTTAGGAGCACCCAGCTCCATCACTGAGGAGCTATCACGCTGTTTGCTGATTTGGATTGGCATGATAGGTGCGGCCTTTGCCTATCGAACCGGCGTGCATCTGGGGCTGGATATTGTGACCCGGCGCTTAAAAGTAGAGCGTCAGCGGCATGTTCAGTTGGTTTTAACGGCGGCTGTGGTGCTGTTTGCCTTCAATGTGATGGTGATTGGTGGTGGCAACCTGGTGTGGTTGACCTATGAACTGAATCAGATGTCGGCAGCCTTGGGCATTCGTATGGCGTACATCTACATCGCCATTCCATTATCCGGCATGTTGATTGTGTTTTATGGTCTGAGCCAGTTGTACTTTGGTATTCGGCAGCAGCCGATGCAGCCGGTAGAGGGGATGCATTGATGGAATTGGCAATTATAGTCTTACTGGTGGTGTTTTTTGGCCTGTTGCTGCTGAATGTGCCGATTTCGTTTTGCATTGGTTTGGCTACTCTAGCCACCATGCTGCTCAGCATCGATTTTATGCCGGCTGTTACCACCATGGCACAGCGTATGGCCGGTGGCATCAACAGCTTTGCGCTGTTGGCCATTCCTTTTTTTATACTGTCTGGCTTGATTATGGGGCGGGGCGGCATCGCCCGTCGGCTGATTGAATGTGCCATGGCCTTGATTGGCATGTTGCCGGGTGGCCTGGCACTGGTGAATGTGGTGTCTTGCATGTTTTTTGGCGCCATTTCCGGCTCGGCGGTGGCGGCGACTTCGGCCATCGGGAGCTTTATGCTGCCCGAAATGAAAAAGCAGGGTTATGATGTCAATTACAGCGCGGCGGTCACCGCCTCGGCTGCCACCACCGGGATGCTGATCCCACCGAGCAACATTCTGATTGTTTACGCCATCGCCAGTGGCGGCGTTTCCATTGCGGCCTTGTTTGTCGCTGGCTACCTGCCGGGTATTTTATTAGGTATGGCACTGATGCTGGTTTGTGCCGGTTACGCCAAACTAAAAGGGTATCCGGTTGGCGCCCGGCTGCCGCTCAAACTGGTGGTGTCAAAAGTAGCGGCAGCGCTGCCCAGCTTGTTTATGATATTTCTGGTGATTGGCGGCATTATCAGCGGTGTTTTTACCGCCACTGAAGCAGGCGCCATCGCTGTGGTGTATTCGCTGATTCTGGCTGTGGGCATTTACCGGGAAGTCAAACCAAATGAACTGCCGGCGGTGCTGATGAAAGCGGCGGAGACCACGGCCATCGTGATGGCGCTGATCGCCACCTCTTCAGCGATGTCCTGGATCTTGTCCTACGAGCAAATCCCGCAGGTGATCAGTGCTGCCATGCTGACCTTAAGCGAGAATCCACTGCTTATCTTGCTGATGATCAACCTGATCCTGCTGTTGGTGGGCGCCTTTATGGACATGACTCCAGCGGTGTTGATTTTCACGCCGATTTTCCTGCCGGTGGCGGTGGAGCTGGGCATGAGTCCATTGCATTTTGGCATCATGATGGTGCTTAATTTGTCGATTGGCCTGGTGTCCCCGCCGGTTGGCAGCGTGCTTTTTGTGAGTTGTGCCATTGCCAAAACGCGGATTGAAGCCATTATACGGCCCTTGTTACCGCTCTATCTGGCGATGTTTGCGGTGCTGATGCTGGTGACTTATGTACCGGCGATCAGTGAGTTTCTGCCGAAACTCTTTGGCTTGTACTAAGCAGCAACTGCTGCTTTAGGAGGCAATGATGGTAAGTTACGTGATCCCGAATCTGGCCAATGCCTGCCGGATGATTGATGAAATCAGCCGTGCCGAGCAGGGACTCAGTTTGTCCGAGCTGGAGCAGCAACTGGCGGTGCCACGCACCACCGCCTTTCGTATTTTGCAAACGCTTTGCCAACAGCAGCTGATTGAAAAGCATGGTAAAAAATACCTGGCTGGTAGTCAGTTGCTGCGTCTTGGCTTAAGTTTACTCAGCTCAATGCCGGTAAAACAAAAGGCCTTGCCGATGTTGCAGCAATTGTCACTGAGTACCGGTTTTAGTTGTCATCTGGCTTTGCCCCATGCCGATGGCTCCCTGCTGGTTGAAGTCTGTGATAGCCCGAATCCACTGCGGCTGGCTGCCAGACCCGGCACCGTAGTGCCGCTGAACTGCTCGGCATCCGGTAAAGTGTTTCTGGCGTTTCGCTGCTTCGACCGTTTGCACGATCCAGCGCTGCAAGCCAGCTTTGCCAGACGCACCGAACACAGCTTACTGGCGGGTGAAGCGTTAAAATCGGAGTTGCAGCGGGTGTTGGCTCGGGGGTATGCTACCGATGAGCAGGAGTATCACCCGGATGTGCGTTGCCTGGCGGCACCGGTTCGCGATGAGCTGGGACAAGTCGCTGCTGCCGTCGGGGTCAGTGCGCCTGCGATACTGTTTAAAAAACAACAAATCCAACAGATTGCTGCACAAGTCAAACAAGCTGCCATCGAGATCTCCCTGGCAACCTATCGTCCACAACTGATGGCCATGGGGAAGTAGTGTTGGCTCAATTGCACAGGTGCAGATAAAGATGATCAAAATGAAGCAAGCCACCATCAACGACGTTGCCCGCATAGCCGGCGTGTCAAAACGAACTGTTTCCAGGGTAATCAATGGCTCTCTCAGCGTTGGAGAGCATACCCGTACCAAGGTCCAGAACGTGATCAACGAGCTGAAGTACTCGCCCAATACCCAGGCCCGAGGACTGGCATCCAGCCGCTCTTATCTGCTGGGGCTGATTTACGACAACCCGGATGCGCTTTACCTCGACTCGGTGCAGCGTGGTGTGCTGGAGGTGTGCTCCAACCTGGGCTATGAACTGGTGGTGCATCCGTGCCGCTACCAAAGCCCGACCCTGGTGCAGGACTGCCTGCGCTTTATCAGTCGTTCCAAGTTGGATGGCATCATTGTATTACCGCCGGTATCGGAACTCGAAGAGCTGGCTCAGGCACTGAAAGACTCCGGCCGGGCCTATGTTCGGCTCAGCTCGGTGGCACTGGATGAACCCTGTCACATCGTGGTATCGGACGACCGCGCGGCCTCGGCTGAAATGGCGCGCTATTTTGCCCAACTGGGCCATGAAAAGATTGCTTTTATTACGGGCCCTCAGGCCTATAAGTCGACCATCGAGCGGATGGAAGGTTTTCAGCTGGGGTTATCAGCCTATGGCATTCAGCTGCGTGCGGATTGGATTGTCGAAGGCGATAACAGCTACGAAAAAGGCATTGAGTGTGCCCGGCAACTCTTGCTTGCCAGTGAACGCCCCACAGCGATTTATGCCAACAATGATCAGATGGCCGCAGGGGTACTGAAAGTAGCACACGAACTTGGCATTGCAGTGCCGGCACAATTATCGGTGGCTGGTTTCGACGACAACATGCTGGCCTCCCGGGTGATTCCTTCCTTAACCACCATTCGCCGGCCGGTTCGACAGATGGCATTGCTGGCAGCGACCAAAATGATTATGTCGATTGAAAACAACGATAAAGGCGCTGAGCAGGTGGCGGCTAAGGTAGCACCGACTCTGGTGGTACGGGAGTCTACAGCCAAAGTCCGGCAATCCTGAACCCTCTGCGCTTGAAAAAATCAGTACTTTAAACATACTGCTGCTCTGCTTTTGTTTGGTGCAGAGCAGTAGACTGCCACCGATAGACATTTTTTTTGATTTTTACTTGCCACCGGTGGCAAATTGATTATGATAGAAGCATACGAGGTGTCCGTTTTGGTTGCATCCAGTGCATTGCAGCGGCCACTACCACAACACAGCTAACAGGATAGGACAGTACCATGACCGATTTGATGAAACGCCAAAGCCTGAAAACTCTGGGAGCATTGACCGGCGGCCTGAGCCTGATGTCTCTGACTGGTTGCAACCCAGCCCCGACCGTGATGCAGGATGCCAGCGATGCCGCTGATGAAGCTTTGTGGCAGCAAGCCGATGCCATCATCGCCAGCATCGCCCCGACTTCGTTCCCGGCGCAGGACTTTCCGATCACGGACTTTGGTGCTGTTGGCGATGGCCACACCGATAATACCCAGGCCATTGCTGCTGCCATCGCTGCCTGTGCCACCGCTGGTGGTGGCCGGGTACTGGTACCGGCCGGCCGCTTTATGACCGGGGCCATTCATCTGAAATCCAATGTCAACCTGCATCTGCAAACCGATGCCGTGCTGTCGTTTTATACCGATGCCGCGCACTATTTACCGAAAGTATTTACCCGTTGGGAAGGCGTTGAGCTGATTGGCTATTCGCCGCTGATCTATGCCTTTGAGCAGGAAAACATTGCTGTAACCGGTGACGGCATATTAGAAGGCAATGGCAGTGCGACCAACTGGTGGCCGTGGAAAGGGGTCTGGGAGCGGCGCAATTGGGACTACGATGCTTCGGTCGATCAGGTGCAGACCCGTACCCCTATTTTCCAGATGGCAGAGCAGGGGGTTCCTGTTGCCGAGCGGCAGATGGACAACGACTTTTTACGGCCGCCTTTTATTCAGCCTTATCGTTGCAAGCGGGTGCTGATTGAAGGTATCACCATTCGTAACTCACCCTTCTGGCTGATTAATCCGGTGCTGTCACAAGATGTGGTGGTGCGCTCGGTCAATTGCGTCAGCCATGGGCCGAACTCCGATGGTTGCAACCCGGAATCCTGCAACCGGGTGCTGATTGAAGATTGCTTGTTTGATACCGGCGATGATTGCATTGCGCTGAAATCAGGCCGCAACAATGACGGGCGCCGACTGGCCACCCCGATACAGAATGTCGTGATCCAGGACTGCGTCATGCGCTCTGGTCATGGTGGCGTAGTGATGGGCAGCGAGATCTCCGGTGGGGCCCGCAATATTTTTGCCCGTCGTTGCCGTATGAGCAGCCCGGATTTAAAGCGCGGTATCCGTATTAAAACCAACTCGGTACGCGGTGGCCTGATAGAAAACATCTACATCCGCGATATTGATATTGGCGAAGTGCAGGATGCCATCGTGATCAACTTCTTCTACGAAGAGGGCGATGCCGGTGACTTTATGCCTGAAGTACGCAACCTGCATATCAGCAATTTACAGGTCGCAAAAGCCCAGCGAGCTTTTGAACTGCGTGGCTTTGAGCGAGCGCCTATCAGTGGCGTCACCTTGAACCATGTCCACTTTAAGCAGGTGGAATCGCTGGGGCTGCTGGATAATGTCGCCGGCATTGCGCATTACGACGTCACGGTGAATGGAGCGCCATTTGCTCTGCCCTGAGCTTTGGCGGCAAAAATGCCACCGCTGGCAAATAACTTTGTTTGGATAACGCAACAGGTAACATCATGAGTACAGAGCAAAAAGCAGGCTGCAGCATTCGTCTGACGACAACGCCCGGCAGCGCCGGTGGGCTGGAAGCACAGTTGCAGGTGCTGCAGGTGCATCCACGCGACAATGTGCTGGTGGCCTTGCAGCCATTGCCAGCAGGTGCTGCCTTGCCGGAACCTTTTGCTCATCTGACAGCAAAGCAAGCCATTCCAGCCGGCCACAAAGTGGCTTTAAGCGCCATTGCCAAGGGCCAGCCTGTGGTTAAGTACGGTTTTGCCATCGGTGCAGCCAGCAGCGGTATCCAGGCCGGTGAGCAGGTGCATTCGCATAATTTAGCCACACTGCTAAGTGGCCAGCAGCAGTACCGCTACCAGGGCTGTGAAGCCCTGCAGCCGCAGTATCCGGCCGCGTTGCCAACTGAATTTCAAGGCTACCGCCGTGCCAATGGCAAGGTGGGTACCCGCAATGAGCTGTGGATCATCAACACCGTCGGTTGCGTCAATCGCGCCGCCAGCCGCATTGCGGAGCTGGCCCGTAACGAGTTTGCCGATTTACTGGTGCAATCGTCCATCGATGGCATTCATGCTTTCACCCATCCCTTTGGTTGTTCGCAGCTGGGCGATGATCTAAGCAATACCCGCGAACTTTTGGCCGGCCTTATTCAGCATCCCAATGCCGGTGGTGTGCTGGTATTGGGGCTGGGCTGTGAAAACAACCAACTGGCCAATTTGCTGAAGTCGAGCCCGGACATCGATGCCAGCCGCATTCGTGCTTTTAATGCCCAGCAAGTGGAAGACGAAATTGAACAGGGCCTGGCTGCTGTCGGTGAATTGCTGCAGCAAATGAGCCAGGATCAGCGTAGTTCCTGCCCGGTCTCCGAACTGGTGATGGGCATGAAATGCGGTGGTTCCGACGGCTTAAGTGGCCTGACTGCCAATGCATTGGTGGGTCGCATTGCCGACTTGCTGGCAGCTGCCGATGGCAAGGTGGTTTTGACCGAAACGCCGGAAATGTTTGGCGCCGAGCAGGTGTTTATGGCCAGAGCCAGCAATCAGCAGGTGTTCGATGATCTGGTGCAGTTGGTCAACGACTTTAAGCAGTACTTTATCGATAACAAACAACCTGTGTACGAAAACCCAAGTCCTGGCAACAAAGAAGGCGGTTTGACCACGTTGGAAGAAAAATCACTGGGAGCCATTCAAAAAGGCGGCAGTGCGGCGGTGCAACAAGTGATCCGTTACGGTAAGCGTGTCAGCAAAGCCGGCCTTACCCTATTGGAAGGTCCGGGCAATGATGCGGTGTCTTCAACGGCATTAACGGCGGCCGGGGCTACCTTGCTGCTTTTTACCACCGGACGGGGTACGCCGCTTGGCTTTCCAGCACCCACGGTGAAGATTTCATCCAATTCATCATTGGCGGCCCGTAAACCGCAATGGATTGATTTTGACGCCGGTGGCCTGCTGCAACAAGGGCAGGATGCCACCGAGTTCAGCCACGCTTTTTTCCGCTATTTGCTGGAGGTCGCTTCTGGTCGACGAACCCGCAATGAAGAATCGGACAACCGTGAAATTGCGATCTGGAAAAATGGCGTCACCCTGTGATGATCAGGCTGGTGATGGTCAGACAAAAACCGAATACCCTGTCAGGCGTTGTGCCGGACAGAATGAATAATCTGGTGAGCCCGGCTCACTGTCGACAACGTAGGAATGCACTATGATATCAGCTAATAGCAGGCCATCAGCGAACAGCACCTTAACCCTTCATCCGGATCGTCTATTCCCGTCGGATCCGACGGTACGGGCCATTGCGCAGCGCTTGTATCAGCATATCAAGGACTTGCCGATCGTCAGCCCGCATGGACATACCGATCCACGCTGGTTTGGTGACAATACCAATTTCGACAATGCCACCAGTTTGCTGCTGCTGCCGGATCATTATGTCTTTCGTATGCTGTACAGCCAGGGCATCTCGTTGGAATCGCTTGGCATTCGCCGTCGCGATGGTGTGGTGGTAGAGCAGGATTACCGCAAGATCTTCCGTATTTTTGCCAGCCACTACTATCTGTTCCGTGGAACGCCATCGCGCATCTGGCTCGACAGTGTGTTTCATGATGTCTTTGGCCTGACTGACACCCTGTCGGCCGATACCGCCGATCATTATTACGACAGCATCAATGCGCAGTTGGTAAAACCGGAGTTTGCACCGCGCGCTTTGTTGGATCGGTTTAACATTGAAGTCATCGCCACCACCGAAGGTGCGTTAAACGATTTACGCCATCATGCCAAGCTTAAAGGCAGCGGTTACGAACAGCGGGTGATCACCACCTTCCGTCCCGATGATGTGGTGGATGCCGACAGAGCCGACTTTGCCGCCAACATCGCCAAACTTGGCGAGCTTACCGGTGAAGATACGTACAGCTGGCCAGGCTATCTGGCAGCACTGCGTAAGCGCCGGGCCTTTTTCCGTGAGCATGGTGCCACTGCCACCGATCATGGTCACCCAACAGCCATCACCGCCGATTTACCGGCCAATGAAGCGGCAGCCTTGTTTCAGCGCTGCCTTACCGGTGAATCCAGCTTGGCTGAAACCGAGCTGTTCCGCGGCCAGATGTTGACTGAAATGGCAGGCATGAGCCTGGAAGATGGCATGACAATGCAAATCCATCCGGGCGCGCATCGCAATCACAATGCGGTCATTTTTGAGCGCTTTGGCCCGGATAAAGGTGCCGATATTCCCAGCCCGACTGAGTTTGTCAGCAACCTTAAACCCTTGCTGCAAAAATACGGCAACGAAGCAGGTTTGAACATTATTCTGTTTACTCTGGATGAAACCACTTATGCCCGTGAGCTGGCGCCATTAGCAGGCCATTATCCGGCATTAAAGCTGGGCCCGGCCTGGTGGTTCCACGACAGCCCGGAGGGCATGCTGCGTTTTCGTCATCAGGTTACCGAAACGGCTGGTTTTTACAACACCGTTGGCTTTAACGATGATACCCGGGCATTTTTGTCGATCCCGGCCCGGCACGATGTGGCGCGTCGTATTGACTGCCGCTTTCTGGCCTCGCTGGTCGCTGAGCACCGGTTGACGGAAGAAGAGGCCATGCAGGTCGCCTACGATCTGACCTATGGTCTGGTGAAAAAAGCCTATCAACTGGCGTAAAGGGCAGTACCACAACATGGGACAAGACAACGTTATGCAGCCATTATCCAATCAGACGCTCAGCAGTTTGCAAGGCAAGGTGACCTTGCCTGACTACCGGCTGCAAGCCCGGCAGCCAGGCATCGGCATGGTGCATTTAGGGCCTGGTGCTTTTTTTCGTGGCCATCAGGCCTGGTACACCGAGCAGGCTCTAAAGCAAGGCGGTGACTGGGGTATTTGTGCGGTATCGATGCGCTCGGGCGAGGTGGCTAAAGCGCTGAACCCGCAAGATGGGCTCTATACCCTGGTGGAGCTGGATAGCGCGATCCGCTATCAGGTCATTGGGGCCGTGCAAAAGGTGCTGGTGGCGGCAGAGCAGTATGCCGAGGTGCTGGCGCAGCTAAGCGCTGCCGAAACCCGTTTTGTCACTTTGACCATTACTGAAAAAGGCTATTGTCTGAATGCCGCCGGCGAGCTGGATCTGCAGCACCCGGAGATCCGTCAGGATCTGAAGCGTCAGACCCAACCCATCACCGCCATTGGCTTACTGGTCACTGCACTGCAAGCCAGGTATCAGGCTGGGGAAGCTCCTTTTTGTGCGATCAGTTGCGACAATCTGACCGACAATGGTCATAAACTAAAGCGCGCCTTGGTTCGTTTTGCCCGGGAATGGGACCCGGTATTTGCCAGTTGGTTGCAGAGCATGAAAAGCCCCTGCACCATGGTGGATAGTATCACTCCCGCCACCGATGATGCACTGCGGCAGCAGGTCGCCAATGAGCTTGGTCTGGCCGATGCCTGGCCGATTAAGCGTGAGTCCTTTTTGCAGTGGGTGATTGAAGACGATCTACCCGCAGAGCGGCCCGACTGGCAAAGTGCCGGTGTGATTTTTGCTGCTGATGTCAGTGCTTTTGAAAAAGCCAAGTTGCGCTTGTTGAATGCACCGCACTCCACGCTGGCTTACCTGGGGTGTTTGCTGGGCTACGAAACGGTATCCGATGCGATGCAGGATGACAGCCTGGTTGCGCTGATCAAGCGGATGATTGCTGAGGATCTGATGCCATCCTTTCGCGCACCAGCGGAGCTCGATACCGGTCAGTACAGCGCCGATATTCTTCAGCGCTTCCAAAATCCGGCCATTCGTCATTTGCTGGCGCAAATTGCCTGGGATGGCTCGCAAAAGCTGCCGATGCGGTTGCTGCCTGCAGTGCGCGACAATCTGGCCAGTGGCAGCTCCATTCGCTACCTGGCACTGGCAGTGGCGGCCTGGTGTCGTTTTATCTGTCTGCGTCAGCAAAGCACAGTGCCTCTGGTCGATCCTTTGGCCGAACAACTGCTGGCGGTCGCTGCCAGTTGCACCGGCGATGCAACCGCCGATGTAGCGCGATTTTTGCGTCTGAGCGCTGTCTTTGGCCGCGATTTAGCTACCGAACCACGTTTTGTCGAGGCTTTGACCGAAGCGTATCAGCATTTAACTGACGGGGTGGTCAGTGCCTTGTCGCATTACACAGGAGTTGCCTGATGGCTGCATTATCTCCCCTACTGCGTGGACCGGCCTTGTTGCCCATTATTCAGGCCGATAGCCCGGACGAAGCAGTACAGATTGCCGCTGCTTTGCAGCAAGGCGGTATTGGCTCGGTTGAAGTGGTACTGCGTACCCGTCAGGCATTGGCTGCCATTACCGCCATCCGCGATGCCTTACCCGAGCTGCTGGTTGGCGCCGGTACCATTTTGTCGGCCGGGGATGCCCTGGCCGCTAAAGCGGCCGGTGCTGAGTTTCTGGTGAGCCCGGCCAGTACGCCGGCGCTGTTGGATGCCATGCTGGCAACTGGTTTGCCGCTGGCTCCCGGGGTGGCGACGCCCTCCGAAATTGCGATGGCACTGGAAGCGGGTATTCATGAAGTGAAATTTTTTCCGGCGCACTTGTCTGGCGGTATCGAGATGCTGAAAGCCTTGCGTGGCGTGTTTCAGCAGGTGCGCTTCTGTCCGACCGGCGGCATCAGCCAGCACAATGTGGCAGACTTTCTGGCATTGCCGAATGTATTTGTGGCTGGCGGTTCCTGGCTAACCCCTGTTACGCTGGTGAAAGCCCAGGCCTGGTCGCAGATCACGGCACTGGCACAGCAGGCGACCGAGCTCGCCAATCAACAAAAGGCAGCGGCTTAAGGAGCAATGGATGAAAAAACGCATGGTGATGATGGGCGAGTGCATGGTGGAAATGTATCAGTTGGTTGAGAATGTCTACCATCAGTCCTTTGCCGGTGATGTGTTTAATACTGCTGTGTATCTGAAGCGCAGCTGCGAACAGCCGGTCGACGTGCAGTTTTTCACCGCGGTTGGCACCGATTTGATCAGCGATAAACTGGTGCGGGCGGTCGAGCGTGAGAAGCTGGATACTCAGTTGATGCTTAGAGCCAAAGGTGCCCGGCCAGGCCTGTACATGATCAACACCGATGCCTATGGTGAGCGCAGTTTTGTCTACTGGCGTGAAACCTCAGCGGCCCGTCAGGTGATGCAGTGCTTTGCCAGCCAGTCCTCTGTAGAACAGTTGCTGGGGGCGGACATGTTTTACTTCT
The DNA here is from genome assembly GCF_036327005.1 of Alkalimonas mucilaginosa. Lineage (NCBI taxonomy): Bacteria > Pseudomonadati > Pseudomonadota > Gammaproteobacteria > Alkalimonas > Alkalimonas mucilaginosa. The sequence continues at coordinate 126,493 of NZ_JAUGZK010000001.1, forward strand.
CCGGCATCAGCCTGGCCATTTTATCCGATGCCGATCGGCGGGCTTTGTTCGACCTGATTCACCAGCTAAAAGCCCATGGCAGCCAGGTGGTGTTTGATCCGAACTACCGGCCAGCGCTTTGGAGCAGCCAGGACGCATGCCGTGCAGCATTTACCGAGGCCTATCAGTTGGCGGACATTGCCATGCCGGGGCTGGACGATCACAAGGTGTTGTTTGAGCACAGCACTGTGGCCGAGGTGCAGGCATTTTTACAGCAACTGGATGTGGCTGAGATTATTGTGAAAGATGGCAAAAATGGCGTGGTTGGGACTTATCTGGATGAAGGCTTTGCCGCGCCGGCGCATCAGGTGAAAAAAGTGGTGGATACCACTGCTGCAGGTGATTCTTTTAATGGGGGTTATCTTGCGGCCCGGCTGGCCGGCGTCGCGCCGGAAGATGCGGTGAAATACGCCGCCAGGCTGGCAGCTTTTGTGGTGGAGCATACCGGCGCTATCGTCAATAAAGAGCATTTTCAGCGCTTTTGGTCACGCCATCGCCCATCCACTTTTATCAGTTAATAAAGCAAGATCCGGACGACCGGACAACAACAACCAGGCCACTCCTCAGGCAACCCTGCAAACGAAGGAGTCCAACATGAGTTTAGTACGCTTTTTTCCAACGGCAGCCGAGCTGCCGGCCGATTGTCCGGCACAGCATCCGCTGACCCAGCGGGACTATTTGCTTAATGGTGAGTTGCTGGCATGGCCCGGTGAGCTTAGCCCAGTGTATAGTCCTGTCCAGCAACGAGTGCAGCACGATGAGAGTGAGGCGTTACAGCCGTTGTTGCTCGGCTATACGCCACTGCTGGATGTCGACACAGCGCTGCAAGCGTTGGATGCAGCGGTAGCAGCCTACGACTTAGGGCGCGGTGTCTGGCCACGCATGCCGGTACTGGAACGCATTCAGCATGTCGAACAGTTTCTGACACAGATGCAGCAAAAACGCGATCAGGTGATCCAACTGCTGATGTGGGAAATCGGCAAAACCTACCCCGATGCAGCCAAAGAATTTGACCGCACCTGCGATTACATCCGCGATACCATAGTGGCGCTGAAACAGCAGGACAGAGCAGCCAGCCACTTTGTGATTGAAGAGGGGACCTTAGGCAAGATTCGCCGGGTGCCGGTGGGGGTTGCCTTGTGCATGGGGCCCTTCAATTACCCATTGAATGAAACCTTTACCACCTTGATCCCAGCGCTGATTATGGGCAATACCGTGATCTTTAAGCCGGCCAAGTACGGTGTCTTGTTGATAGAGCCATTGCTGCAGGCCTTTCGCGACAGCTTCCCTGCCGGGGTGATCAACGTGATTTATGGCCGGGGCCGCGATACGGTTGGTGTTTTGATGGAAAGTGGCAAGATTGACCTCTTCGCTTTTATTGGCACCAACAAAGGGGCCAGTGATCTGAAAAAAATGCACCCCAAACCGCACCGACTGCGTGCTGTGCTGGGGCTAGATGCTAAAAATCCGGCCATCGTGCTACCGGGTGCTGATCTTAACCGCACCGTGGCAGAATGCGTGGCCGGTACTTTGTCGTTTAATGGCCAGCGCTGCACCGCATTAAAAATTTTGTTTGTGCATCAAAGCCTGGTCGATGAGTTTTTGGCGGCGCTGACTCCGGCGGTAGAGCAATTGCCCCTGGGCATGCCCTGGCAGTCGGGTGTGAAAATTACTCCGTTGCCAGAGCCAGGCAAAACCGACTTTCTTCGGGCGTTGCTGGACGATGCGACCGCAAAGGGTGCAAGGGTTTGCAATGCCGACGGCGGCGAACGTATGGGTTCTTTGTTTCGGCCTGCGATTTTGTATCCGGTCAATGCCAAGATGCGGCTGTATCATGAAGAGCAGTTTGGCCCCTTGATTCCGGTGGTACCGTATCAGGATGTGCAGCAGGCGATTGATTATGTGATTCACTCCAATTTTGGTCAGCAATTGAGCCTGTTTGGTCAGGATCCGGTTCAACTGGGTGAACTGGTGGATCTGTTTAGTAATCAGGTGGGGCGCATCAATATCAACAGCCAGTGTCAGCGTGGACCGGACAGCTTTCCGTTCAATGGCCGTAAAGACTCGGCCGAAGGCACGCTCTCTGTGGTGGATGCGCTGCGGCAATTTTCCACTCCGACCGTGGTGGCTGCCAAGTACCAACCGGCAGATATCGAGCTGATCAAAGCCATGGTGCAGCAACGCAGCTCGCACTTTGTCTCGACCGACTTTTTGTTTTAGCCACACATGAGCGGCAGATAAAAGGGGACTTGGTGCCCCTTTGCTCTGTCGGATGGCTGAACCGTGGCCGGAGGTAGAAAAAATTTAAATCCGTATCCTTGAATCCAGTAAGGTTAATCCCCATTAAGCTGCTAACACGAAATTATCTGTTCTGAATTAGATTTGGAGAGCCGTTATGGGTAGAATTATTGGTATCGACTTGGGTACAACCAACTCTTGTGTTGCTGTATTAGACGGCGACAAACCACGCGTGATTGAAAATGCCGAAGGCACCCGCACCACGCCTTCCATCATCGCTTACACCGACGATGGCGAAACTTTGGTTGGCCAGCCGGCCAAGCGTCAGGCGGTCACCAACCCACAAAATACCTTATTTGCCATCAAGCGTCTGATTGGTCGTCGTTTTGAAGACGAAGAAGTGCAGCGCGATGTCAGCATCATGCCATTCAAAATTGTCAAAGCCGACAATGGCGATGCCTGGGTTGAAGTCAAAGGCAAAAAAATGGCAGCGCCGCAGATTTCTGCCGAAGTGCTGAAAAAGATGAAGAAAACCGCCGAGGATTTCCTGGGCGAAGCAGTAACCGAAGCGGTTATTACTGTACCTGCTTACTTTAACGATGCACAGCGCCAGGCCACCAAAGATGCCGGTCGCATTGCAGGCCTTGATGTAAAACGCATCATCAACGAGCCAACGGCAGCAGCACTGGCGTATGGTATGGACAAGAAAAAAGGCGACGCCAAAATCGCAGTGTACGATTTAGGTGGCGGTACCTTTGATATTTCCATCATCGAAATCGACGATGTTGATGGCGAGCAAACTTTTGAAGTACTGGCCACCAATGGTGACACTCACTTAGGTGGTGAAGACTTCGACAACCGCTTGATCAACTACCTGGTCGATGAGTTCAAAAAAGAGCAGGGCATTGATCTGCGCAACGATCCATTGGCGATGCAGCGCTTAAAAGAGTCGGCCGAGAAAGCCAAAATTGAGCTGTCTTCTGCCTCTCAGACCGAAGTCAACCTGCCGTACATCACGGCCGATGCTTCTGGTCCTAAGCACTTGAATATCAAGGTGACCCGCGCCAAGCTGGAGTCGCTGGTGGAAGATTTGGTGAAGCGTACGCTGGATCCATTAAAAGTAGCATTGAACGATGCCGACTTGAGCGTTGGCGATATCGACGAAATTATTTTGGTCGGTGGTCAAACCCGGATGCCAAAAGTGCAGCAGGCGGTGACTGAATTCTTCGGCAAAGAGCCACGCAAAGACGTCAACCCGGACGAAGCCGTTGCGGTAGGTGCTGCGGTGCAGGGTGCTGTACTGTCAGGTGATGTTAAAGACGTGCTGCTGCTGGACGTTACCCCACTGTCATTGGGTATTGAAACCATGGGCGGTGTGATGACCAGCCTGATTGAGAAAAACACCACCATTCCGACCAAGAAGTCGCAGGTGTTCTCAACGGCAGAAGACAACCAGTCGGCAGTTACGATTCATGTGCTGCAGGGCGAGCGTAAGCGCTCAGCCGACAACAAATCGCTGGGTCAGTTTAACTTAGAAGGCATCCGCGGTGGCCGTCGTGGCGAGCCACAAATTGAAGTCACCTTCGATCTGGATGCGGATGGTATTCTGCACGTGTCGGCGAAAGACAAAGACACTGGCAAAGAGCAGAAGATCACCATCAAGTCGTCTTCTGGCCTGAGCGATGACGAAATCCAGGCCATGGTGCGCGATGCCGAAGCCCATGCCGAGGAAGACAAAAAGTTCGAAGAGCTGGTGCAAACCCGTAATCAGGCCGATGCACTGGTGCACGGCACCCGCAAGCAGTTGGAAGAAGCTGGCAGTGATTTGGCAACCAACGATAAGGAAGCCATTGAAGCGGCGATCAGCGAGCTGGAAACGGCCATCAAAGGCAACGACAAGGCGGATATTGAAGCCAAGTCCGAAGCTCTGATGCAGGCAGCGCAGAAACTGATGGAAGCGGCGCAGCAAAAAGCTCAGCAGGGCGGTGATGCCGGTGCGACGGATGCGGGTGCGGCTGATGATGTGGTTGATGCCGAGTTCGAAGAAGTCAAAGACGACAAGTAATGTTCCACCCGGGCTGCGCTCTGGCGCAGCCCTCTAACATAAGTTAGCCCGTATCTATGTCAAAGCGTGACTATTATGAAGTACTGGGCGTCGAGAAAGGCGCCGATGTCAAAGACATCAAAAAGGCTTACAAACGCCTGGCGATGAAGTATCACCCGGACAGAACCAAAGGCGATAAGGATCTTGAAGTGAAATTCAAGGAAATCCAGGAAGCCCATGAAGTTCTGACGGATGAGCAAAAGCGTGCGGCCTACGATCGCTATGGTCACGACGGCGTGGATCCAAGCCGTGGTGCTGGTGGCTTTGGTGGCAATGCCGACTTTGGCGATATTTTCGGCGATGTGTTTGGCGATATTTTCGGTGGCGGTGGCCGTCGCGGTCAGTCGCGGGCGCAGCGTGGCTCCGATCTGCGCTACAACCTGGAACTGAGCCTGGAAGATGCTGTGCGCGGCAAATCGGTCGATATCAAGGTACCGACCTGGGTGTCTTGTGACAGCTGCGATGGCAGCGGTGCGAAAAAAGGTACTTCGGCCAAGACCTGCCCAACCTGTCATGGCGCGGGCCAGGTTACTATGCGGCAAGGCTTTTTTGCTGTGCAGCAAACCTGTCCGACCTGTCATGGCCGCGGTAAAATTATCCCGGACCCATGCAGTAAATGCCATGGCGAAGGCCGGGTGGAGAAAACCAAAACCCTGTCAGTGAAAATTCCGGCCGGTGTTGATACCGGCGATCGCATTCGTTTAAGTGGCGAAGGCGAAGCGGGCATGCATGGTGCACCGGCAGGTGATCTCTATGTGCAGGTCCATGTGAAAGAGCACCCCATCTTTGTGCGTGATGGCAACAACCTGTACTGCGATGTGCCTATTAGCTTTGCCACGGCAGCGCTCGGTGGTGAAATTGCGGTACCAACGCTGGATGGCCGGGTTAAGCTAAAAATTCCGGCTGAGACCCAAACCGAGAAGATGTTCCGGTTGCGCGGTAAAGGCGTGCAGTCGGTGCGTGGCGGTGGCGTTGGCGACCTGGTGTGCAAGGTAGTGATTGAAACCCCGGTCAATCTGAGCGAGCAGCAAAAAGAGCTGTTGCGCCAACTGGATGCGACCATGGCCGGTGACAGCGAAGCCAGGCACAGACCCAAATCCAAAGGTTTTTTCGATGGTGTGAAAAAGTTCTTTGATGATTTAACCAGTTAAATCATTGCTTGGTTTTTTGTTAGAAACCACAGCTCAGAACCGCAGCCCTAAACCGCAGCAATAGTGCTGCGGTTTTTTTATCATTGGTGATTCTGCCAGCCTCAGATACAATAAATAAACAGTCTTTCATAGGGATATCATCATGCGTAAGTTTTTCCTGATTGCCGTAGTGGCAGTACTTATCTTGGCCGCCTGTGCTCAGTCACCAACCGGGCGCCGGCAAATTATGTTGTTCAATGAAAGCCAGCTCAGTGGCATGGGAGCACAGACCTTTGAAGCCATGAAAGAAGAGCTGACCATTTCAGACAACCGTCAAACGCAACGTTATGTGCAGTGCATCGCTGATGCTTTGTTGAAAGTCACGCCAGAGCAGTACATGGGTAATGAGTGGGAAGTAGTGGTGTTTGCCGATGATCAGGTCAATGCTTTTGCACTGCCTGGCGGTAAAATTGGCGTCTACACCGGTTTGCTAAAAGTAGCAGAGAATCAGCATCAATTAGCAGCGGTGATGGGCCATGAAATTGGTCATGTGATGGCTGGGCACGCTAATGAGCGATTATCACGCAGTCAACTGGTGCAAACCGGGTTGGTGTTAACCGATGCGGCGACCCGTGCTGCCAATCTTCGTTTTCAACAGGAGATGATGGCTGGGCTGGGGTTGGGTTCACAGGTTGGTTTGTTGCTGCCTTTTAGCCGTGAACATGAGAGCGAAGCCGATATTATCGGGCTGGATCTGATGGCGCAGGCCGGCTTTAACCCGGAGCAGGCGGTGGATTTATGGCGCAATATGGCAGCGGCCAGTGGCGGCCAGCGCAGCCCTGAACTGCTATCCAGCCACCCGGTACCTGAGAACCGTATCCGGGCACTGCAACAACGGATGCCGCAAGCGTTAGCGACTTACCAGCAGCGCCGGGCTCAGGGTAATCTGCCGAACTGTGGCAGCCCGGGCCCGCTGTAATACTCTGCCAGTTACTGTTGTAAGTCAGGCTTGGTTGCTGTGATTGGCTTTAACAGCAACCAAAGCAAGGCTACTACTGCCAGCGCCATGCAGTAAAAGCTGGCACTGACCACCTGCCAGGGGCTTAAACCAAAGCTGGCAGCCAGCAGCAGGGCCTGAGCACCATAAGGCAGCAGGCCCTGACTGATGCAGGCAAAAATATCCAGCAAGCTGGCACTGCGCTTAGGTGTGATGCCATGGTTTTCTGCCAGTTTACGGCTGATATCACCACTGATCACAATGGCAACGGTGTTGTTGGCGACGCAGAGATTGGTACCAAACACCAGGCTGGCGATGCCAAGCTGGCCACTGCGCTCGGCTTTCATTTTCACTTTATCAAAGAAAGCACTGAGCCGGGATGACAGCCAGCCCAGGCCACCTTGCTGCTTGATAAACTCGCCCAGACCACCAATAAACATCGATAGTAAGAAAATCTCCTGCATCGAGGCAAAGCCAGAGGCCATATCCTGGCCAAGGTTGCCCAGCGGATAGTCACCAAACCAGGCCCCTTGCAAAGCTGCCAGCACTATACCAAGTGCCAGCACCGCAAAAACATTGAGTCCCGCTACTGCCAGCACCAAAATCGCTACATAGGGCAGGGCTGCGCTCCAGCTGAACTCTTTGGCAGCAATCTCGGCCGGTACACTGCCAAACCAGATGTAGCCTAATAGCACGATAGCAGCAGCCGGCAGTGCCAGCTTCAGATTTTCGCGAAATTTATCTTTCATCCGTGCGCCCTGGGTACGGGTGGAGGCAATGGTGGTATCGGAAATAATGGAGAGGTTATCGCCAAACATGGCACCGCCCAGTAAGGCTCCAGCCAGCAAGACCGGCGATAAGCCAGTTTGCTCTGCCATTACCACCGCAATAGGAGCTAAAGCGCCAATGGTACCCATGGAAGTACCCATCGCCAAAGCGATTAAAGCAGCAATCAGAAACAACCCTGGGACCAACAGGGAGGGCGGCACCAAACTGAGGCCGGCATTGACCACGGCATCAACACCACCGGTGGCTACCGCCACACTGGAAAAAGCACCGGCCAGCAGGTAAATCAGGCACATGGTTAAAATGGTATTCTGGCCTGCACCGCGGATCAGGGTTTCCACCGCTTGTTGCATCGAGGTGCGGTGCAGCAGCATGGCAATGATCAGCGCCGGTAATACAGCAATATGGGCCGGCAGCTGATAAAACGCATAATCCACCCCCAGGCTTTGGTAGTAAAGCCCGGCGCCTAAAAACAGCAGCACAAAGCTTGCCAGTGGTAAAAAGGCGAGGGCGCCATACTGGCGTGGGGTAACCATCAAATGTTCTGGCATGCATCATCTCCGACCAGTGAATAAATCGCGCTGACTATATAGATGTCCAGACGTCCTGTCAACGCCTTATCAATCTGTCTGTCACTATCCTTTACGGTATTTTCTTTGTGTATTCAATGCTTTTTTAACTACTGACTGCTCTGATCAGTTCTGATAGCTTGCTTTGTGCATGCATGGCGTATATTCAGGTTGTGTCTGATAATTTTACAATGCAGCAAGCGCCCAGCTGATAAGACCTCCGACAAGTCGACGAGACCTTTGTTTGAAAAATAGGCACGATTATTGCCGTGAGATCTCCGAAGGCGGGTTTAACGCCTGAATAAAAACAACAAACAGGGTAGATAACTATGAAAATAAAACTATTTAAGCAACAACTCATAAGACTTCAAACCTTTTTCACCGCACTGGTCTTCACTTTACTGGCAACTCCCGCACTGTCTGCACCGATGTTCTCGGATATGTATATCTTTGGTGATAGTTTGTCCGATACCGGTAATACCAGAGCGGCAGTTCCATTGGGTAGTTGGGGACCTATCGCTGCCGAGGCTGGCTATGGTTCGAATGGACGCTTTTCCAATGGCGATCTGTGGCATGAGTTTATGGCAGATGATTTGGGATTAAGTACTTCACGCTCCAGTGCCGGAGGTAATAACTTTGCCTACGGAGGTGCTCGAATTGACAATGCTACTGGTGTATCCGCTGGTGTGCTTCGTCAGTGGGATACCTATCAAAATCGCTTTGGTGGCGCTGTGATGGATCCTGCTGCACTTTATGTAGTCTGGGCTGGTGGCAATGATATGCGAGATCTGGTGGGAAGCTCTGCGCCACTAATGATGATCACCTCTATCATGGGGAACTTTCAGACCATGCTGACTGAAATGATCCTGGGGGGAGCCTCTACTTTATTAGTACCAAATTTGCCGGATCTTGGCAGTATTCCAGAGTTTCGCAGTGGGGCAAACAGTGGCTCAGGCAATGAAGTTAGTACCTTGTGGAATCAGGCATTGCAACTTATGTTGATCAGTTTGGCGAGCCAATATCAGGTTGATATCTATATGCTGGATGTCTTTGGTATTTTTAATTCAATCCTGTCAGATCCTGCTTCTGAAGGTTTTGTAAATACAACCGGAGAATGCCGCTCTATTAGGAGAAATTTTCTCGGAGCTGCTTCTGAGGTCAGCTGTGCCAATGCCCATACCTACGTGTTTTGGGATGAAATCCATCCTACCAGCCGGGCACATCAGGTACTTGGTCGCGAAGCCTATGCTTTACTTGCATCCGGTCAAACGGTGACTTTCCAGGTACCAGCGCCTGCTACCTTGCTGTTGCTGGTTGCTGGTTTGATGTTGATACGCCTGCGTCGACGGGCATAAGCTCGAAGCAAAAAAACGGGCCGCGATGCGGCCCGTTTCTTAGGTAAAACTGTTAGAACTTTTTACCACTAAGCAATTCCTGAATGGCTCCGACGGAGCCAAGCACATTGCTGGTTTCAATTGGCAGGAAGATGCGATCACCTTCTTTGGCGATATTGGGCAGGGTTTGCAGATATTCACGACCAAGCAAATAGCCAATAACCGTATCGGAGCTGAGCTGGCCATCTCCGGATGATAATACTTCCTCAATTGCTTTACGCTGACCCTGAGCGCGCAAAATTGCGGCTTCTTTTTCACCCTGGGCACTTAAAATGGCGGCTTCCCGTTCACCCTGAGCCCGGGCAATGGCGGCTTGCTTTTCACCTTCCGCTTCGGTCACGGTGGCGCGGCGCTGACGCTCAGCGGTCATTTGCTTGCGCATCGCTTCCTCAACATCGATTGGCGGTGCAATATCCAGCAGCTCTACCCGCACTACTTTGATGCCCCAGCCATTGCCGGCATCATCCAGCACCAGGCGCAGCCGTTCGTTGATTTCCTCACGCGACTCGAAAATAGAGTCCAGTTCCATCCGGCCGATCTCTGCCCGCAATGAGGTTTTAGCCAGTACTTCGACTGCCTGGATGATGTTTTCCACTTCGTACACTGCTCTGACCGGATCCAGGATCCGGAAATAGAGCACACCATTGATGGTGACCGTGACGTTGTCTTTGGTGATAACGCTCTGGCCTGGAAAGTCCAGGACCGCTTCACGCAGATCAATACGGGGTGTTTCAACGAATTTCAGGTTGCGCAGCATAATGATAGGGCGCGGTTTCTCAATAAAAGGTACAGTAATCTGAATGCCGGATTGCAAGGTACGGTTGTAGGTACCCAAGCGCTCAATTACCATGCATTCGCTGTTTCGCACGATAAAGATATTGTTCAGAATTAAAACGATGGCAAAACCTGCCACCCCGAGTAATAAAATCAATGCCAAATCCATACTTTGCTCCTTGTGTTTAAGTTGATCTAGTCTTTTGGTGCGACCAGCAAGGTAATGCCATCAATACGACAGACTTTCACCTCCTGACCAGCTTGCAACCAGCTCGAGTTATCACCGCTTGGCTCTGCTTTTACCGGATAGAAACTGCCGCTCATTTTAGCGACTAATTTGTCGCCATGCAGCTCTAACACCACACTTTGCTGGTAACCCGGTTCTGCCAGATTGACGGCTTTGGAAGTGCCCAACCCTTTTTTTCGCAACCAGAATGATAGTGGTAAAAACATCAGACAGCCAAAAGCAAACACAAACAGCGATTGGGTAAAGCTCAGCGCAAACAGCCAACTGCTAATAGCGGCTGAAAATGCCCCCATTGAGATAGCTAAAATAACGAAGGTACCTGTCATCAGTTCCACAATGCCAAATGCAATGGCAATAATAAACCAGACCAATGCCAACATCTTGATTTCCTTAAATTGCAACTTGGTTCACACTACTATACTAAGCTTTGACGCTAAGCCCTACTTTCTTTTTGTAACAGGGTTTAGCGACAGCCCACTATTTGGGTAAAAGTTCGGCAAACGGTGGGGAAGGTACGGTGTTTTTATCAGTAAAAGTGATACTGTTAAGCAAGCGTTGCGTACTATAGGCGTCAATCTACTCAGGAGTTTTTATGCAAAATTTTACTTTTTACAACCCGACTCGAATTGTATTCGGAGAACAGCAAATTGCTGAGCTGGCTGCGCTTATTCCTGAGGGGGCACGAGTATTATTCACTTATGGCGGTGGCTCCATTAAAAAAAATGGGGTTTATGAGCAAGTTGTGGCTGCACTGGCGGGCAAAGTTTATTTTGAATTTGGCGGTATTGAGCCGAATCCGTCCTTTGATACTTTGCTAAAAGCATCGGACTTGCTAAAAAGCGAACAGCTGGATTTTATTTTAGCGGTGGGTGGTGGCAGCGTGATTGACGGCAGCAAATTTATTGCTGCCGCAGCTTGCTACGATGGTGATGCTTGGGATCTGCTCTGTGGTAAAGCCAAAGTGCAGCAAGCGATCCCGCTAGGCTGTGTCTTGACACTGCCTGCCACTGGCTCTGAGAGCAATGGGAACTCGGTGGTAACCCGCTACAGCACCCAGGAAAAAATGGCCTTCTCCAGCCCACTGGTGTATCCACAATTTGCCATCTTAGATCCGACCACCACCTTTAGTTTGCCGCCCCGTCAGGTTGCCAATGGTGTGGTCGATGCCTTTGTTCATGTGATGGAGCAGTACCTGACGTATCCGGCGAACGCACCGGTGCAGGATCGTTTTGCTGAAGGCTTGCTGCAAACCCTGATTGAACAGGGACCTCAGGCGCTGGAACGGCCGGAGGATTATGCGGTTCGTGCCAATGTGATGTGGGCGGCAACCATGGCGCTGAATGGCCTTATTGGGGTCGGAGTGCCGCAAGATTGGGCCACTCATATGATAGGCCATGAAATCACGGCCTTGCACGGTCTGGATCATGCGCAAACGCTGGCTATTGTTTTGCCGGCTCTGATGCAGCAGCAACGTCAGCAGAAGCGTGACAAGTTGCTGCAATATGGCAAACGGGTTTGGCAGTTAGCCCATCAAGACGAGGAGCGTTTGATTGATGAAGCCATTAGTCATACCCGCGCTTTCTTTGAACAGATTGGTGTACCAACCCGATTAGCCGATTATGGCATTGACGCCAGTGCCATCGATAGCATGGTGGACCGTCTGGTGCAGCATAAGATGGTGAAACTGGGCGAGCATGGCGATATAACGCCGGATGTTTCCCGGCGTATTTTGCAAGCAGCTTTATAACGTCATATCTACAACATCCTGGGCTTGTGCTTAGAATGAATAGCGCAGGCCCAGGCTCCACATCCGTGTATTGAAGTGCTCGGTATTGTAGTGCGCAGCAGCAGCACTTAGTTGTAGCTGTGTGTTGAGCTGATAACCTATACCGAATTCGGCCCCCAGCCGAATGCGATGCCGGCGCTCGGCGGATTGCGCAGCAGTCCCTTCAAATCGATAGCGGCTACGGTTATCAAAGAGTGCCAACCGGACATATGGCTGCCAGAGCTCATTCAGAGCAAAGGAGCCGACCATGCTGAGCTCGGCACCTCTGCCTCGTTGTGGTTGAGCCTTCAATGTGGCTTGGGGCTGATTCTCCGGCAGGCCATCGTAATGCAATACCGCCTCACCTAAATCCAGCCAGCCGAACTCTGTTGCTAACCAGTGATTCCACCGGTAGCCAGCAAACAGACGATAGGCTTTGTCTGAGTTCGATTCGAGCGTGACGGTTCCAGTGACACCTGCCGCATTGAGCTTGCGTTCCACTGCACTTGCCAGATGACCGGAGCTATGGTTTTTGGCTTCACCTCCTTGCACGCCTAGATACCAGTCCTGACTAAATACTGTTATGGGCAGCAGTAACAGGCTGGCAGTCAACATTTTTAGGCCACTTCTAAGGCGGTTGTTTTGGTGATAGCGGCGCAGCATCACAAACACCACCAGCAATATGGCACTGACGAAACCCAGGCTACTGCCACTTGAAGTCACAGTGACACTGCTCGGTTGCCACTGGGCTTTTACCTGCAAATCTTGTGCAGGCATAGTGGTGGGTAGGGCCGGTGACCAACCACTAAAGGTATAACCGGAGCGTGTAGCTGTCGGTTCACTGATGGTGGCACCAAAGTCCAGCAGCAGATCAGGGATAGCCTGGCCTCCATCCACATCAAAGCGGATCACGTACTGGTTGATTTGCCACTGTGCGGTAAGCTGTACATCATCTTCTGGCATGGTGGCTGGAAACTCTGGCAGCCAGCCAGTGAAGGTATAACCTTCACGCGATGGTGGTTCAGGTGCTGTCAGCGCGCTACCAACCAAGGCAGTGATGGTGGCGACTTCACTGCCACCAGAACTGTCAAAGGAAACGCTGGCCATTTGTTGTTGTGCCAGCACGCCCGGATCACGAATGACACTGTTGGCACGACCATCATCGTCATTGGGTCCGCCATCTTCAATCGTTAGTCGGATGCAGCTATCACCCTGGTTCAAGCCGGAGCGCCAGTTATCGGATGAAACTACCGGACAGTTGCCAAGTGCATTGCGCGGAGCACTGTCGATGCGGTTGGCGTTGTCTTCAACAAAGTTCTGCCACCGGCCATTGACCAGCTTCCGCCAGACGGCGTTGGCTGGAATGCTTTGCCCTGCAGGTAAGGGGATGGCTACTGGCACCGACTCGCCAGGGCTTTGCAGTCCCACCACATCCAGATTAACAAGAAAACCCAACTGACGGAAACCGGTATCGTTGAGACTGCCCTCACGCAGTGCCAGGCCAAATTGGCCACTTTGCCATGACTCAAATTCACTATGCAAACCAAGCGTTAGTTGGTACAAACCAGGTATTTCAGCAAAGAGAACAGCCTGGCCCTGACACTGAGCCACCCGGTTGTTGCCATGACCTTGTGGGCATAAAGGCAGACGGTTGGGTTGGTTGCTGAACTGGTTCTGGCTGGAGGGGATGCCGCTGATGCCGCTGTTGCTGCAGTCAGCGACCGGGCAATCGGCTATGACGTTTAGTGCCAGCTCCAACTCACCTAAGCGGTCGCCGGCTTCTGCTGTCAGTTGCAGGTAGTGACGGCCTGTCGCCAGGCTGGACGGATCAAAGCTGGCCGTGGCACCGCTTTGAGTAATCTCCAGCCCCGCACCTTGCCAGTTATAGTCGGCGGCAATCCCTGACAGCTCTGTGGCACTTAGCTCTACCAAACCACCACTGCGCTGCACCACCAAGCCTGCAGTACCCGCTTGCATCACTGTGGCATCAAGTGCTAAAGGCAGTGGTGCTGTTTGTACCAGCAAATGATGGTGGTGCGGTGAGCCCAGCAAAGCCTGGGTAAGGTTGCTGTCTTGCAGTGAAATGTTTCCTGCATCGCCGCTGGTAGCGGTTATGGTGTATGCACGGCGTAGGTTATCGATTGCATTTAGTTCGAAATGGCTCGCCACATTAGCTTGATTGCCTTGAACCTGCACCTGTACCGGGTAGTCAATTGGCTCATCACTTAACCAAATGCTAAGTTGAGCCGGAACATTTTGCTGCACTGGTTGGCTGGCGGAGGTAAAGGCAATAAATGGCAGTACGTCAAAACTGACCATCACTTGCTCACCAGAAACGGAGTCGGTAAATTCAAAGCTATAACGCCCGGTGCGCTCAGCAGTAAATAGGTAGCTGCCATCGTCCTGCATGGTAAGCAACGTTGCAGCATCGGCCAGGTCGAGGAAATCGGTGGTACCGCTACGGGTCTGTTGCAGGGCGCTTAACACTTGCTCACCTGCGCCATTGCTAAGGCGGAAACGTCGTGTTTCCTGGCTAGCTGCCGGGCTGCTGTCTTCTACTTCAAGCGTTATGGCCAAATGGATGGTTAGACTGATATCGCAGTCGGCTTTGATCGCCGCAGTAATCACCTGATTGCCTGAGCGAGCGGCGGCACAGTTGCTGTCGATTTGTACAAATGTATCCTCTGCCACACTGAGCGTAAAGCTGGCACTGTTGCCAAAGTCGATTTGCTGACTGGCTGGCGTTATGCTGCCTTCGCCATGGATGCTTGCTGAAACCTGAAAGCGACTTTGCTCCCACTGTGCTGTGAGCAATCTATCCTCAGCTGGCATGGTTGCAGGCAGCTCCGGTTGCCAACCCACAAAGACAAAGCCTTCTCGGCTAGGTGGTTCGGGTGGGGTGATGTCAGTACCAAAGTTGGCAGTGATTGCAGCTACAGCAGAGCCTCCTGCGCTGTCGAATGTCAGAGTATAGCTGGCCTCATTGTATTGTGCCGTAATGGTGGTATCTGTGGTAATCACACTAAAATCGCTGGGGCTCCAACCTGTAAAAGTATAGCCCGGGCGAATGGGGTTGGCTGGTGCAGTTGCCCCGCTGCCATGGTTAACCACTTCAGTTTTCAGTACCGTTGCATCCCAGTCAACAAAGTTGACTGTATAGCTTTCAGCAGTCCACTGCGCTGTCAGGGTCTGGTTTGCTGCCGGCATGGTGGCCGGAATAGCCGGGTTCCAACCGGCAAATTGATAACCGGTTCGGCTAGGATTGGCTGGTGGGGTAATGGCACTGCCAAACTCCTGCGTAATGGCGGCGACCGCACTGCCGCCAGCAGAATCAAAGGTCAAGGTATAGCTATTGATGCTGTACTGCGCGGTGATGGTGGTATCGGCCGTGATATTGCTGAAGTCGCCGGGACTCCAGCCGGTAAAGCTGTAGCCAGTACGGCTGGGGTTGGCTGGGGCGGTGGCGCTGCTGCCATGGCTGACGGTTTCGGTTTTCAGTACGGTGCCATCCCAGTCGACAAAATTGACGGTGTAGCTGGGTGGAGTGACTTCAACCTGGAATGCTTGCTGAGCACTGTTACCGGCAGCATCGGTTACGGTAATGGTGATGGTGGACGTGCCGGTATCAGCCCCTGTAATGGAGACGGTGCGATTGGCTCCGCTTCCTCCCAATACTACATTGGCTAGCGGCACGGCAATGGTATTGGAGGATGCCCGGTTAACCGACAGGCTGCCGGCAGCTGTCAGGTTATCGGCTATGGTAAAGCCCAGCACAGCAGTGGATTGGCCGACACCGACCGTTTGATTGGCGATGGCCGTGATGGAAGGAGGCATGGTATCCACCAAAACACCCGTTGTATTACCCACACTGTTCAGGGTTACATTCAGGTTGTTGCCTGCGTTGTCCCGAATGGTGCCACCATTGAGCTGTAAAGTGCTTACTTCTATGCCATCCAGATCGTTATCGCCTGCCTGCACCGTGTAACGAAACATCACGGCTGTGGTGCCGCTGCCACTCAGGTAGCTGGCGAAGCGGCTGGTACCGCCGATATCCAGAGTGATGCGGGGCGTCCCGCCCATCGTATTTACCGTAAGGGCTTCAGAGGCATTGAGGGTGAAGTCCAGTGAGTGTCCTGTGCTGTAGATGTCGGAAGGAGGCACAGCTACAGAGTTCACGACAGGAGGAACATCATCCAGTACCGTGATGGTGAAGGCTTTCGCAAAGGTATTGGCGGCACTGTCGGTGGTGCGAATCCGCACGCTGTAATCACCAGCGGCCATAGCAGCTGCATTGTTGGTGCGCAACTGGCTGCCGCTGATATTAAATTGAGCATTGTGGTTATCACCAACACCGGCAACCAATTGGTAGCTGTGGATATCGCCATCATCCGGATCGACGCTGCTTAAGTTGCCAACCACGGCATTGACGCCGCCACTTTGGGCTACACTGCTGCTGCTTAGCAGAATATCGGTGGGTGGATCATTGGCGGCGGGAGCATCCTCCATCACCAGTTGGAATAACAGATCGTGAAGCGAGTCTTGGGTTTCATCGATATAAAATGAGCCGCCGGCATAAGGTGCAGCCACCCCGTTAAAAGCAAAATTTGTAAAACCCAAAAAGATATTAGTCCCGCCACCAGCAAAATAAAAAGTATAAGGCTCGTTGTTACTAAGGTTAAAGTTTGCGTCACTCATAGGGATAATGGAGTAATCATTTAGCCCTGTGGCTGCATGTAGCGAACTAGTACTGAAAGTAAAAGTCCCCAGGACAGTACCGATTAGCCCATCGCCCTGATACAGAGTTAGAGTTAGCTCATCAATAGCTAAGTTCTGATACCATGAAGACCCATATAGGCTCAGCAATCGCAACTCTTTAATACGGCCATCTCTGCAGGCAGTAAAGCTCTGACCTGAAGGGGATTGACGAAGCTCCATGCTCTCCGTTTCGGAGGGATCATTAACCGTGGAAGTAATGGTACATTCAGCCGCATGCAGGTTGCTTGAGAGCAGCACCGTACACAGCAGAACAAGCAGAGCGCTAAAATGTGTTAGGGTTGTCGGGGTTTTGCTGAATAAGAGTGACCACATAGCGCTATATCCTTTTTACTGAACAATCGTTCATCATGAACCATGAAAGCATCTAAGGTGGAGCCTGGGTAAGGCAATACCTTTTGGCTAGCTACGGCTTGGGTAAATCCCCTGCAGTGCAATAATAAAACTCACTGCCGTATAAGGTTGCATCAGGCTGACAGGGGCTCCTGCGCCTGCGTTGCCACTGCTGCCTTTCAGCTCGACAGCGGCATTCCCGCTCATTGGCTTTAAAGTAGTGTTGGGGGAGCTGCTGTAAGCATTGGTCGCATTAAAGCCAGACATTATTTTGGCCGGCACCACAGTTTCACCCGGCGTACTGGCATTGGCAGCTTCACTGGATGCTTGCTGTGCAATGGTAACGGCTGCGGTTGCATGCAAATCAATGGCGTGGCTGTGTGGAGGCATCTGTGCTGGTGTTAGGCTCTGCTGCTCTTGGCCCCCGCTTTGGCCGACCTGAAAATGACTAAAACCAGGGCTTTGGCCGGCACTAATGGGCACGCGTCCTTGCAAGTTAGGAAGTTTGAATGTCGTGGTGCCATTACCACCATAAGAGGTGCCTAAAATTGAAAAAAGCGCGGTATTGCTACTGATAGCAAGCTCCTGGCCGGCACAAAAAGCCCAGCCCTCAGGGGCATAGTTACCAGCAAACATCCGTATTTCACCCAAATAGGCTTCAATCATGAATGACTCCTTAGTCGTGGTAAAACTCTGCAACACAATTTGGCAGGTTATAAAGTTAGTCATAGACCAAGCGAAAAAAATAAACCTGATAAATCTCTGATAAATATTTTTTCAGCACAACAATGGGGGCTGCTGCTTGGTGGACCGTGTTATTGCTTCAAAGTTGGGCTTACTTCTGTTCTAATATTGCGCGATGATTCAATGGGTAGAAAACACAATGGCAAAAATAGGAATTTTTGGTGCCAACGGCCGGATGGGGCGTGCTTTGGTGCAGGTCTGTCATGAGCAGCAGTTGGATTTAGCTGCTGCTACAGTGCGGGCTGGATCCAGTTGGTTGGGACAGGATGCCGGTGAACTAGCCGGTTGTGGCCGCTTTGGTTTGCCGCTGGTGGCTACTTCTGCCGAAGCGGTGCAAAGTGCCGATGTCTGGGTGGACTTCACTATGCCTGAGCCGATGCTGGAGCATCTGTCCCTGGCCGTTGCAGCCCAAAAAGCGATGGTGATTGGGGTTACCGGCCTGACGGATGCGCAATATCAGCGCGTGCAGCAGGCCAGCACGCAAATCCCGGTCGTTTGGGCTCCTAATATGAGTGTGGGAGTTAACTTATTGCTGCATCTGGTGCAAACTGCGGCCAAAGTGATGGGGCAAACGGCAGATATCGAAATCATTGAAGCACACCATCGTTTTAAAAAAGATGCGCCGTCCGGCACGGCCATGGCCATTGGTGCCAGCATTGCAAAAACGCTTGGGCGCGATCTCGCAGACTGCGCTGTCTATGGCCGGGAAGGCATGACTGGCGAACGGGAGCACAACACCATAGGTTTTGCTACGGTTCGTGGTGGCGACATAATTGGCGATCATACTGCACTCTTTGCTGATTTAGGCGAAAGATTAGAAATAACTCACAAAGCAAGTAGCCGAATCACCTTCGCACAAGGTGCTATCAGGGCTGCCGTCTGGTTGCAAAATAAACAGCCTGGACTTTATTCCATGCAACAAGTGCTTGGATTGGCAGAGTTGAATTAAGTTTTTGCTGTTTAGTTACTAAAAAGCACTGAAAGTGATTGTTTTCCACAAACTTCAAAAAAGCATTAGACGTATCAGCCAAGTTGACATAAAATATCGAGAATTTGCCTGGGCGAATTGAGAGTCTCTCAATGTGGGGTAGGTATGCAGTTAATTAGCATATTTATTCTGTTTTGGGCTGCTAGTTGCTTTGGATTAAAAACGGGTGTTGAACGAACAGGTTTAAGCCCGTTTTTTGCTGTTTGGAGGTTATTTTGACGACGTCTGCCTTGCTGGTTTTAGAAGATGGCACTGTATTTCATGGTACGGCCATCGGTGCCGAAGGAGTTTCAGTCGGAGAGGTGGTATTCAATACCTCGATGACCGGGTATCAGGAGATCTTAACCGATCCCTCCTATGCTGAACAAATGGTCACTTTGACCAACCCGCACATTGGCAACACCGGCACCAATGATGAAGATGAAGAATCCAGCCGGATCTGGGCCAAAGGCCTGATTATTCGTGACCTCCCGCTGTTAGCCAGCAACTTCCGCAATCAGACATCACTCTCCGATTATTTAAAACAGCGTGGTATTTTAGGTATTGCCGATATCGATACCCGCAAGCTCACCCGTATTTTACGTGAAAAAGGTGCTTTAAATGGTTGCCTGATGGCGGGTGTTGAACTGGATACCGCGCAAGCCCTGGCTCAGGCAAAGGCCTTCCCTGGCCTTAAAGGCATGGACCTTGCCAAAGAAGTCACAGTCGCCGAGCCCTACAGTTGGACTGAAGGCAGTTGGCAACTGGGCAAAGGTTTTGTCAAACCGGAATCGACCCCCTTTCATGTAGTGGCTTACGATTACGGTGTAAAACGCAATATTTTGCGGATGTTGGTTGACCGAGGCTGTCGTTTGACGGTGGTGCCTGCGCAGACACCGGCCAGCGAGGTGCTGGCGCTGAATCCGGATGGCATTTTCTTATCGAATGGCCCTGGCGATCCAGCGCCTTGCGACTACGCCATTAACGCCATCAAAGCATTGCTGGCGACCGATCTGCCTATTTTTGGCATCTGTCTTGGTCACCAGTTGTTGGCATTAGCCAGTGGTGCTAAAACCACCAAAATGAAATTTGGTCACCATGGCGGTAACCACCCGGTACAAAACCTCGATAACAACAAAGTGATGATCACGGCGCAGAACCATGGATTTGCGGTGGAAGAGGACGGCATGCCAGCCAATTTACGGGCAACCCATAAATCCTTGTTTGATGGCAGCTTGCAAGGTATTCACCGCACTGACAAGCCAGCGTTCAGTTTTCAGGGGCACCCGGAAGCGAGCCCGGGGCCACACGATGCGGCCGAGTTGTTCGATCACTTTATCGATCTGATGCGTCAGCGTCAGCACTAATTTCAGGCTAGCGAGGAAAGACAGAGTAAATTATGCCAAAACGTACTGATTTAAAAAGCATTCTTATCCTTGGTGCCGGCCCTATTGTCATTGGCCAGGCCTGTGAATTTGACTACTCGGGCGCCCAGGCCTGCAAAGCCCTGCGCGAAGAGGGCTACCGGGTTATTCTGGTGAACTCCAACCCTGCCACCATCATGACGGATCCTGAGATGGCCGATGCCACCTACATCGAGCCGATTCACTGGCAGGTGGTGGAAAAAATCATTGAAAAAGAACGGCCTTGTGCGGTGTTACCCACCATGGGCGGGCAAACAGCACTAAACTGTGCGCTGGATTTGGAGCGTCATGGTGTTCTTGAAAAATACAAGGTCGAAATGATTGGGGCGACCGCCGATGCCATCGACAAAGCGGAAGACCGCAGCCGCTTTGATAAAGCGATGCGTGCCATTGGTCTGGAATGCCCGCGCGCTGGCATGGCGCACTCGATGGAAGAAGCTTATGCCGTGTTGGAAGACATTGGCTTCCCATGCATTATCCGCCCGTCCTTCACCATGGGGGGCTCTGGCGGTGGTATCGCATACAATCGTGAAGAGTTTGAAGAAATCTGTACCCGTGGTCTGGATTTGTCGCCCACCAAAGAACTGCTGATTGACGAGTCACTGATTGGTTGGAAAGAGTATGAAATGGAAGTGGTGCGCGATAAAAACGATAACTGCATCATTGTCTGCTCGATTGAAAACTTTGATCCTATGGGCGTGCATACCGGCGACTCTATTACCGTTGCCCCTGCACAAACCCTGACCGATAAAGAATACCAACTGATGCGCAATGCCTCCTTGGCTGTGTTACGTGAGATTGGTGTAGAAACCGGCGGCTCCAATGTGCAGTTTGGTATCAATCCGGAAGATGGCCGTATGGTCATTATTGAGATGAATCCGCGGGTTTCACGTTCCTCAGCTTTGGCTTCCAAAGCCACAGGTTTCCCTATTGCCAAAGTGGCTGCCAAACTGGCGGTTGGCTATACCCTGGATGAACTGGCCAATGAAATTACCGGTGGCATCACGCCGGCGTCATTTGAACCCAGCATTGATTACGTAGTGACCAAGGTACCGCGTTTTAATTTTGAAAAATTTGCTGGTGCCAATGATCGTTTAACTACCCAGATGAAATCGGTGGGTGAAGTAATGGCCATTGGCCGCAACCAGCAAGAGTCACTGCAAAAAGCCTTACGTGGCCTGGAAATTGGTGTCTCCGGGCTGGATCCAATCCAGGATCTAACCGCTGCCGATGCGAAAGAGCGCATTGTGCGTGAGCTGAAAGAACCAGGCGCACACCGCATCTGGTACATTGCTGATGCGTTTCGAATGGGCATGAGCCAGCAGGAAATTTTTGAGCTGACCAAGGTAGACCCCTGGTTCCTGGTACAAATTGAAGATTTGGTGCGCGAAGAGCAGACAATCCACGATGCTGGTTTCTCCGGCCTGGATGAAGCCAGCCTGCGTCGATACAAGCGCAAAGGTTTTGCCGATAAGCGCATCGCCGAGCTGCTGGGTGTCAGTGAAAATGAAGTGCGCAAAAAGCGCCATGGTTATGGTTTGCACCCGGTCTACAAAAGGGTGGATACCTGTGCCGCTGAGTTTGCTTCGAACACAGCTTACATGTACAGCAGCTACGATGAAGAGTGTGAGGCTGCGCCATCTAATCGCGATAAGATCATGATTTTAGGTGGTGGCCCGAATCGGATTGGTCAGGGTATTGAGTTTGACTATTGCTGTGTGCATGCGGCCTTGGCACTGCGCGAAGACGGCTTCGAAACCATTATGGTGAACTGCAACCCGGAAACCGTTTCTACCGATTACGATACCTCTGATCGGTTGTATTTCGAGCCAATTACCCTGGAAGATGTGCTGGAAATTGTTGCCAAAGAACAACCGAAAGGGGTGATTGTGCAGTATGGCGGTCAAACGCCATTAAAGCTGGCGCGGGCACTGGAAGCTGCCGGCGTGCCTATTATCGGCACCTCGCCGGATGCGATTGACCGGGCGGAAGACCGCGAGCGCTTCCAGCAAGCGGTAGAGCGTCTTGGCCTGAAGCAACCGAAAAATGCCACAGTAACCAGCCTGGAAGAGGCGTTGCTGAAAGCCGGTGATATTGGTTTCCCAATGGTGGTACGTCCTTCCTATGTGTTGGGTGGCCGGGCGATGGAAATTGTCTACGATGACATTGATTTAAAACGCTACATGACCGATGCGGTCAGTGTATCGAATGAAGCGCCGGTGCTGCTGGATAATTTCCTTGATGATGCCATTGAAGTGGATATCGATGCCATTTGTGATGGCAAAGAGGTCGTCATTGGCGGCATTATGGAGCATATCGAGCAGGCGGGCGTGCACTCAGGTGATTCGGCCTGTAGCTTGCCACCGCACAGCTTGTCTGCGGCTATTCAGGACGTGATGCGCGAGCAGGTGCGTAAATTGGCACTGGAATTGGGCGTCGTCGGCCTGATGAATACCCAGTTTGCAGTGAAAGATGGGGAAGTCTACCTGATTGAGGTGAACCCGCGCGCTGCCCGGACCGTGCCTTTTGTCTCCAAAGCAACCGGCATTCAGATCGCCAAAGTAGGGGCACGCTGCATGGCCGGGCGTAGCCTGGCCGAGCAAGGGGTGACGAAGGAAGTGATTCCGCCCTATTTCTCGGTAAAAGAAGTGGTGATCCCTTTCAATAAATTCCCGGGTGTTGATCCTATCCTGGGCCCGGAAATGCGGTCTACCGGTGAAGTGATGGGCGTTGGCGATACTTTTGAAGAAGCTTTTGCCAAGGCCGAGCTGGGCTGTGGTACCTTGATCCCAACCGGAGGCCGTGCTTTACTTTCGGTCCGTAACAGCGATAAAGTGCGGGTGATTGAGCTAGCCAAACATATGTTGGCACTAGGTTTTGAGCTGGATGCTACCAAGGGCACTGCTGCCACATTACAACAGGCAGGTGTTGAGTGCAGGGTGGTCAACAAGGTGCTGGAAGGCCGGCCGCATATTCTGGATAGAATTAAAAACGGTGAGTACAGCTACATTGTCAATACTACCGAAGGCCGCCAGGCGATCGAAGACTCCAGAGTATTGCGTCGTGGTGCCTTGCAGCATAAAGCCAATTACACAACCACATTAAATGCTGCTTTTGCAACGTGTAAAGCCAGTGCTGCCAGTGCCTTTGAGCGGGTAGCTTCGGTGCAGGAGCTGCATAAGAGAGTAAACGGATGAAAATACCAATGACGGTTCAGGGCGCAGAAATGCTGCGTACTGAACTGAATGAACTGAAATCGGTGAAACGGCCGCAGATTATTCAAGCCATTGCCGATGCGCGTGAACATGGTGATTTGAAAGAGAATGCTGAATACCATGCGGCCCGTGAAGCCCAAAGTTTCTGTGAAGGGCGTATCCAGGATATCGAAGGCAAGCTTGGCAATGCTCAGATTATTGATGTCAGTAGCATGCCAAACAATGGCAAGGTAATTTTTGGTGCCACCGTCACGATCTTAAACCTTGATACCGAGGAAGAAGTGAGCTATCGCATTGTAGGTGATGATGAAGCCGATATTAAAAAGAATCTTATCTCGGTCAATTCACCCATCGCCCGTGGCCTGATTGGCAAAGAACAGGACGATGTGGTCACCATCAACACACCTAAAGGCATGGTTGAGTTTGAAATTACCGATGTGCAGTACCTTTAATTGATCCTGCACAACTGAAAAGCGGCTTCGGCCGCTTTTTTTTGCACTTTGGTCGCACGACGGCACAGGGTCAGACCTGATAGTGACTGCGTATCTATTACAGTAGTTGCATTACCAAGTGATGAGGTTGTTTGATGCATTCAGGAAAAATCAAGTTTGAGTTGGTCAAAGAGAGCAATACCCTCTGGTTAACGGCCTGGGATACCTGGACTACTCGGACGGTCGAGGATTACATCAAGCAGTTGCGGGAGATGGTGGGCACTTTTGATGGGGCCCCATGGGCCATGATATTGGATGGTACCCGCTGGCAGGCTTGTCCGGCTAATGTTTTTGCAACCTTGCAAGACAACTCAAGCTGGTGCTTTCAACATCAGTTGAAGTTTGGGGTGGTGCTATTACCAGAGCATCCGTTGTTTCGCTGGCAATTTACCAAGGCAACCGATGTCCCCAAGCCTGCGGATTATCAGCGAGCTATTGTTGCTGACAAAGCGGAAGCCCGCGTTATCCTGACGCGAGCTGGTTTTCTTGAACAGGAAGAGTCTCAGGCTTTGGGCAGCTGAATTTTTGGCTCCTTTGCTGGCCGAAACAACACCAGAGTTTTGCCAATCACCTGAACTTTTTCTGCCTTGGTCTCACGGATAATGGCATCCATCACCAGTACTTTCTGCTCACGATCTTCGCCAGGAACTTTCACCTTCAGCAATTCGTGATGCTCTAATGCCTGGTCGATTTCTGCCAGCACACCCTCTGTCAAACCATTGCTGCCAAGCAGTACAACAGGCTTGAGGTCGTGTGCCTTGGATTTTAAAAATTGTTTTTGCTTATTGCTTAGTGCCATCTTGATACGATTTCCACAATTTAATCTTGAATTCATGCTATTGTACCGCCATCTAAAGGTCATAGCCATTTCAGAGTAGTAAGATGACGCGAAAAAAGCGCTCAGCCAGCTCAACCCGCTGGTTGAAAGAGCATTTTGATGATCATTTTGTGCAAAAAGCGCAGAAGCAGGGCTTACGTTCCCGGGCCGCTTTTAAACTGGAAGAAATCCAGCAGCAAGACAGACTGATCAAACCCGGTATGACAGTGGTAGACTTAGGCTCCGCACCAGGCAGCTGGTCACAAATGGCAGCAAAATTAGTGCAGGGTTCGGGCCGGGTGATAGCTTGTGATATACTTCCGATGGATCCGTTACCTGGCGTATCATTTTTACAGGGTGACTTCCGTGAGGATGCTGTTCTACAAGCATTACTGAGCCGAATCGAAGGTCGTAACGTAGATGTGGTATTATCGGATATGGCACCCAATATGAGTGGCAATCTGGCAACCGATCAGGCAAGGGCAATTTACCTGGTCGAACTGGCGCTCGATATGTGTCATCAGGTATTGAAGCAAAATGGTAGTTTTGTGGTCAAAGTATTTCATGGTGAAGGTTTTGAAGACTATTTGAAAGCGGTCCGACAAGCATTTACCACAGTAAAATCACGAAAGCCGGATTCCTCGCGCTCCCGCTCCCGTGAAGCCTACATAGTGGCAACAGGTTTCAAGTCGCAGTAGTGGCCTGATTTAATTTAACGGCAAGAAAGAGGTTACAACCTTGAGTGATATGGCTAAAAATCTTATCGTCTGGCTGGTGATCGCCGTCGTCTTGATGTCGATTTTCAATAGCTTTGGTCCTGGAGATAGTACCGAGCGTATGACCAGTTACGATCAGTTCCTAAAGCAGGTTGAGCAACGGCAAGTTCGTGAAGTTAAGATTGAGCGCTCTGGCGTTATCAGCGGTGTGAATCGCAATGGTGATCGTTTTGATACGGTGATCCCTGGCGGTTATGACAGCAAACTGATAGACGATCTTTACAAACACGACGTCCGCATTGTTGGCACTCCACCGGAAGAAGGCAGTTTACTCGGCACCATTTTTATTTCCTGGTTCCCAATGCTGTTGTTAATTGGCGTCTGGATATTCTTTATGCGCCAAATGCAAGGTGGTGGTGGTAAGGGTGCAATGTCTTTTGGTAAGAGCAAAGCCAAGTTGATGGGCGAAGATCAGATCAAAACCACCTTCAAGGATGTGGCTGGTTGTGATGAAGCCAAAGAAGAAGTGACTGAGCTGGTGGATTACCTGCGCGATCCGTCCCGTTTCCAGAAGCTGGGTGGTAAAATCCCGACTGGTATTCTGATGGTGGGCCCGCCAGGAACTGGTAAAACCTTACTGGCTAAGGCGATTGCTGGTGAAGCCAAGGTTCCATTTTTCACCATTTCTGGTTCTGACTTTGTTGAAATGTTCGTTGGTGTTGGTGCCTCCCGTGTGCGGGATATGTTTGAACAGGCCAAGAAGGCAGCGCCTTGCATTATTTTCATCGATGAAATTGATGCCGTCGGCCGTCAACGTGGTGCCGGCTTAGGCGGTGGTCATGATGAGCGTGAGCAGACCTTAAACCAGATGCTGGTTGAAATGGATGGCTTTGATGGCAATGAAGGCATTATTGTGATTGCTGCCACCAACCGTCCAGATGTGTTAGACCCAGCCTTACTGCGTCCAGGCCGCTTTGATCGTCAGGTCGTTGTCGGCTTACCAGATGTAAAAGGGCGTGAGCAAATTCTGAAAGTGCATATGCGCAAAGTACCTCTGGGCGAAGATGTCGATGCTTCGGTCATTGCCCGTGGAACTCCTGGCTTCTCTGGTGCTGATCTGGCGAACCTGGTGAATGAAGCTGCTTTATTTGCTGCTCGTGGTAACCGCCGTACGGTATCGATGGACGAGTTTGAAAAAGCCAAAGACAAAATCATGATGGGTGCAGAGCGTCGCTCCATGGTGATGACCGAAAAAGACAAAGAAATGACAGCTTACCATGAAGCTGGCCATGCCATTGTCGGTCGTCTGGTACCAGAGCATGATCCGGTGTACAAGGTCAGTATTATTCCGCGAGGCCGTGCGCTGGGTGTCACTATGTACTTACCGGAGCGTGATCGGGTCAGCTACAGCAAACAGCAGTTGGAAAGCATGATCAGCTCCCTGTTTGGTGGGCGTATCGCCGAAGATGTGATTTACGGCTCTGAAATGGTGACCACAGGCGCATCGAACGACATCGAACGTGCCACTGATCTGGCGCGGAAAATGGTCACGCAATGGGGCTTCTCAGAGAAGCTGGGACCGTTGCTGTATGCTGATGAAGATGGGGAGGTTTTCCTAGGCCGCTCTGTCAGCAAGAACAAGCATATGTCTGAAGAAACGGTAAAAACCATTGATGCTGAAATTCGCAGCTTCATCGATCGCAATTATGAGCGTGCATTGAATCTGATTAAAGACAATATGGATATTCTGCATTCGATGAAAGATGCGCTCATGAAGTACGAAACCATTGATGCCCGTCAGATTGATGATTTGATGGAGCGTCGGCCAGTACGTGACCCGGAAAACTGGGAGCCACGAGATAAAGGCGGTAAAGGCAGCTCCAGCGATGATTCAGATGCGGAAGAGGCAGTTGGCCCGAGCGCTGAACCATCTGAGGGTAAGCTGCACTGATAGTTCAATGATTGAAAAAACCCGGCTTGCCGGGTTTTTTTCTGGCTGATTAACCTGAGACTTTGCCATGCAATTAATTTTACCCCGTCAGCGTAAGCTCGATTTATCGCATCCCAAAGTGATGGGTATTTTAAATGTCACCCCAGATTCTTTTTCCGATGGTGGCCATTTTGAACGGCTGGATAACGCGCTGTACCAAGCCGAGCAAATGCTGCAACAAGGGGCCGTGATTCTGGATATTGGTGGTGAATCCACCCGGCCAGGCTCGGAGCCCGTGTCGTTGCAACTGGAGCTGGATCGAGTGCTGCCAGTTATTGAGGGGATCCGCAGCCGTTTTGATTGTGTGATATCCATTGATACCAGCAAAGCCAGCGTCATGTCAGCTGCGGTTCAGGCTGGTGCCGATATGATTAATGATGTTTATGCGCTACGGGGTGACGGTGCCTTAGCGGCAGCGGCGGCAACTGGAGTACCGGTTTGCTTGATGCATATGTTGGGACAACCAAAAACGATGCAGCAGCAGCCTGCCTACCAGGATGTGACAGCTGATGTACTGGATTTCATGCAACAGCGGATAGCAAGCTGCGTAGCGGCTGGCATAGCACGTCAGCAACTGCTGCTGGACCCTGGCTTTGGTTTTGGTAAAACACTGGCACAAAATTATCAATTGCTGCAACAACTGGAGCAATGGCAGGCATTGCAATTGCCTGTATTGGTGGGGATGTCACGCAAGTCCATGATTGGTCATTTGTTGGATCAACCAGTAGCTGAGCGATTGGCAGGTAGTCTGGCCTGTGCCACAATAGCCGCCATGAAAGGAGCCCAGATAATCCGGGTGCATGACGTCAAAGCAACCGTGGACGCATTGGCTGTGGTCAATGCCACCCTGCATGGAGTAGAACAATGAGCAGAAAATATTTTGGTACCGATGGTGTTCGCGGCAAAGTCGGGGATTTCCCTATCACCCCGGAATTTGCAATGAAGCTTGGTTGGGCCGCTGGCCGGGTGCTATCGAAAAGCGGTACCCGCAAAGTATTGATCGGTAAAGATACCCGTATTTCCGGTTATCTGTTGGAAACGGCACTGGAGGCAGGTTTGGTAGCTGCCGGTATTGATGTTCGCTTACTTGGTCCAATGCCAACTCCTGCTGTAGCTTATTTAACCCGAACCTTCCGGGCTGAAGCTGGCATAGTGATCAGCGCGTCACACAACCCCTATTATGACAATGGCATTAAGTTTTTCTCTGCCGATGGTACCAAATTACCGGATGAGGTAGAACTGGCCATTGAAAATGAGCTTGAGCAACCGATGGTGTGTGTGTCGTCTGAACAGCTTGGTAAAGCTGTGCGGGTGGATGACGCCGCTGGCCGCTATATCGAATTTTGCAAGAGTCATCTGCCCAACCATATGTCGTTGAAAGGTTTTCGTTTGGTGCTCGATTGCGCGCATGGCGCCACCTACCATATCGCACCCAATGTGTTTCGGGAGCTGGGGGCGGAGGTCACTGTCATTGGTGCCAGCCCGGATGGTTTGAACATCAACGCAGATTGTGGAGCAACTCATACTTTGCCGTTGCAGGAAAAGGTGGTTGAGCTAAAGGCTGATCTGGGTATCGCTTACGATGGCGATGGGGATCGGGTTATGATGGTGGATCAGCATGGTCGTGTGATTGATGGCGATGAGATTGTGTACATTATTGCCCGTGCCGCCCAACGCCAGAATCGTCTGCATGGGGGGGTGGTCGGCACCCTGATGAGCAATATGGGCCTTGAACTGGCCTTGGCAGAGTTGGGTATTCCATTCTTACGCAGCAAGGTCGGCGACCGTTATGTGATGGAGTTGCTGCGCGAGCACGATTGGCGTATTGGCGGAGAGAATTCTGGCCATGTGTTGAATCTCGATCATACCTGTACCGGAGATGGCATTATTGCGTCCTTGCAGGTGCTGACAGCCATGATCCAGGAGCGGCAGAGCTTAGCTGAGATCAGTCAGGGCATGACAAAACTGCCCCAAGTCCTGGTTAATGTGAAGTTTGAAAAGGGGACTGCCCCGTTGGAAAAACAAAACGTTAAGCAAGCTATCCTCGATGTAGAGGCTAAGCTTGGCAGCAAAGGCCGGGTGCTGATTCGTAAGTCTGGTACTGAGCCTTTAATCCGGGTGATGGTGGAGGGGGAAGTGTTAACCGAGGTTGAACTCTATGCCCGAACCATCGCCGATGCAGTAAAAATAGCCAGTTAAAGCGGCAAATTCGACAGGAAACTTGAGATAGCAGCGGGCATTGGGTACTATCTGCCCGCAGCAATTACAAGGAACAGGCATGACACACCGTAAGCCACTGGTCGCCGCCAATTGGAAAATGAATGGCAGTCAAGCTCTGCTAGCAGAGATCACTGCGCTATTGGCATCCACCAACTGGTCCAAAATAGATGTATTGCTCTGTCCTCCAGCGACTTTATTGCCAGGGCTAGCTGCTACTGGGCAGTGTCTGATCGGAGCCCAAAATATTAGCCAGTTTTCATCCGGCGCTTATACCGGAGAGCTGAGTGCTTCCCTGCTTATGGAGGCCGGTGCCCAATACGTATTGATAGGCCACTCCGAGCGCCGTACGCTATTTGGTGAAAGTGATGAGCTGCTGGCTGCTAAGATGCAAGCTGCCATTGGCCATGGTTTAACTCCAGTGTTTTGTATTGGTGAAAACCTGCAGCAGCGTCAGCAAGAAAAAACCGAGCAAGTGCTTGCGAAACAACTGGCTGCAGTGTATGCTGCGCATCCCGAATTCATCGCCAAATCGGTGATTGCCTATGAGCCGGTTTGGGCTATAGGTACGGGCGAGGCAGCAAGCCCAGAGCAGGCGCAGCAGGCACACGCCAGTATCCGTCAGCAGCTAGCGACTTATGATGCCAAAGCGGCAGCGGCTGTCCGCATTTTGTATGGTGGCAGCGTTAACGGTAAAAATGCTGCAGAGCTGTTTGCTCAGCAAGACATTGATGGCGGTTTGGTCGGTGGTGCCAGCCTGAATGCTGAAGAATTTTTCCAGATTTGCCAAAGCGCAAAAGGTTAACGAATATGTTTGAAGTCTTTATGGTGTTGTATTTGTTGGTGGCATTGTCGTTGATCGGCTTGATCCTGATCCAGCATGGCAAAGGCGCTGATATGGGCGCAGCCTTTGGTGCAGGCGCTTCTTCTACGGTGTTTGGTTCTGCTGGTAAAGGCAATTTCCTAACCAAAATGACTACTATTTTAGCTGTTGTTTTCTTCGTTCTCAGTATTGTGTTGGGTCGTTATACCGCAGGCCAAAGCAGTCAGGTTGATGCATGGCAAGACCTGTCCATTCCTATGAGCGATTCTGCACCACAGCGTCCTGCTGAAAGCGACATTCCAGTAGGAAATTAATACAGTTTTTTCTGCCGAGGTGGTGAAATTGGTAGACACGCTATCTTGAGGGGGTAGTGTCTTCGGACGTGCGGGTTCAAGTCCCGCTCTCGGCACCAAACAACATCAGCAAGCGCTGGCTTAAATAGGCGAAGCTCTTGCGATACTAACCTCACAGCGATATAATAGCTGCCAATTACGGACGCGGGATGGAGCAGCCTGGTAGCTCGTCGGGCTCATAACCCGAAGGTCGTCGGTTCAAATCCGGCTCCCGCAACCAAATTTGTTGTGTGCATGGTTATTAAGAAAGCGCCCTCGGGCTCCTCTTTATAACCACGGGGCGAAGGTCTCAATCCGGCTCCCGCAACCAAATTTAGTCAATTTAAAATTTGTATTAATTTTAAATTTGACCAATTCACAGTCACCGAACTGTGGAGCGATCGTCAGTAGTGATGCTCGCCACGATTAATTCAGCATTGATTTTGGCGATAAATCAGTGCTTACGGATAGTAAATTCGCCCCGCTTGTTCGGGGCGTTTTTATATCTGCAAACTGAGTTTGTGGAATGGGCGTTTCGCCCATTTTTTATTTAACACCTGTAGCTGGCATGGAGACGATTCCGGCCAGTGGCTCTGGAGGTTTTCTTGGCGAAGCAGGAACAGCAGTTAATGGAGTTGCTTGCACCCACAGTGTCGGCAGCTGGTTTTGAATTGCTTGGTATAGAAGTGTTGCGTGCAGGCAAGCATTCCACCGTGCGCTTGTACATTGATCATCCAGACGGGGTAACCGTCGAGCATTGTGCCAACATCAGTCGTGAAGTGGGTGCTATTTTGGATGTTGAAGATCCTATTTCGCATGAATACATGCTGGAAGTCTCTTCGCCAGGATTGGATCGGCCTTTATTCACGCCTGCGCACTTTGCGAAGGCCGTTGGCGGTAAGGTTGAGGTGAAACTTGCGATCCCGCAGGATGGGCGTCGTAAGTTTAAAGGTCAATTGCTGGCGATTGAGCAGGATATGTTGGTAATGGAAATCGATGGCAAGCAGTTTCGTTTGCTGATGGATAATATTGAAAAAGCAAATATTGTACCTGTGTTCTGATTGCAGACAGGTCCAACAGAGGCAGCAAAAAAATGGCAAAAGAAATTTTATTGGTTGTTGATGCGGTTTCAAATGAAAAGTCCGTGCCTAGAGAGAAAATTTTCGAAGCGCTGGAATACGCACTGGCCGCCGCCACTAAAAAGAAAAATGAAGGCGATATTGAAGTTCGGGTTAGCATCGATCGTAAAACCGGCTCTTTTGACACCTTCCGCCGCTGGGAAGTGGTGCCGGATGATCAACCGATTGAACATCCTTATCGGGAAATTACTTTATCGGCAGCACAGTATGAGCAGCCGGAACTCAACGTAGGCGACTACGTGGAAGAGCAAATTGAGTCCATCGTATTCGACCGTATCACCACCCAGATGGCTAAACAGGTCATTGTACAAAAAGTACGGGAAGCAGAACGTTCTCAGGTGGTAGAAGCGTATGTGGATCAGGTGGGTGAGTTGGTAACCGGTGTGGTGAAAAAAGCCAACCGCGACAACATCATCGTCGACCTTGGTAACAACGCCGAAGCGATTCTGACCCGTGAGCACATGTTGCCACGTGAAACTTACCGTACCGGCGATCGTTTACGCGCCTTGTTATTTGAAGTAAAGCCGGAGGCCCGTGGCGCTCAGCTGTTCTTAAGCCGTACCCGCCCGGAAATGCTGATCGAATTGTTCCGTATTGAAGTGCCGGAAATCGGTGAAGAAATGATTGAACTGCGTGGTGCTGCCCGCGATCCGGGTTCACGCGCTAAAATCGCAGTAAAAACCAATGACCGTCGTATCGATCCGGTCGGTGCCTGTGTTGGTATGCGTGGTTCACGCGTGCAGGCGGTTTCCGGTGAGCTGGGCGGTGAGCGGGTGGATATTGTGTTGTACGACGATAACGATGCCCAGTTTGTCATCAATGCGATGGCACCTGCTGAAGTTGCCTCCATCGTAGTAGATGAAGAAGCGCATTCCATGGATATCGCGGTCGAGGAAGGCAACCTTGCGATGGCCATTGGCCGCAATGGTCAGAATATCCGTCTTGCCAGCCAGTTAACTGGTTGGGAATTGAACGTGATGACGGTTGCTGACATGCAGAAGAAGCATCAGGAAGAAGCCAGTAAAGTTATGGATCTTTTCACCAGCACGCTGGAGCTTGATGAAGATTTTGCCTCTGTGCTGGTGGACGAAGGTTTCTCCACCCTGGAAGAAATTGCCTATGTTCCGGTCTCTGAGTTGTTGTCCATTGATGGTTTTGATGAAGAGATTGTAGAAGAACTACGTAATCGCGCTAAAGCCTATCTGACGACTCAGGCGCTTGCCTCAGAAGAGTCGCTGGAAGGTGCTAAGCCATCCGAGCAATTGTTAGCACTTGAAGGATTGGATACCCATACCGCCTATGTGCTGGCCAGCAAAGGTGTGGCGACATTGGATGATTTGGCCGAGCAGGGCGTTGATGACCTGCTGGATTTAGCCGAAATGAGTGAAGATCAGGCTGCGGCGCTGATCATGGCTGCCAGAAATATTGTCTGGTTCAGCGAAGAAAATTAATGGATCAACGGAGGTAACAACCTATATGGCAGATGTCACCATAGAAAAGCTCGCCACAGATGTAAACACAACTGTTGATCGCTTAGTGCAACAATTTGCAGACGCCGGTATCAGTAAAACTGCTGGTGCCATGGTCACTGAAGATGAAAAACGTACCCTGCTGCAACATTTAAGCCGGCAGCATGGTGCGGAGGCGGCGACGCCGTCCAAGCTGACGTTAAAACGCAAAGAGAAAAGCACCCTGAGTATTCCAGGCGGTGCTGGCCGTAATCGTGAAGTGACGGTGGAAGTGCGTAAGCAAAAGACGTACATCAAAAAGCCGATGCTGGATGAGGCCACTTTAAAGGCTCAGGAAGAGGCTCGACTGGCTGAAGAAAAAGCCAAGGCCGAGGCCGAGCGTGCCGAGCGTGAGCGTCAGGAAGCAGAGCGTAAAGCCAAAGCCGAAGCGGAGCGTCGGGCGAAGGAAGAAGCTGAGCGTAAAGCTGCTGAAGCCAAGCGTCGTGAAGAGCAGAAAAAAGACGATCCTGAAGAAGCAGCCCGTCGTGCTGCCCGTGAAGAAGCACGGAAAGAAGCTGAGCGCTTGAAGCAACAGCAAGAAGCGGAAGCTCTGCGTAAGCTGGAGGAAGAAGCGCGCAAACAGGCAGAAGAAGCCAAGCGTTTGGCGGAAGAAAATCGTGAGCGTTGGGAGCAGGAAGAAAAAGCCAAAGGTACTGAAGATGGCGATTATCACCTGACCAGCAACGAATTTGCCAAACAAGCTGAAGACGAAGTCGATGCACGCGAAGAGCGGGCTGGCCGTCGTGGTGCTGCTGCGAAAAAAGTAGCACCGGCCAAAGGCAAAAAGAAAGATGATCGGAATGATCGTGAAGCCTTCAACCGTGCCAACAAACACAGCAAGAAAAAGAAAACCCCGTCCAGCATGCAGCACGGCTTTAACAAGCCAGCTCAGCCGGTTGAGCGTGAGGTCCGTATTGGTGAAACCATTACTGTGGCTGAACTCGCTGCTAAAATGGCGGTAAAAGCGACGGAAGTGATCAAGGCGATGATGAAAATGGGCGCTATGGCGACCATCAATCAGGTGATTGATCAGGAAACTGCGGCCATTGTCTGTGAGGAAATGGGCCATAAGTTCGTGCTGACCAAAGAGAACGAGCTGGAAGAAGCGGTGATGTCTGAGCGTGGCGAGACCGGTGAGCTGGAGCCACGTGCACCGGTAGTGACCGTGATGGGCCACGTTGACCACGGTAAAACCTCGTTACTGGATTACATCCGTAAAGCCAAAGTCGCCGATGGCGAAGCCGGTGGTATTACCCAGCATATCGGTGCTTACCACGTGGATACCGATCGCGGTATGGTGACGTTCCTGGATACCCCAGGTCACGCTGCCTTTACCTCGATGCGGGCCCGTGGTGCCAAAGCAACTGATATCGTAATTCTGGTCGTGGCTGCCGACGATGGCGTCATGCCGCAAACCAAAGAAGCGATCCAGCATGCCAAGGCAGCTGGGGTTCCTTTGATTGTTGCCATCAACAAAATGGATAAGCCAGAAGCCGATCCGGATCGGGTGCGCAACGAATTGTCGCAGTACGATGTTATTTCGGAAGAGTGGGGCGGTGACACCCAGTTCGTGCCAGTGTCTGCCAAAGCGGGTACCGGCATCGACCAGTTGCTGGATGCGGTGCTTGATTTGGCCGAAATTCAGGAACTGACTGCCGTTCGCGCGGGTCTGGCGCGTGGTGTAGTGATTGAATCACGCCTGGATAAAGGTCGTGGTCCGGTTGCTTCCATCCTGGTGCAGGAAGGCACGCTGAATCAGGGCGACGTGGTGCTTTGTGGTTTCGAGTACGGTAAAGTTCGCGCTATGCGTGATGAGAATGGCCGTACCGTCAGCGAAGCTGGCCCGTCCATTCCGGTCGAAATCCTTGGCTTGTCGGGTGTACCGCAGGCTGGTGATGAAGTCACCGTGGTGAAAGACGAGCGTAAAGCCCGTGAAGTCGCACTGTACCGTCAGGGCAAGTTCCGCGATGTGAAACTGGCGCGTCAGCAAAAAGCCAAGCTGGAAAATATGTTTGCCAACATGGCGGAAGGCGATGTGTCTGAACTGAACATCGTACTGAAGGCCGATGTACAGGGCTCTGTGGAAGCCATCACCGAATCACTCAGCAAGCTGTCGACCGATGAAGTCAAAATCAAAATCATCGGCAGTGGTGTGGGTGGTATTACCGAGACCGACGTTAGCCTGGCCGCTGCCTCGCAAGCCATTATTATCGGCTTTAACGTGCGTGCGGATGCGTCAGCCCGCCGTATCGTTGAAGATGAAGGTCTGGATCTGCGTTACTACGGCATCATTTATGAGCTGCTGGATGAAGTGAAGCAGGCGATGACTGGTATGCTGGCCCCTGAGTTCAAACAGCAAATCATTGGTTTGGCACAGGTACGTGATGTGTTCCGCTCACCGAAGTTCGGCGCTATTGCCGGCTGTATCGTCAGTGAAGGCGTGATCAAACGCAATGCCCCTATCCGGGTACTGCGTGATAACGTGGTGATCTACGAAGGCGAGTTGGAGTCACTGCGCCGCTTTAAAGACGATGTCAACGAAGTTCGTAATGGCTTCGAGTGTGGTATCGGTGTGAAAAACTACAACGATGTCCGCGAAGGCGATCAAATCGAAGTCTTTGAGGTGGTTCAGGTCGAACGTACGCTGTAATCCGACCGCTTAATCAGACACCATCAGGGGCTGTGCTTTCTGGTGGTGTTTGTTTTTTTAAAGGAAAAAAAGATGGCACACAAAGAGTTTTCCCGTGTCGACCGGCTGTCGCAGCAGCTGCAAAAAGAGCTGGCCGTGATCCTGCAGCGCGAAATCAAAGATCCCCGTTTGCACCATATGATTACGGTGTCGCAGGTCGATGTGTCGCGCGATTTATCCTACGCCAAAATTTACGTCACTTTTCTTGGCCTGGAGCAGGACAAGGTAAAAGACAACCTGAAGATCTTAAACGATGCCAAAGGTTTTATCCGCGGTCTGATTGGCAAGCGGATCCAAACCCGCATCGTGCCTCAGGTGCAGTTTTACTACGACAGCACGCTGGATGAAGGCATTCGTCTGACCGCGTTGGTCGAGTCTGCCCGTCGCGCCGATGAAGCCAAGCGTCCGGCTGGTGCTGCCGATGATGCCGCAGAGCATGACACTGATAACACGACTGAGTCCGACAAGCAGGATTAAATGACACAGCAACACAAACGCCGTGCCGTCGACGGCATTCTGCTTTTAGACAAGCCGCTGGAATTTACCAGCAATGGTATTTTGCAAAAGGTACGCTGGCTGTATCAGGCGCAAAAAGCCGGCCATACCGGTGCGCTGGATCCACTGGCCAGTGGCTTACTACCGATTTGTTTTGGCGAAGCCACCAAGTTCAGTCAGTTTTTGCTGGATACCGATAAAACCTATCTGGTCAGCGCCCGTTTTGGCATCCGTACCGATACCAGCGATGCAGCCGGTGAGGTGGTCAGTACCCGGCCGGTGGCGTTCAACCAGCAGCAGCTGGAGCAGGCGATGCAGGCCTTTCGGGGCGATATTCTGCAGGTGCCAACCATGTTTTCGGCGCTGAAATACCAGGGCCAGCCGCTGTACAAGTACGCCCGGCAGGGCATCACGGTACCGCGCGAAGCCAGACCGATCAGCATTTTTCGTTTTGAGTTGCTGGCCCTGCGCCAAAGCAGCGATCAAACTGACGCCGATTTTATAGTGCATTGCAGCAAAGGAACCTATATCCGCACCCTGATTGATGATTTGGGCGAAGCCTTAGGCTGCGGCGCTTATGTCAGTGCTTTGCACCGTACTCAGGTCGGGCCTTTTCAGGCCGAAGCCATGCAGCCACTGCCTAAACTGGAAGCCCTGGCAGAGCCGTGCCATCAAAGCCGTGATTTTTCGGAATTGGATCAACTGCTGCTGCCACTCGATGCGGCCTTGCACGGTCTGGAGGCCTTAACCCTAAGCGCCGAGCAGCAACGCCGTATTGCCCACGGCCAAAGTTTTGGCTGCGAGCTGCCGGATGCCGAAGCGGTGCGCTTGTACAGTGCTGAGCAGCAATTTTTAGGCATTGGCAAACGGGAGCAGGGCGAGCTGAAACCGCGGCGTTTGCTAAGTACCAACAAGCAATAAAGCTTGTAAAGCCGTACCGGCATGGTACAATGCGCCCGCTTTTTATTGTTGGCTGAATGAGTGATCGGCGGCAATACATTCATTAACTCACTCAGAATTGGAGTACACCATGGCTTTAACTGCTGCTGAAAAAGCAAAAATCGTTGCGGATTACGCACAAAAAGAAGGTGACACAGGTTCACCAGAAGTACAGGTTGCTTTGCTGACTGCAAACATCAACCACCTGCAAGGTCACTTTGCTGATCACAAGCACGATTTCCACTCACGCCGCGGTCTGCTGCGTATGGTTAGCCAGCGTCGTAAATTGCTGGATTACCTGAAAGGCAAAGATCAAAACCGTTACGCTGATTTGATCAAGCGTCTTGGCCTGCGTCGTTAATTCAACGCAAAGAATAAGGGCTGAATTTCAGCCCTTTTTTTATGCCTGAAAATCAGCATTCACACACCGCTGGAGTGCATTATGTTGCATATTAAATCTGCAAAATACGTGGCTGATTACACCATTTGGGTCGCGTTTGATGATGGTACTGCTGGAGAAATCAATCTGGATGGTGAACTAAACGGACCTGTATTTGAACCGCTGAAGGATATTGCTGTTTTCCGAAAGGTATCGGTTGATCCAGAGCTTGAGACCGTTGTTTGGCCGAACGGCGCAGATCTGGCTCCAGAGTTTCTAAAAGGACTACATAACATGCAAAGCCAGCCGAAGCGGACTGCGCAGCTGCTTTGAGCGCTTCCAGCCTGGCATGCATTTGACGTTAGATTGGCATACAAATGTCGTATCAGAATGAGGAGGTTGTGCCTTAAAGTCAAAGCTGACATGACAAAAGGTGCTCAAAAATGGAAATGAAAATTAACTCTGAAATTGTTATAAAAAAAAAGAAAAGACAAAGCGTGGAGCCAGCAGCATTTAGCTGATGTTTGTGACGTAAGCTTAAGGACCATTCAACGAGCAGAAAATGAAGGCAATGCTTCCTATGAGACGCAAAAAGCGCTGTGCTCGGCTTTTGGAATCGATGTCAAAGACATCGCTTTAAGAGAGAACAAAGGAGGTGGTAAAAAACGACCTACTCCTACAAAGAAGCCTATCTTTATTCTGAGTTTTGTATTTGCACTGTTTGGAAGTGCTCTGGTTGCTACGGTGTCAACTGCGTCCACGGGGGTGATAGTTCAAGCAGAATCAGTGGTTGTATCACAGGACCAAAACATCGTAACTTATTCTGGTGATGTGATTGTGCTCATTCCTGAAAAAGAGCCTTTCGAAATGTCTCTAATAAAGAGTGCTCTCGTTACCGATGAGCCTAATCAGTTTAATTTGAGAATCATCAATAGAAATATGGAGTTACTGCTTTTAGATCCTCAAATAACAAAAGTAGACAAAGAAATTATGATCACTACTTCAAAATTACAAACAACGCGTATTTAAAAGTTTGAACCTTGCGGATATACGTCAATGACGTATAATGTTGGTATGTTTACCATCATCGAAACCCCTACATTCGAAGTGGATGCCAGAAAAATCTGGACAGAAGAGGAACGAAATTCGTTTTTCGCTTGGTTGGCGGCTAATCCTGAGGTCGGCGCTCCCATTCCTGGCAGTGGTGGTTGTAGAAAGGTTCGTTGGTCGGTTGCGGGGGCAGGGAAGCGCGGTGGGGTGCGAGTCATTTACTTCACCAAGATGGCTAATGGTGAAATCTGGTTATTAGTGATCTACAAAAAAGCCGTGAAGGAAAATATACCCGCACATATCCTGAAGGCAGTTCGTGAGGTACTGGAAAATGAGTAGCGAGATATTGAGTGCAGAGGAACTAGGGAACAAGTTGCTCCAATCCGTTAAAGAAATGAAAGCTGGCAAAGTGGCCCGAACTACCCGTGTTGAGCCCAACGAGGTTGCAAAGGCGCGGGGCAAGACTGGCCTTACCCAGGTTGAATTTGCTGAGGTACTGCATATTTCCCCGCGTACCTTGCAAGAATGGGAGCAAGGCCGTCGCCAACCCTCTGGTCCTGCAAAAGCATTGATCGAGATTGCTTTCCGCCATCCCGAAGTTATTCGGGAAGACCTTGCACTTAAGGGGTAACAACCAATTATAGCGCCTGCTATAACTCTCCCCTATTCAAGCAACTTGCAACACTCACTGTGCCAGCAAGAGGCACGGTGTGGCTTGAACTGACTGCCGATTATGTCAATCCGATGAAACCTTGGCCCACTGCTTCTTTTTCCCGCGCTGAACGCGTATACTAGCCAGGAATGAAATGAAAACAGATAGAATGCGCCATGAGGCGTTAATTGTAAGGAAAATCCCACGTGACACCCATCATTAAATCTTTCCCGTTCGGCCAACACACTTGTACTTTAGAAACCGGCGTTATCGCCCGTCAGGCCGACGCAGCTGTTTTGGCCAGCATTGGTGATACCACCGTACTGGTCACTGTAGTTGGTAAAAAACAACCAAAACCAGGTCAGGACTTTTTCCCACTGACCGTAAATTATCAAGAAAAAATGTACGCTGCTGGCCGTGTGCCTGGCGGTTTCTTCAAGCGTGAAGGCCGGCCGTCTGAGGGTGAAACCCTGACATCGCGCCTGATCGACCGCCCAATTCGTCCGCTGTTCCCTGAAGGCTTCACCAACGAAGTTCAGGTGATTGCGACTGTGGTCTCTGTGCAGCCTGAAATCCAGCCGGATATCGTGGCTTTGATCGGTACCTCCGCGGCGCTGGCGCTGTCTGGTATTCCGTTTGCTGGCCCTATCGGTGCCGCCCGGGTTGGTTACATCAACGACCAGTACGTGCTGAACCCATCAGAAGTAGAGCTGAAAGAAAGCAAGCTGGACCTTGTAGTCGCTGGTACCAACAATGCCGTGCTGATGGTGGAATCCGAAGCCAACCTGCTGTCGGAAGACATCATGTTGGGCGCTGTGGTCTACGGCCATGAGCAAATGCAGGTCGCTATCACTGCCATCAACGAACTGAAAGCCGAAGCTGGCAAGCCAGTTTGGGATTGGCAACCTCCGGCGAAGAACGAGCCGTTGATTGAAAAAATCCGCAGCCTGTCTGCCGACGCTGTGGGCGAAGCTTACCGCATTACTGAAAAAGCCAAACGCTATGAGCGCGTTGGCGAAATCAAAGCAGAGCTGATCGCTAGCTTAAAAGAGCAACTGGCCGAAGGCGAGACGCTGGATGAAAACGAAGTTGGCGAGATTTTCCATAACCTGGAAAGCCAGGTCGTGCGTAGCCGCATCATTGCCGGTGAGCCGCGCATCGATGGCCGTGAGCCGGATATGGTACGTGCCCTGAGCGTGATGACCGGTGTACTGCCACGTACCCACGGTTCTTCACTCTTCACCCGTGGTGAAACTCAGGCGCTGGTTACCTGTACTTTAGGTACCGCCCGTGATGCACAGAACGTCGATGACTTGCTGAGCGAGAAAAAAGACTACTTCATGCTGCATTACAACTTCCCTCCGTACTGTGTGGGCGAGACTGGCATGGTCGGTTCACCGAAGCGTCGCGAAATCGGTCACGGCCGTTTAGCCAAGCGTGGTGTGCAAGCGGTAATGCCAGCTTTTGACGAGTTCCCGTACACGGTTCGTCTGGTATCTGAAATCACCGAATCGAACGGCTCCAGCTCGATGGCGTCTGTTTGTGGTTCTTCACTGGCGATGATGGATGCCGGTGTACCGATTAAAGCCTCTGTGGCCGGTATTGCCATGGGTCTGGTAAAAGAAGGCGATAACTTTGTCGTACTGTCCGATATTCTGGGTGACGAAGATCACCTGGGTGATATGGACTTTAAAGTAGCCGGTACTGCCGAAGGCATCACTGCGCTGCAGATGGACATTAAAATTGATGGCATTACCCGTGACATCATGCAAATTGCGTTAAAGCAAGCCAAAGCGGCTCGTTTGCACATTCTGCAAGTGATGGATCAGGCGATTTCTTCGCACCGTGAAGAGCTGTCTGAGCATGCGCCACGTATCTACACCTTAAGCATCAACCCGGAAAAAATCCGTGATGTGATTGGTAAAGGTGGTGCTGTGATCCGTCAGATCACCGAAGAGTCTGGCTGTACCATCGAAATCGAAGACGACGGCACGGTCAAAGTAGCTGCCACCAACAGCAAGCAGGCACAGGTTGCGATCGATAAGATCATGCTGATCACTGCTGAGCTGGAAGTGGGGCGGATCTACGACGGTGAAGTAGTCCGTATCGTAGACTTCGGTGCCTTTGTTAATGTGCTGCCTGGCAAAGACGGCCTGGTCCACATTTCACAAATCGCGGAAGAGCGGGTGAATACTGTATCGGATCATTTGACCTTGGGCCAGAAGGTCAAGGTCAAAGTGCTGGAAGTGGATAAGCAAGGACGGGTTCGCCTGAGCATCAAAGAAGCACAAAGCAAGCAGGATGCACCTGCTGAATCTGCTGATGCCTAAGTCTATCCAGCTGTGTGTCCTGGCAGCAGCTTTGCTGCTGGGACTGACTGGCTGTGCAACTCAGCACAGCCATGCTCCTGCCTACTGGTTAACGCCAGAACCTTTGCCTGTTCCAGAGCGAACTGAAGTGGCCATTGCCCGTTTGACGGAAATTCTGCATCGCGCGGAATTGACGGAACAGCAATCGGCGCAATTGCACTATGATCGTGGAGTGATGTACGAAAGTGTTGGCCTGACATCACTGGCGCGCTTTGACTTTATGCGGGCATTACGGTTGCAGCCGGATCTGGCGGGTGCTTATAACTTCATGGGCATTCACTACACCCTGGCCGGTAACTTTGATCAAGCCTATGAGGCTTTTGACTCTGTGTTGGAACTGGACCCAGGTTACGAATTTGCTTATTTAAACCGGGCGCTGGCCCTGTACTACGCCGGCCGTATTGATTTGTCCTTGTACGACTTTGTAGAGTTTCAGCAGCGTGATGTGACCGATCCATACCGGGCAGTCTGGTTGTTTCTGGCTCAGTCGGAATTGGATCCTGCTACAGCGGCAGAGCAGCTGGCTATGCAGCGCGCGACTCTGAATGACAACAACTGGGGGACTCAGTTAGCGGATTTCTTTTTAGGACGCCTGAGTGAAGCCGACTTGTTGTATAGCGTCACCAATGAACTGACCAGCCAGAAGCAACTGGCAGAGCGTTTGTGTGAGGCTTATTTTTATCTGGCCAAATGGCACAGCATGCAAGGAGATACCGAGCGTGCCATACATAACTTTAAGCTGTCGCTGGCCACCAATGTGTTCGAGTTCCTCGAGCATCGCTATGCCCGGCTGGAGTTAGCCCGGTTGCGTGATGAACCTCTGAGCGTGGAAGATGAGTTCTTCTAAACTCAACCGTTGTTTATCGAAAAGCCAGCTTGCTGGCTTTTTTGCTCTTGGTTTGCTGCTGGGGTGCCAGCCACAACAGCCCAGCCCGGAACAAGCACTGATGGATGCTGCTCATCAGGATGCCGAAGCAGCTTACCGGCTGGCACAACGGCGCTTGGCCCGGCAAGAGTTGGATGCAGCATTGCACTGGTTTGAACATGCCTGGGTACTGGGGCAAAATGCTGCCGCAACACCTGCCTTGATGCTAAGGCAGCGCCAGTCAGGAAAATTAGCAACAGCTCAGTGGTTGGAGCAGCAACTGCAAATGCAGCAATTAAGCGAGCAGGGGCTTGAGCTGGCGGAACTTGGCCTTTGGCACTTACAGCCGCAACAAAGCATGGATTGGCCTTTTTGGCAGCAGCAAGGCCTGACCGACCAACCTGGCTGGCAGCCCGAGCTGGGCTGTCAGTTGACCATTCAGCCTGTTGCCGTTAATGCCGCTGCTGCCGAGCAGTGGTTAAGCTTACAGCAGGCCTGGCAACAGGATACGCAATTGGCGCAGCTACCGGTCTGCTTTAGCGCACTGCAATTGGTGAGCAGTACTGAGCTTGCCTGCAGCGAAAGCTCTGACAGCCGCATAGCTTGCGATTATCAACAGTTGGTCCCCTATATTCGCGATCACCGGGCGCAGCAACTGGTCATTCTGGCAGGGCGTGGCAAGGCCAGCTACAACAATGGCATTATTCAGTTGCCGGAACGTGCTGAACTGTCGTTGCTGCGGCATGAGTTTTTACACATTTTCCGCTTTATGGACGAATACGCTTTACCGCCGGCAGCGGCAGCTGAAGTCTGCCAGCCTGAGCAGATCTATCCGAATATTCTGATAGGAAAGGAGCAACTACCTGCCTACCAACAACACTGGGGCCGGTTGCCTGAGCCTTTGGTGCTCACTCCGGTAGCCACTTGTTTGCATAGCCCTTATCAGGCCTACCGGCTAATCGCTGAAAGCAACAGCATGGAGTTTTATCAGCTGGATTTACCGGATTATTATCTGCAGTTGGTGCAGCAACAATTAAAGCAACCGGAGTTGCTGATGCCGGTACAATATTATCTGGCCTATAAAGCACGCGTGCATGGTTGGAAAGCAGACTGGTGGCGTTTAATGCAATTAGCAGAACTGTTGGGCTATCCGGATGCCAGCCG
Source organism: Alkalimonas mucilaginosa (assembly GCF_036327005.1). NCBI lineage: Bacteria > Pseudomonadati > Pseudomonadota > Gammaproteobacteria > Alkalimonas > Alkalimonas mucilaginosa. The sequence continues at coordinate 170,627 of NZ_JAUGZK010000001.1, forward strand.
GCTGCTTAGTCAGCGTGGCTTAACTCCGATAACTCCCGCTCCAGTAACTGATCATCGCCCAGATTTAACTGCACCAGCCGCTTTAAGTGACTGATGCTGTCCAGATCGATTTTTTCACAGTGCAGGCCTAGTAGTTGCTCGGTTTGATGCGCTACCCGAGCCTGCATCACAATGCAGAGAGCGCTGTCTTGCAGTGGGAAATGTAACTCCAGCAAGTCTGTTTCGCTGGGAAAATCTGCTGGTCTTGCAACCAAAGCACCCTTGAGCGATAGATCCAACAGCTCAGTCGCATAAGTGCTAGTAGCCGTTTTAACACTGGCCGGCCCATGAAATGAAATGCGATGAAAGCGGCGGTTATCCATCAAAGTACCCCGTGAAAGAATTTGGTTAAGCATAGCTGGTTCAGTACACATTATCATCTCTTTTACTGCCTGAATTGGCAAACATCGAATCGCTGCAGTACACTTTGGGTATCCGGCATATTTGGCAATCGATAGTGGTGGCTATGAATGTCTATCTGGAGCAGTTGGCGCAGTCGGTAACGACCGCATCGGACCTGGAAAGCCTGACCAGGCCTTTACTGGCTTTGTTGCAGGAAATGACCGGTTTGGACTCCACCTATCTTACCAAAGTTGATCAAACGGCTGGCTTCCAGCAAATTCTCTATGCAATGAATACTGCTGAATTGACCTTGCCTGAAGGTCTTAAAGTCCCCTGGGAAGATACCCTATGTCGTCGGGCTATTTTACAAGAGCGTTTTGTCACTCAGGATGTGCCTGCGATATGGGGCGATTCGGATGCAGCCCGGGAGCTTGGGCTGCAAACCTATGTCAGTGTCCCCGTGTATTTAAGTGATGGTGAGTTGTTTGGTACCCTTTGTGGAGCCAGTGCGGTACCCACCGAAGTCGAGGCCAAACACAGTAAGATTTTACAGCTGTTTGCTCAACTGATTGCCTGGCAGTTGGAACGGGAACGGCAATTGTCGCTGCAATCTCAACGGGCGCAGGATGCGGAGCATCGGTTGCATGGCATGTCATTACTGGCCGAGTTGGGTGATCTGTGTTTATTGGCCAGTTCCTTGACCGAAGTGCTGCAAAAAGCCAGTGTCTTATTGCAGCGTTTGCCCGACTGGCCCCTGGTGCTGCCGTTCCGGCAGCGTGCAGCTAAGGCGGAACTATTGGTAACGCTTAAACTGACGCCTGATCAACATGAAGCCGTGTATTACCTGATCCGCTGTTACAGCAAAAAAGCCATGGAGCAGGGCGAGGTGCTCTGGTTGTGCCAGGAAGAAAATGAAGCGGTCAGTGCCATGCGAGCCATGCTGGGATTAAAACCGACCGGTGCCGTGGCCTGTATTACGGCCGAGAATCATGATGAACTGGAAGGCGGTATTTTATTGCTCAGCCAAAGCGACGACTTACCGGACCCATCCTTAATTCTTAGCTGCACCAATTACCTGTCACTGCTGGCTACCCGCTTATACGACCAAAGCCGTTTGCTGCAAATGAACAAAGAACTCAGTGTGCATGCACTGCATGATCCCTTAACTGGTTTAGCCAACCGGCGTTATTTGCAGGAAAGTTTGCAACGCACCATGGCGCAAAAAAGCCGCCATGGTGGGCAGTTGTTGCTGGCTTTTATTGATTTGGACAAGTTTAAGCAGATCAATGATGAACATGGCCATCAAATCGGGGATGCTTTTTTAGTGGCGCTGGCTAGCCGTCTGCAGGCCGTGATGCGTGAAGGCGATCTGGTAGCGCGCTATGGCGGCGATGAGTTTATTGTGATGGCTTGCCTGGCAGCCGAGGACGATGCCAATCGGGCTAGTAATAGCCTGTCCGTAAAGCTGCAGCAAGCCACCAGCGGTACCTTCGTCTTACAAGGGGTATCGTTGCAATACGCTGGGCCCAGCATTGGCATGGTACTGTGGCAGCCGGGAGGCGCAGATATGGAAAGCCTGATCCAGCAAGCAGATCAGGCCATGTATCAGGTGAAGCAACAGCGCAAGGCGGCTAGCAGGGACTAGTTAAGCAGGGCTAAAGCTGCTGACAATCTCTTCACCAGCAGCCTGGCGATCAGCATGGTAACTGGACCGCACAAAAGGCCCGCAGGCAGCATGTTTAAAGCCCAGCTCATAAGCAATGCGCTTAATTTCATCAAATTCGGCTGGTGGTACATAGCGCTCTACCGGCAAGTGGTGTTTGCTGGGTTGCAGGTACTGACCAACGGTCAGCATATCGACATCGTGCGCCCGCAAGTCTTTTAGTACTTCAATCAGCTCTTCAGTGGTTTCACCAAGACCAACCATCAGGCCGGATTTGGTGGAAATATGCGGGTGGGCTTCTTTGAAACGCTTAAGCAGCTGCAAAGACCATTTGTAATCAGCGCCCGGCCGCGCCAGTTTGTACAGGCGAGGGGCTGTTTCCAGGTTGTGGTTAAACACATCCGGCGGTGTCTGCGTCAGAATATCCAGCGCGGTATCCATGCGGCCACGGAAATCCGGCACCAGCACTTCAATTTTAATGTCCGGGCTGTGCACACGAATTTCGCGGATGCAATCGGCAAAGTGCTGAGCGCCACCGTCGCGCAAGTCATCCCGGTCTACCGAGGTGATGACCACATATTTTAGCTTCATATCCCGGATGGTGAGCGCCAGTTTTTCTGGCTCTTCAGCACTTGGCGGCAACGGCCGGCCATGGGCCACATCGCAAAACGGGCAACGCCGGGTGCAAATGGCCCCTAAAATCATAAAGGTAGCGGTGCCATGGTTAAAGCATTCCGGCAGGTTAGGGCAGGCGGCTTCTTCACAGACCGAATGCAAACCGTGCTTACGCATCGCGCCTTTGATTTCGTCAATGCGCTCGGAGCTTTTTGGCAGTTTGATTTTCAGCCAGTCCGGTTTGCGCAGCATCTGGTCGCGCTCGGTTGGTAACACCTTGATCGGGATCAGCGCCATCTTGTCGGCGTCGCGAAGTTTGACACCGGGTTGCATACGTGCGGTTTTAGTCATGCTGCCTGTCCAATCCTGTATGGTAACGCAGTTCATCACAACCAAGCTTTTGGCTGAACTGCTGAATCAGTTGTTGCTCAATGGTGTTGATAGTCATAGGGCCAAAATCACGGCATTGAATCATCTCCATGCCGGCATAACCACAGGGATTAATGCGGGAAAATGGCGATAAATCCATATCAACATTCAGTGCCAGGCCATGAAAGCTGCAGCCTTTACGAATGCGCAGCCCAAGCGAGGCAATTTTTTTGTTGTCTACATACACTCCAGGTGCATCTGGCTTGGCGTATGCCTGGATCTGAAAGCTGGCTAAAGTATCAATCAGTACTTGCTCCAGTAAGGTCACCAGCTCGCGAACCCCGATTTTCCGTCGCTTTAAATCCAGCAGCACATACACCATTTGCTGACCGGGGCCATGGTAAGTGACCTGTCCGCCCCGATCAACCTGTACCACCGGGATATCTCCAGTGGCCAGAATATGCTCAGCTTTGCCAGCCTGACCCTGGGTAAAGACCGGCTGATGCTGTAAAAACCATAGCTCATCCAGGCTATGCTCATTGCGTTCATCGGTAAAGGCTTGCATGGCCTGCCAAATCGGCAGGTACGGCTGAATACCGAGCTGACGGATGATCAGGGCATTGGTGGTTGTTGTCATTAGAGTACGTAGCGCACCAGTTCCAGTTTACTTAATTCGGTATAAAGTAACTCTATGTGGTCTTTGTCGACGACACGTACGCCGATGGATACGGAGTGATAGTTGCCTTTGGTACTTGGTTTGACGCTGGGGCTGTAATCAGCGGCTTCGGCGTGTTGTTGCAGCACACCAATGATGTCGTCCACCAGGCGTTCATGAGCCACACCCATCACACGAAACTGAACGGTGCAAGGGAAATCAAGCAGTGCATCAAAGTTGGTATTTTTTACAGGGGTAACCATGCCAGGCCTCCAGATCAAACAACCCGGCTATTTTACTGCATTTCGCCGGGTTGTAACAGAGGCAGCTGGTCGAGCGGATGGAATCAGTTAAACTGCATCTTCAGGTAATCCATCATGCGCTTGAAAAAGCCACCGCGCTCTACCGCATCCAGAGTGACCAACGGGTATTCGGCAATAGCTTCGCCGTCCAGGCTAAGCTGCAGGCGGCCAACGACCTGGCCACGCTCAATCGGCGCCACCAATGACTGCTCCAGTTTTACTTCAGTGTGCAAATTACGCTGCTGACCACGAGGAATAGTGATAAGGCTTTGCTGACCAACACCTAAGCGAACGCTATCGGCTTCACCTTGCCAGACACGGGGCTCTGCAAAGACCTGGCTGGCAGGAAAAGGTGTGATGGTTTCAAAGAAGCGAAAGCCATAATTCAGTAACTTTCGGTTTTCCTGGGCACGGATCTGTTCACTTGGTGAGCCCATAACAACCGATATCAGTCGCATATCATCACGGGTTGCCGAAGTAATCAGGCTATAGCCAGCCTCTGAGGTGAAGCCGGTTTTAATGCCATCCACGGCCAGGTTGCGGTCCCATAACAGCGAGTTGCGGTTGTATTGGCGGATATTGTTGTAACTAAACTCACGTTCGGAATAGAGTGCATACATATCCGGTACATCGCGAATCAAGGCTTTGGATAAAATGGCCATATCGCGGGGGGTGGTGCGCTGGTCCGGATGCTGCAGACCATGGCTGTTACCAAAGGTGGTGCTGTGCATGCCCAAGCGCTGAGCATGAGCATTCATCAAATCAACAAAAGCACTCTCGCTACCGGCGATATGCTCTGCCATGGCGACACAGGCATCATTACCTGATTGCACCATAATACCACGATTGAGATCGGCCACGGCTACCTGGGTGCCAACCTCAATAAACATCAGGGAAGAGCCCGGAAAGTTTCGCGCCCAGGCTCGCTCACTGATAGTAACCATATCGGTATCGGCGATGTTGCCACTTTTTAGTTCAGAGCCGATGATGTAGGCAGTCATCATTTTGGTCAGACTGGCCGGCGATAACAACATGTCTGCATTGTGTTCTGATAGAACTTTACCGGTATCATAGTCCAGCAGAATATGTCCTTTTGCATTGATTTCTGGAGGTGCAGGCACTACGGATACAGCCTGAACCTGGGAACAGGCCAGCGCAACAATGATCAATGCAATACAACGGGTAACAGTTTTCATAGCACCTTTTCTTTTATTAACAGTGGAACTTGTCTGAATCAGCCGCAAAGGCGACTGTCGGTAAAATAAGCCGATGGATACAGCTCTGCTTGCAGTTGTTGCAACCAGTCCTGGGCCTGAGAGCGATCAGCAATAGGACCCACCAGCAAACGGAAAATTCCGTTATGGTGACTTATTTTGGTGGTAAAAGCCAGTTGCTGCTCTATTTGCTGGCCGAGCTCACTGGCTCTTTGGTCGTTTTGACTGGCAAAGACCTGAATGTAGCAAGAGCCGGCAACTTGTGCTGGTGCTGTGGTTGCCGTTACGGGTTCGATAGCAACCAGGTTTTCAGTAAACTCTGGCCGGGCAGCAGCTACCAACACTTCGGAATCAGCACTTTGGTTCACCATTGCCGGCGATGCTATCAGCTCAACCTGAACTGGCGCTGTACCTTGTTGTAGCATGCCTAATTTATGGGCAGCGGCGTAGGATAAATCAATAATACGCTCCTGATGAAAAGGGCCGCGATCGTTCACCCGGACGATGGCGCTTTGCTGGTTGACCAGGTTCGTGACCCGGACATAGGAGGGCAAGGGCAGTGTTTTATGGGCCGCACTCATGCTGAACATATCATACACCTCCCCATTAGAGGTTTTATGGCCATGAAACTTCATGCCATACCAGGAGGCGATGCCAGTTGCTTTGTACTCGGTCAAATCAGTTTTCGGCTGGTAATCAACACCAAAAATCCGGTAGGCGTGATTTCCACCCCGACTTAGTGGTTGAATGCTGGGTTCAGGATCGGTCATTTCCAGCAGTGAAGGCAAGCGATCCGGTTTATGGTCTTGTTCAAACTGATAGCGGCCGGCATTGGGAGACACATGGTCATTATTTGCCGGGCGATGGCTACAAGCAGCCAGGGTGAGTAAACAAAGCGACAGAGTCAGACAACGAAGATGCATCACAAAAACTCCTGTTTATGAGGATGCTAAAATACGCTTGTGAGTACTGATTGACATCAGAATACCAAAAGCCGCCAGCAATGTAACCATGGAGGTACCGCCGTAGCTGATCAGGGGCAGTGGCACACCAACCACCGGTAAGAGCCCGGATACCATACCAATGTTAACAAATACATAGACAAAAAAGGTCATGGTTAAGCTACCTGCGACTAGCTTGGAAAAACTGTCCTGTGCCCGGATAGCCAACAGCATGCAGCGGCCAATCACAAACAGATACAGGCTCACCAGCAGGACCACTCCCATCAGGCCGAATTCTTCGCTTAACACGGAAAAAATAAAATCGGTATGACGCTCTGGCAAAAACTCAAGTTGGGACTGAGTGCCTTGCAACCAGCCTTTACCTTGCAAGCCACCAGAGCCAATGGCAATTTTGGATTGAATGATGTGATAGCCCGAGCCGAGCGGGTCGGTTTCCGGATTTAAAAAGGTCAGTACCCGGCGCTTTTGGTAGTCATGCATCACAAAAAACCACATGACGGGTAAAAACGAAGAAATTAACAGCCCGATAAATGCGATCAGGCGCCAGCTCATGCCGGCTAAAAACAGCACCATAATACCTGAAGTGGCTATCAGCAGCGCAGTTCCCAGATCGGGTTGTTTGGCAATTAGTAAGGTGGGAACCACACACATCACAAAGCCTACCAGTAAACGCCAAATTTTGGGCGGCAGGTTATGATTGGAAATAAACCAGGCAATGGCCAGCGGTACGGCCAGCTTCATGAGTTCAGATGGCTGAAAACGGATAAAACCAAGGTTTAGCCAGCGCTGAGCACCTTTGCCTACTTCTCCAACCAGCAAGACGGCGATCAGCATCAATAAACCGAGGATAAAAACCGGCAAGCCCCAGCGTTTATAGGTTAACGGACTGATTTGGGCAAACACCACCATCACCGCTAAAGCCAAACCAAGCCGGATCAGTTGTGCCTGCATCATCGCCTGGCTTTGGCCACTGGCACTGTACAATACCACCAGACCAAAACCCATCAACGCCAATAAGCCGAGCAGTAAAGGTGCATCGATATGAAAAATAGCCAGGCCGCGTGGCCGCTGAGATTCGCTGATTACATCATTCACTGATTCACCCCAGCGCTGAAATAGTAGTCAAAAAGTTGGCGGGCGACAGGGGCTGCGGTGCTGCCACCACCACCGGTATTTTCTACCACTATGGCAACCACAATGGTGGGATCTTCTGCCGGCGCATAACCAATATACATGGCATTATCCCGGTGCTGCTCCTGCAAGGCATCCGCATCGTATTTAGCATCTTGGGCAATGCCTACTATCTGGGCTGTTCCTGTTTTCCCACCGGAGCTGTAATTAGTCCTCTGAAAAGCGCGAAACGCGGTGCCCTCTCTGGTGTTTACCGTTTGTTCCATGGCATCCAGAATTACTTGCCAATGCTGTGGGTCCTGGATACGAACCGCCTGCTCACGTTGATAGGAGACAGCTTCAAACTCGCCTTGAAAGCGCGTGCCCTGCAATAAAGTTGGCACTACACTGTCACCACGGTTGACCAGGATGGCGGTACTGGTGGCTAACTGCAGTGGGGTAGCAGTCCAATAGCTCTGGCCAATTCCCAGTGAGACGGTATCACCGGGAAACCAAGGCTGATTATAGCGAGCTCGTTTCCAACCACGAGATGGCATAATGGCGGCAGACTCTTCGTGGATATCAATACCAGTGCGCTGGCCAAAACCAAATTGCTTCATCGAATCCGAAATGGCATCAATACCTAACCGGACAGCCATATCGTAAAAGTAGGTGTCATTACTTTGGATAATGGCGCCGTACACATTGACCCAACCTTGGCCATGTCGGCGCCAATTACGAAAGCGACGTGAATAGTTTGGGAGCTGATAATAGCCAGGATCCCAGATGCGGCTGCTTGGCGTGATGATGCCCTGATCCAAACCAATTAAAGCCAGATGGGGTTTAATGGTCGATGCGGGGGGATAAATACCTTGCGTCACCCGGTTAATCAATGGCCGATCAAAAGAGTTGAGCAGAGCGTTGTAGTTGGTACTACTGATACCATGTACAAACAAATTGGGATCGTAACCCGGGTTGCTGTAAAAAGCCAACACTGCTCCGGTACGTGGATCCAGTGCGACCACGGCACCTCGCAGACCTTCCAGTGCCTGCTGTGCGGTCAACTGCAAGCCAACATCCAGACTCAATATCAGATCCTGACCTGAAATGGCTGGATCCGAGCGCAGGGTACGAATGACCCGACCACGATTGTTGACTTCGACTTCCTGATAACCAACACTGCCGTGCAGCAATCGCTCGTAATAGCGCTCCAGGCCAATTTTGCCAATATGACGGCTGGCAGCATAGTTCGCCGCCAGCTCCTGCTCGCGAAGCCGTTGCAGGTCATTGCTATTGATACGGCCAATGTAACCTATCGAGTGGGTGAACAGATCACCAAAAGGGTAGGTGCGGCTTAGACGGGCCTCTAAAGTAACCCCTGGAAAGCGGTGTTGATTAACGGCGAGGATGGCTACTTCCTGCTCACTGAGTTGCTCTTTTAAAGCGATGCTATTGAAGCGGCGTTGACGACGCACATCCTGCAGAAAGCTTTCTTGCAGCTCCGGGCTGATATCAATGAGCTTAGCTAGTTCCGCCAGTGTTTGCTCTATATCAGCCACTTGCTCCGGGATGATCTCCAGTGAATGTACCGGGGTATTTTCCGCCAGCAAAATGCCGTTTCTGTCGTAAATTAGCCCTCGATTGGGAGCTACCGGCACCACCTTGATGCGGTTCCCCTCTGAGCGGGTTTGATACTCATGGTACGAACGTATCTGTAAATGATACTGATTGAATAACACCACCATGAAGGATAACACCACGATGGAAAAAGCCACCAAAGCGCGACGTTTGAACAACAAGGCTTCGGCGGCATGATCCTGGATGGCTTCTCGCTGTCGGCGCATAGTCACTCGCGATGGTAGGGGTGATTGGTACAAATACTCCAGGCCCGGTACAAGCTTTCAGCCAGTACTACCCGCACCAGGGGATGCGGTAGGGTCAGAGCCGATAGCGACCACTTGGCCTCACTGGCTGCCATGCATTCGGGGGCCAAGCCTTCAGGGCCTCCGATCAGCAGACAAACATCGCGGCCATCCAGCTGCCACTGGGTAAGCTGGCTGGCCAGGGTAGGGCTATCCCAGTTCTTACCGGTTACTTCCAGTGTGACAATGCGAGCTCCTTTAGGTACAGCAGCCAGCATTTTTTCCCCTTCTTGCTGCAAAATACGTTTGATATCGGCATTTTTGCCGCGTTTTTGTGCAGGGATTTCAATCAGCTCCAATGGCAGATCACGCGGAAAACGCCGGGCATATTCCTGATACCCACTTTGTACCCAGGCTGGCATTTTGCTACCCACAGCAATCAGTATCAGCTTCATGCTGGTGCTAGTCCTGCTGTGGCAAAGCGTTAATCTGCATGGTTTTTAAGCGCTCCAGAGCTTTTCCAACTGATAAAAGCTGCGGGTATCGTCCAGCATGACATGCACCACCACATCGCCTAAATCCAGCAGAACCCATTCACCGGCTTTGTCGCCTTCAATACCCATAATGTCTATGCCAGCTTGCTTGCTTTCAAGAGCCACATGATCGGCGATGGATTTGGTATGGCGGTTGGAGGTACCGGAACAAATGACCATGAAATCAGTAATACTGGATTTTCCGCGAACATCCAGTGTGACAATATCGCGGCCTTTCATATCTTCAACTTTTTGCTGCACAAAACTAAGTAATTCGCTACTTTGCACCTGTTTTCCTTTATCACGGGGTAAAAACTAAATTTTATCACTTTTTAACGCGACTTGTACTCTCTTTAGCCGACTCTTTCTTCCAGGCTCTGTAACTATAGCCAAATAGCCTCAAGCTGTGAGCTTTATGGCTGTGAGGTTACCCTGCTAGTATAGAGTTCATGCTGGCGGATATAGTTCCATACAGCTGATGGTAACCACTCCGGGCAGCTTGCCAGCTTGGGCAGCTCTGCACGCAACTGACTGGCCGAAACAGCCAGCAATGGATTTTCCAGTACCAAAATCCTTCCCTGACCGCGTTGTTGCAGATCCTGGGGCTGCTGCAGTTGCCGTTTTACCAGCAAGGCCTGACTTTCAGCAGAAAGTTGTTCATAGTCGGGGCGTTGGCAGACAATCAAATCGGCCAGTTGCAAGATCTGTTGCCAGCGATGCCAGCGGGTAAACTGATTAAAGGCATCCATTCCCAGTATAAATGCCAGTTGATGCTTTGGGTATTGTTGCTTCAGCTGTGCCAGGCTGATAGCACTGTAGGAGGGACGGTGTTGCCTGAGCTCCAGTGGCTCCAATGCCAGTTGAGGGTAGGGTGCAATGGCTAATTGAACCATCTCTGCGCGTTGCACAGCACTCACACCCGGGCTAGCGCGGTGTGCTGGCAGATGGCACGGCATCAGTCGCACCTGCTCCAATTGGCAGGTTTGCTGTACATGCAGTGCTGTGCGCAGATGGCCGTAATGAATGGGATCGAAGGTGCCACCAAAGATGCCAAGCAGGGGATTAGTAGTGTTCATGGCGCTGCAACGAAAAAGTTTTGGGGACGGGTGCTAAAAACAGACTACACAAGTGGGTTAAGGCCAGTGGCAATTGAGTTAATTGACCACCTTTGTATTGACGATCAAAGCTGGCCAGCTCTTGCAACAGGTAGTGCAACCAGTTCAATGGCAAGCGTTGCATGGCTTGCTGGTACAGTGGTTGACGTTTCGGCCAAATACCCAATTGTTTGAATAGCCCAGTCCGCTCTGTAGATGAGGCTTGTTGCAGCTGCACTAAGTGCTGTACTTCACGATGCAATTGCCAGCACAGCAACGTTGGTTCTTCATCTTGGCCAAGCAGTCGCTCTAGCCGGTGAAATGCCTGCTGCCTCTGACCTGCCAGCAAGGCATCGCACAGTTGAAACACCGAGAAGCTGGATTGGTCCGATAAAAACTCGGCCAGTGCATGTTCATCCAGGCTGCCGCGGCCAAAGGTCAACAGCAGCTTGTCCAGGTTTTGTTTTGCTGCCAGCAGGTTACCGCTGCAATGGTGCAAAAACAGCTGACAGGCATCTGGGGTAAGTTGCAGTCCGTTTTGGCGCAATTGCTGTTGCAACCACTTCTGAAACTGCTGGTCATCCAGTGGATAAATACTGACAAATACACTGTCTTTGGGCAAGGCTTTAACCCAGCTTAATTTGTTGATTTCTGCCGGGCTGCGTTCACCGTGCAGCAGCAACAGGACGTCTGGGTGCAGTAGGCCCAGCAGCTGTTTCAACTCTTTGCCAATGGCTGCGGTTAATTTCTGGTTCTGAAAATCCAGCTCTATGATCTTCCGTTGGCTAAATAACGACAAGCTCTGGATGGCGCTGTACAACGGCTCCCAGTCAAACTGAGCTTCCAGACGAAATTGCTGACGTTCATCAAAGCCTTGCTGGCGTGCTTTGGCCCGAATTAGATCCAGGCCCTCTTGTTTTTGCAGCGGTTCTTCACCAAACAACAGATAACAGCCAGCCAGTTGCTGTTGCAGATACTGCGACAGCTGGTTGGCATACAGCTTATTCATGTACCAATACGCCCTAACTGACGTAGGATGCGCTGCGCGGCCTGCTCACGCAGCTCGGCCAGCATCAGTTCCAGCTCCCGTGCTTTGGCCAGCGCCCGGTTTGGATCGTCCTGGTAATCACGGAACAATTCAAACTCAAATACCTGAGCTTCTGCGCCCGGTGTCTGAATGCTGTAGCGCACCTGATAAATCAGCTCGTACTCCGCCACTTGTCCATTGGGGAAAAGCGACAGGGTGCGGCGCTCCAGCGAGTCGTGCAGCAAGTAGACACTGGGGCTGTCTTGCTCGGGTTGGTTCAGCAACACAATCTGATGGCTTTGCAGGCGCTGGCGCAAAATGGTCGCCAGCTCTGAGTGGCGCTCTGCCTGCAAATAGACGCCATCAAACAATTGCAATGGCAACTGGCCACGCAGCTGAAAGCCGCAGCCGGTCAGTTGCCAGGCCAGTACTACGAACAACAGTAGTCGTAGCGCTTTGGTAGTGTTCACTTAACCCACCACCAGGTTCAGCAGTTTGCCCGGCACATAAATAGCCTTGCGAATGCTGACACCTTCCAGGTAGCGCTGCACATTGTCATCGGCTTTGGCTTGCTCCAGCACCTGCTCCTGGTTGGCATCGGCGGCGACGGTCAGTTTGGCACGCACTTTGCCGTTGACCTGCACTACAATCAGCTTTTCGTCTTCCACCAGAGCGCTGTTGTCAACTTGTGGCCAGTTGCCATCTTCCAAAGCGGTTTGCTGACCCAGCTCACGCCACAGGAATTGACAAAGGTGCGGTGTAATCGGATTCAGCATTTGCAGCAAGGCCAGCACGGCCTCCTGCATTACGGCTTTATCCTGTTCAGTCTCCAACGGCGCTTTTTGCAGTTTGTTGCTTAGCTCCATAATGGCGGCAATGGCGGTATTGAAGGTATAACGCCGTGCCAGGTCATCAGTTACTTTGGCAATGGTTTTGTGCAGTTCACGCCGTAGCACTTTTTGTTCATTGGTAAGTGCAGCCAGATCCAAAGCTGTGGTTGCCTGATACTGGCTGTAGTTATGTACCAGCGCATAAATCCGTTTCAGGAAGCGGTGAGCGCCCTCTACAGCTGAGTCCGACCACTCCAGTGTTTGCTCTGGTGGCGCGGTAAACATCATAAAGAGCCGCACGGTATCCGCGCCAAACTGCTCGATGACTTGCTGCGGATCGATGCCATTATTTTTTGATTTTGACATCTTGCTCATGCCCGCCGACAACACCGGCTGACCATCGCTATTTAAGGTGGCACTTAGGATGCGGCCTTTGTCATCACGTTCGACGCTGACATCCTGCGGTGAGAACCAGCTCTTGCTGCCATTGTCGTGTTCACGGTAGAAAGTTTCGGCCAGCACCATGCCCTGGCACAGCAAGCGTTTAAAGGGTTCATCCGATTGCACCAGACCAACGTCACGCAACAGCTTATGGAAGAAGCGGGAATACAGCAAATGCAAAATGGCGTGTTCAATGCCCCCTATGTACTGATCGACCGGCAGCCAGTAATTGGCCTTGGCCGGATCCAGCATGCTGCTGTCGTTGTTCGGGCAGGTGTAGCGGGCATAGTACCAGGACGACTCCATAAAGGTATCGAAGGTATCGGTTTCATGAAAAGCAGGCTGGCCCTGATAGCTGGTTTTGGCCCATTCAGGATCCGCTTTGATTGGCGATTGTACGCCGTCCATCACTACATCTTCCGGCAGTCGTACCGGCAATTGCTCAGCCGGCACCGGCACCTGAGAGCCATCTTCCAGGGTGAGCATTGGAATAGGGGTACCCCAGTAACGCTGACGGGACACACCCCAGTCGCGCAGCCGGTAGTTGACCCGCACTTGACCGCGGCCAAGTGCTGCTAGTTTTTCGGCAATGGCGTTAAAGGCAGCCGTAAAATCCAGACCGTTGAACTCGGCCGAGTTCACCAGTTTGCCTTTGTCAGTAAAAGCGGCTTTGGTTAAATCCAGTGTTGTGCTGTCATCGAGCGGGGCTATCACCTGCTGAATAGGCAACTGGTACTTGCCGGCAAATTCGTAGTCGCGCTGGTCATGGGCTGGTACCGACATCACGGCACCAGAGCCATAATCCATCAATACAAAGTTAGCGACCCAAATAGGCAGTTTAGCTCCGGTCAGCGGATGCACCGCGTAGATGCCGGTTGCCATGCCTTTTTTCTCCATAGTGGCAAGCTCGGCTTCGGCTACCTTGCCGCCTTTGCATTCTTCGATAAAGGCAGCCAGCGCCGGATTGTTTGCCGCGGCTTGCAGCGCCAGCGGGTGCTGGGCAGCCACTGCCATATAGGTGACACCATACAGCGTATCTGGCCGGGTAGTGAACACCGAGACCTGCTGATCAGAGTCAGCCACATCAAAGGTGATTTCCACCCCTTCCGAGCGGCCAATCCAGTTTTTCTGCATGGTGCGAACCTGCTCTGGCCATTCGTCCAGTTGATCCAGGTCGGCCAGCAACTCTTCAGCGTAATCGGTGATTTTAATGAACCACTGCGCCAGCTCGCGTTGTTCGACCAGGGCACCAGAGCGCCAGCCGCGGCCATCAATCACTTGTTCGTTGGCCAGAACGCACTGATCGATCGGATCCCAGTTCACCGTCGACATTTTTTTGTACACCAGGCCTTTTTCGTACAGCTTGGTAAAGAACCACTGCTCCCAGCGGTAATACTCGGGCTTGCAGGTGGCCAGTTCGCGCGACCAATCGTAACCAAAGCCAAGGCGCTTTAACTGGGTGCGCATGTAGTCGATGTTTTCGTAGGTCCATTTGGCAGGAGCCGTTTTGTGGTTAATGGCGGCATTTTCTGCCGGCAAACCAAAGGCATCCCAGCCCATCGGCTGCATCACATTTTTGCCCTGCATACGCTGAAAGCGGCTGATCACATCGCCAATGGTGTAGTTGCGGACATGGCCCATATGCAGACGTCCGCTTGGATAAGGAAACATGGAGAGACAGTAGAATTTTTCTTTACTGTCATCTTCAACCACTTTAAAAACCTGGTCGTTGTCCCACTGCTGCTGCAAGGCAGTTTCTATCTGGTGCGGATTGTACTGTTCGTGCATTAAGGTCTTCCAAACTAAGCATCAACGAAGGGCTCTCTGCTGCAAAAAGTGCAGCTTTTCGAGGGCGCGAAAAATTCGCTATAGGATACCGCAGCCACTGACTTACAACAACTTGAAAACAGCTTTGCTATACTGAAGTCAAATGCAGCCAGCAGGAGTATCGATGGAACTAAAAAAGAAATACCAGGCTTGGTTAACGCAGTTGGCGGATATGGTCAGCAATGCTGAGAAAGACTCGGTCGACCAGTTGATGGCGTTGAATAAGCAAGTCCGCGCTTATTTTCAGGCGGGTAAAGACTTAACCGCCCATGAAACCCGGCTTTTTGTCGAAACCTTAAAACGCCAGTGGCAGGATACCGAGACAGATGCTGAAGAGCAGCCATCCTTGTGGCCAGAGGCCTTGTGGTATGAGCTGGCACAAATCACCGATCGCAGCCAGGTGGAGTGGCAGGAAATTCTGGAAGACTTCCGGCACAAAGGCGTTTATTTTCAGGGCGAGCGAGTTGGTATGGGTTGCTATCGCTGTGAACACTGTGGCGAGCGGGCCAATTATTACCATCCGGCGGAATTACTGGCCTGCACCAACTGTGGTGGGGTGAGTTTTAACCGGGAAGGGGTACCACTCGATTAAAGTTGAAATAACCAAGGCTCGAAGCGGCCAGTAATTCACTGGTCGCTGCATTCTGTCTGTGCGTATAATACCCTTCATTCAACATGAGCCCCATGGATTGCAAGGAACTTCATGACCCAAACTCTCGAGACTCTGGCGCTTGCCCCTCACCAACTGGCGCCGCAACTGCGCAATGACTGGCTGAAACACAGCATCTCACAAACCGAGTTAACCCCAGCTTTTATTGGTCAGGAGCGTGCGAAAGCGGCCCTGCAGTTTGCTATTGGTATGGACATGCCGGGTTACAACCTCTATGTGATGGGGGAGCCTGCGCTGGGGCGCTTTACCTTGGTGCAGGACATTCTGCAGCATGCAGCGGCCGAAAAAGCGACCCCAGACGAGTGGTGTTACCTGAGAAACTTTGATGATGAGCGCCTGCCAACCACCTTGCGGCTTTTGCCTGGTGAGGGCAGAGCGCTGGCGAAACGTATCGAAGATTTGGTGGACGAAGTGCTGGATACCTTTCCGGCTGCGTTTGATAACCCTGGTTACCAGCGGCAGAAAAAAGCCATTCAGCGTACCTTTGATACCCGCTACGAAGCAGCATTAGAGGCGGTTGAACAAAAGGCGCTGGAGAAAAAAGTGGTGCTGTACGAAGAAAACGGCACCGTTACCTTCGCCCCACTGATCGATGGCAAACCACTGGATGACAGCGAGTTTAACAAGCTGAGTGACGAAGAGCGGCAGTATTTCTACGATCTGGTCGGCGAGCTGGAAACCATTTTAAACGAGCAGTTGATTGAATTGCCACAGTGGAAGCGTGAGGTGTCTGAGCAACTACGTGAGCTAAGAAAAGCCACCATCGAGCAGGTGTTTAAGCCGCTGTTTAAAGCGCTGGAGCATCATTATGTGGCTGAGCTGGGTGTGCTGCGTTATCTGCGTGATATGCGGCCGCATCTGGTAAAACTGGTATTGGAACTGCTGCCGGAAGAAACTGAACCGGAAAAAGCCGAAGAGCTGGATATCCGGACTTTATTTATTGAAGAGTTTGTGCCCAATGTGCTGGTGCATCATGCCGCTATGGATGGAGCACCCGTAGTGTTTGAACCGCTACCTACTTACGGGAACTTATTTGGCCGGGTCGAGTACGCTACCAGCGGCGGATCCTTGTACACCAATCATCGCATGATCCGTCCGGGTGCTTTGCATCGTGCCAATGGTGGCTACTTGATTCTGGATGCGGACAAACTGCTGCCGCAGGCGCAGGTTTGGGAAGCGTTGAAGCAGGCGCTTAAAAGCAACGAGCTGGTGATAGATACTCTCAGTGACCATGCCGTTACCAACTCCACCATCATTACGCCCAAAGCCGTGCCATTGCAGGTCAAAGTGATCCTGATGGGCTCACGCGATCTGTATTATCTGATCCAGGAAGTGGATGAAGAGTTTAATGAGCTGTTTCGGGTATTGGCGGATTTTGAACACTACCTGCCGTATCAGCAACAAACCATGAATTACATGGTGCGGCAAATTCGTCTGCAAATGCGCGAGCTGGGGCTGGAGCAGCTATCCGAGTGCGGTTTTGAACGGCTGTTGCAGTTTAGTTTTCGTCAGGCCGAGCACCAACACAAATTGTCGGCTCGTTTTGCCGATGTGCTGGAGCTGGTGCGTGAAGCGTGTTATTACGCCACTCAGGCTGGCAGCGATAGCCTGACTGCTGAGCATGTCCGTCAGGCATTGGCTGGCAAGCAGTACCGAACCGGTCGCATTAGTGAAAGCTTTTTGGAGGACATCCAGCAAGGGCAGATTCTGATCGACAGCGATGGGCTGGCGGTCGGTAAGGTCAATGGCCTGACGGTGCTGGAAATTGGCGATACCACCTTCGGTACCCCGGCCCGCATCAGTGCGACGGTGTTTGCCGGTGCTTCCGGTGTGGTGGATA
This sequence comes from Alkalimonas mucilaginosa, assembly GCF_036327005.1. Classification (NCBI taxonomy): domain Bacteria; kingdom Pseudomonadati; phylum Pseudomonadota; class Gammaproteobacteria; genus Alkalimonas; species Alkalimonas mucilaginosa. The sequence goes on from NZ_JAUGZK010000001.1 coordinate 188,022, forward strand.
TTGAGCGGGAAGTCGAGCTTGGTAAAGCCATTCACTCAAAGGGCGTATTGATTTTAAACGGCTTTTTAGGAGCACGTTATGCGCTGGACTTCCCTCTGACCTTATCGGCCAATATTGCCATGGAGCAATCCTATGGTCATATTGATGGTGACAGTGCCTCGCTGGCAGAGATTTGTGCGCTGATTTCAGCCATCACCCAGGTACCGATTAAGCAAAGTCTGGCAGTGACGGGTTCCATCAACCAGCATGGTGAAGTGCAGGCCATCGGTGGTGTGAATGAAAAAATTGAGGGTTTTTTCCGGCTTTGTCAGCTGCGAGGTTTGACTGGTAGTCAGGGCGTAGTGATCCCGGCAAGCAATCAGTTGAACCTGGTGTTGAATGAGGAAGTGCGGCAGGCGGTAAGCCGCGGTGAATTTCATATTTATGTAGTAAAAAATGTCGATGAAGCCTTGTATTTACTGACCGGCATTGAAGCTGGTGAGCCCTCAAAACGAGGGGCTTACCCGAAGAAAACGCTGAATGCGATGGTATTGAAACGCCTGGCGGAGATTGCCGAAATTGTCAATGGTTGCAGCGATGATGACTAATCAGCCGGTAAGTATGCAACTGGTCCTCTTGTGCCAGCCGATGGATGAGCAGTTTGTGCGTCAGCACATTCTGCCTCTTATTGATGAACATGGCCAGCAAGCTGAGCTGTTGCTCTGGACTGGCAAGCTCAGCCATTTGTTTAGTGCAGAGCAACGCTTGCTCTGCTATTTACCCGATGAGGCCTTGCGTGAACTGGTGCAGCAGGCACGGCAAAACCACTGGCAGCTTGCCTTGTTGCCGCACCCGGAGATGCGCCATGCTCGCTATGGCTTTGGTATCAGTGGTGATTTGGCCTCGGCGCTGGAAGATGCTATCTATCGCGAGGCTGAGCAGCTGGATCTGATGTTGTGCAACGAAACACCGGTATTTAACTCGGTAGTAGTGGGCGATACCTTTTCACTGATCCCGGGCGAAGCACTGGCCGAGCGTTTTGCATTGCGATTAAAGCGCTTTTTCCGTTTGCTGAGTAAAGTGGGCCAGGTCACCTTCAGTGCCTTTAAACTGACTACCCAGAAAGGCAAAGAGCTGGATACCGCAGCCCTTGGCATTGTTGCGGTAGAGCATGGCCGCAGCTCGGTGCTATCGCGTCGGCTGGTAGCCGACTCCAGCGCTAATGATGGTATGCTGCATGCGCTGGTGCTGGTACCACGCAGTGTGTTTGAGATGTTGCGCTTTTTATTTGCCGCCTTGTTTTTACGGGATTACTGGAACAAAGGGACCCCATCGTTTGTCGGGCACTTAAAAACCAGCAGTTTACGCATCCAAAGCCCGAAAACCATCAGCTACACCCACGATGGCTTGATTGAAAAAAGCAAAGAACTGGTGCTCAGGGTCGAGCCGCGTTGTCTGACGATGGTGCCGGGCCGTTACCTGGCGGTTGAGGAGAAACTGCCCGAGCAAAAAGAAGTCTTTAAAACCCAGCCTTTGCCGGCCGGTAAAGCAAAAACCGAGTTGGTGACCTATCCACTGCCCTGGATCCATCACGCTGCGACCGAAGAGTTTAAGGATTTATTTTTGGCGCTTCGGGAAAGTGCCAAAGCTACGCCGTCGTATTTGATGCTGATGCTGTTGGCGACTTTGCTGGCAACTTTTGGCCTGTTTGCCAACTCCACCCCGGTGATTATTGGCGCCATGATCCTGGCTCCATTGATGGGGCCAATTATTTCGATGGCGCTTGGCACCCTGCGACAGGATGAAGGCCTGATGCTAACCAGTGCCCGCAGTATCGGCGTAGGCACAGCGTTAGCCATCAGTTGCGCGGTGATCGCCACCTGGCTTATTCCGCTCAATACCATCAACAGTGAGATTGCTGCCCGTATCAGCCCCACCTTACTGGATTTAGGCGTAGCGGTGGTTTCTGGTATTGCCGGTGCCTATGCCCATGCCAGGGCGGAAGTGGCCAAAAGCTTAGCTGGGGTGGCTATCGCCGTGGCATTGGTGCCGCCGCTGGCAGTGGCAGGCATTGGCCTGGGCTGGGCCGATTTCACCGTGTTTTGGGGCGCGTTTTTGCTTTATCTGACCAACCTGGTGGGTATTATCTTAGCCGCTGTGCTGACCTTTTTGTTCCTCGGCTACAGCCCGTTTCACCGTGCCCGTCGTGGCCTGGCCCTGACCTTTGGGCTGGTGGTGTTGCTGAGTATTCCACTGGCGCTTAGTTTCTCCCATATGGTGCAGGAAGGGCGCATTAAACAGCAATTGGAAGGCATTGTGCTGGAGGATATTCAGCTGCGTCAGGTGCAGGTTAGGCCAGGCAACCCAATCCGCATCTCGCTGACGCTGGTATCACGCTCTACCATTAATGAAACCCAGATGGATGACATCAAAAGCCTGATTGAGCAAAAGCTGGCTCAGCCGGTGGAGCTGGAAGTCGGTACCCGGGTGATCCGTTAAGCTGGTTTGCGCCGGCTTTGCCAGCCTGCCAGCAGTAACAATAATAAAGAGCAATACCACAGCGGCCAATCCCGGTAACGGCTGTAGGGCGTTTGGCCAGTGGTAAGTTGCATCTGGTCGGTCAAAACACCCGCTTCAAACTGCGGTAATTGCTGTTGAATGCGGCCATTGGCCGCAATGGTAGCGGTAATGCCATTGTTGGTGGCGCGCAGCAAGGGCCGGCCAAACTCCAGTGCCCGCATCCGGGCGATTTGCAGGTGCTGGTGCGGCCCTATGCTGTCACCAAACCAGGCATCGTTGCTAACGGTAAGCAGTAGGCCGGTATCCTGCTGGAAATTCGCTGCCAGCTGCCGTGGAAAAGCAATTTCAAAACAAATGGCCGGCAGTAACTTGTGATCATTGGCCAGCAGATTGTGCTGCGCAAAGCTGCCCCGGCTAAAAGAGCTCATCGGCAAATCAAAAATCGGTGCCAAGGGGCGCAGCAGGTCTTCAAAAGGGACAAATTCACCAATGGGCAGTAAGTGATGCTTTTCAAAGCGGTTGCTGTGTCTGGGTTGATAATGGCCACCAGCATCGCTTTGCCGGCGCTTCCCCAGGGTGATCAGGCTGTTCCAGGCCTCTTCCGTGTAAAAGTTGTACTCGATGATACCGGTGACCAGGCTGCTGCCATGCTCTGCCAGAATGGCATCGAGCTCAAATAAGTAAGGTTCTGCCAGAATTTCTACCCTGGGGATAGCCGCTTCCGGCCAGATGATCAGGGGAGTGCCCAGGTGCGGCTGAGTTAATTCCAGGTAAAGGCGCATGGTGCTGACTTCAAGGGCCGGATCCCAGCGTAGCTCTTGTTTGATATTGCCCTGAACCAGCGCAACATCCAGCGTTTCACCGGTAGTTTGCCACCCATGCCAGTGACTTACCAATGGGGCGCTTAGCCAGAGCAGTACTGCCAGTGCAGTGGGCCAAAACTGGCGCTTAGCAAGCAGTTGCATCAGCGCAGCAGCACTCAGCACCAAAACAAAGGTCAGGCCGGTTTCACCAATCAGCGGGGCCCAGTGCCTGAGAATGCTGTCCGTTTGGCTGTAGCCCGGCGAGAGCCAGGGAAAGCCGGTCAGAAACCAGGAGCGCAGGGCCTCCAGCAGCATCCAGGCTGCGGCCAGATAAAGCGGTAACATCGAATGTGCTTTCAGCCGAAAAGCCAGCAGGGCAAACAGCAAGGGATAGAGTGCCAGATAGGCACTTAACAGCAGCAGCAGCGCCAGGCTAAGCAGCAAGGGCAAACCACCGAATTGCTCAATCGGAATATGCACCCAGTTCAGGCCTGCCGCAAAGTAACCCAGCCCCCAGCTAAAACCCAGCCAGGCGGCTTGCTGCCAGCGGCTGCTGCAACAGGCGGCATAACACAGTATGGCGATGGTGAGCACAGGGAGTAAGGTGAAGCTATAGGGCGCAAAGGCAAAGGTGCTAATGGCACCGGTCAGTGCCATCAAGCAGGCACTAAGCCAGCGTGAGTCAAACACCCTTGTCAGCTGTGGCGGATTGAACACCTCAATCGGACTCGCTACTAACCGGTGCTTTGCCATTAATCACTTGCAGTTGCAATAACCGCCGGCTGTTGGCTTTACTGACTTTAAACAACAGCCCATCCAGCTCAATGGTTTCACCACGCTCCGGCATATGACCAAAAGCATGCAACACAATGCCACCGATGGTATCGGCTTCTTCTTCGTTGAAGTGGCTGCCAAAGTGGTTGTTGAATTCATCCAGCGGCGTCAGCGCACTGACCTGAAACACATTGCTGGCCATTTTTTTGATATCGGCATCTTCGGCATCATCGTGTTCATCTTCAATTTCACCGACGATTTGCTCCAGAATATCTTCTATGGTGACTAAGCCTGAAACACCGCCATACTCATCGACCACCATCGCCATATGATAGCGTTTTTGGCGAAACTCCTTCAGCAGCGCGTCCACCCGTTTGCTTTCGGGAATAATCACCGCTGGTCGCATGATATCACGCAGATGACATGGAGGTGCATCGGGCTGAAAAGCGAATTTAAGCAGATCTTTTACCAGCAGAATGCCTTCGATGTGGTCTTTGTCTTCATTGACCACCGGATATCGGCTGTGGTTGTTTTCCAATAAAATGGGCAGAATGTCGGCAATGGATTGTTCGACATCCAGCGTCGCCATTTGTGAACGTGGGATCATAATATCCCTGGCGCGCATCTTGGATACATCCAGCACACCATGCAGCATGCCTTTGGTATCTTCGTCGATCAGCAGGTTATTGGCAGCCTCGCTGATCACGTTTTCAAGTTCCGAGACATCTTGGGGCTCTGCGTTAAATATTCCGGCAATGCGATCCAGCCAGGATTTCGGCGCAGAGCCGCGGCTAGAGTGGGGGTTATCGTCACTCATTAATGAACTGTATGCTCCAGCTAATCATCGGTATCTTACTCTGCATCCGTCAGGTAAGGGTTGGTAAAACCCAGCTCTGCCAGCAGCGCTATTTCCAGCTGCTCCATCTGCTCGGCTTCGTCTTCCTTTATATGGTCAAATCCCACTAAATGCAAGCATCCATGGATCACCATATGGGCCCAGTGAGCCTGTAGTGTTTTTCCTTGCAGGCTGGCTTCTTCAGCAACCACCTGGCTGCAAATCACCAGGTCGCCGAGTAAAGGCAGGCTCAGGCCGGGTGGGCACTGAAAGGGAAAACTCAGCACATTGGTTGGCTTATCTTTGCCGCGGTACTGCAAATTCAATTGCTGGCTTTCATGGCTATCGACCAGGCGAATGGTGAGTTCCGCTTCACTGCGATAAGCCGCCAATGCCAGTTCTGCCCACTGAGCAAACTGCGTTTCAGTCGGTAAGTCGGAAGCCGTGCTGGCTTGCTGCAGATCCAGTTCCAGCTTCATGCGTTGGGCCTGCGCGGGCGTTTTTCTGCCGGTGTTGCGTCGGCTTCGGCAGCCAGTTTTTCGGCTTCGTGTGCTTCGTAAGCCAGGACAATTTTTTGCACGATGGGGTGACGCACCACATCTTTGGCATCAAAAAAGTTCATGCTGATGGCATCGACATTGGACAGCACATCGATGGCATGCTTGAGGCCAGAATACTGGCCGCGTGGCAGGTCGACCTGGGTGACATCACCGGTGATCACCGCTTTGGAGTTAAAGCCGATGCGGGTCAGGAACATTTTCATCTGTTCGACGGTGGTGTTCTGGCCTTCATCCAGAATAATAAAGGCATCATTTAAAGTGCGGCCACGCATGTAAGCCAGCGGGGCAATTTCAATAATGCCGCGTTCCAGGTACTTTTCTACTTTGTCGTAGCCAAGCATCTCAAACAGGGCGTCGTACAAAGGGCGCAGGTAAGGGTCGACTTTTTGCGACAAATCGCCTGGTAAAAAGCCCAGCTTTTCACCGGCTTCCACTGCCGGGCGGGTCAGCACGATACGCCGTACCAGGTTTTTTTCCAGCGCATCGACGGCGCACGCGACGGCTAAGTAGGTTTTACCGGTACCGGCCGGGCCTATGCCAAAGATCACATCGTGCTTCAGCACATGTTTGACGTAGGCCTTTTGATGCGGGTTGCGCGGGGTCAGCAAGCCTTTTTTGGTTTTCAGGCTAAAGTCCGCTGCGGTCTCTTGGTCGGTACTGGCATTTTGCGCCTGTTGGATCATTAAATGCACCTGCTCAATGCTAAGTTCTATCACTTTACCTTGTTGTGACGTCTCACGGTAGAGTTGATCCAGCACAAAATGACCCGCTTGCACCGCACTGGCAGAGCCACTGAGTTTAAAGACTTCATCGCGATGCGCTATGTTCAGCTGCAGACGTTGCTCAAGCAGACGCAGGTGCTCATCAAAAGGGCCGCACAAAGACAGCAGACGTTGCTGCTCGGCCGGGACTGCGGTAAAGGTTTTCTGGCTGGTTGCAGTGCTCAATGGCAAATTCTCAATGGCTCAGGCTGGCAGCGCCAGCCTGTTGGCAAGAAGGGGAGCTTAGGGGGCAAACTGAGCCACTCCCAGCTCATCGGCTTTGGGTTGGCGCGCCAGAATTTGCTGCGGCGATACCGCCCGGCGCAATCCCATATCCTGTTCGGTCCGGATTAAGGTGCCTTTTAAGGAGTTGGCATAGACATCGGTGATCAGCACATCGACAAACTGACCAATCAGTTTTGGATCGCCCTCAAAATTGACCACCCGGTTGTTTTCCGTGCGGCCGCACAGCTCCATCAGGTTCTTTTTCGATGGGCCTTCCACCAGAATGCGTTGCTCCGTATTCAGCATACCGCGGGCAATCCGCAGTGCTTGCTGGTTGATACGATCCTGCAGAATATAGAGTCGTTGTTTCTTTTCATCTTCGCTGACATCATCCGGCAAGTCGGCAGCTGGGGTGCCTGGCCGGGCACTGTAGATAAAGCTAAAGCTCATATCAAAGTCAATGGCCTGGATTAAGGTCATGGTGGCAGCAAAGTCCTCGGCTGTCTCGCCTGGAAAGCCGATGATAAAATCGGATGACATGCTTAAATTGGGCCGGATTTTTTTCAGCTTACGGATTTGCGATTTAAACTCGAGTGCTGTATGGCCACGCTTCATCAGGGTTAAAATGCGATCCGAGCCGGATTGCACCGGCAGGTGCAGGTGATCAACCAGCTCCGGAATATCGCGATAGGCTTCAATGATGTCGTCGGTAAACTCAACCGGATGCGAGGTGGTGTAGCGTATGCGATCGATGCCATCAATAGCGGCCACCAGCCGCAGCAATTCAGCAAAGCTGCAAATACTGCCGTCGTGCATGCTGCCACGGTAAGCATTGACATTCTGGCCCAGCAAATTGACTTCCCGTACGCCTTGCTCCGCCAGTTGGGCGATTTCAAACAATACATCATCCAGCGGCCGGCTGACTTCTTCGCCGCGGGTATAAGGTACCACACAAAAGCTGCAGTATTTGGAGCAGCCTTCCATAATGGAAACAAAAGCCGTTGGGCCATCGGCTTTGGGCTCTGGCAAACGGTCGAATTTTTCGATTTCCGGGAAGGATACATCGACCACAGGCGCCCGATCGCCAGTAACCGCTTTGATCATTTCAGGCAGGCGGTGCAGGGTTTGTGGACCAAAGACAATATCGACATAGGGCGCACGCTCACGGATAGCAGCACCTTCCTGCGAGGCGACACAGCCACCCACGCCAATCACCAGATTGGGGTTTTTGGCTTTCAGTGGCCGCCAACGACCTAACTGATGGAAGACTTTTTCCTGCGCTTTTTCACGAATTGAGCAGGTGTTCAGCAGGATCACATCGGCTTCCTCAGCGTGTTCGGTGAGGCTGTAGCCATGGGTGGCATCCAGCAGGTCTGCCATTTTCGACGAATCGTACTCATTCATCTGACAGCCCCAGGTTTTGATGTGTAGCTTTTTGCTCATGCTTTGATGGACCCTGTGTCGTTACTGCGCATAAAGGGCGCATATTTTAGCCCAGCCAGACCGGAAGTGCCAGCCCTGTCGGCTGGGTGTTTGCTTAAAGCAAACGTTGCCGGGTAGTGACGTAGCCGGCATAAAAAATCACCAGCACGCCGGCCAGCCAGCTCATGGTGACCGGTTCCTGCCAGAACAGGTAGCCAAAGAGGCCGGCGAAGATAACGCTACTGTAAGTCCAGATACCAATGGCGCTGGCAGGTGCCAGTGCATAGGCCCGGGTCATTGCCAACTGGCCGATGGCTGCCAGGATGCCCATGCCGATAAAAGCCAACCAGGCTTCGTGTGGCAGTGGTTGCCAGTAAAACGGTAGCGGAATGACCGAAAACACCGCTGTCAGTAAGGAAAAATAAAACACCGTACGAACGGCAGGTTCAGTACTCGACATATAACGGATGGTGGTCTTGGTGATAGCTACCAAGGTGGCTGCAGCCAGTGCCACCAAAAGGACCAGAGTCATGCCTGGTGCCGGTGCTGGCAGAGCTAGCAAGACGCCTACAAAGCCCAGCGCAATCGCAATCAGCGTAAGCTGACTGGGACGCTCTTTTAACCAGATACGAGCAATAACCGGGATGATAAAGGGAGTGAGCAGCAGCACCGCCATTGCTTGTGCCAGTGGCAGCTGGCCCAGCACATAAAAAAAGCAGTACATGGATACCAGGCCAGTTAATGCACGAAAGGCATGCAGGTACCAACGTTCTGTTTTCAGCAGGCTCCAGCCTTTGCTGTACAAAAATGGCAACATCAATACCAACGCAAAGGCATTGCGGAAAAATACCACCTGAGCCTCGGTGGCCATGCCGCTGCTGTATTTCACCAAAGCACCGATGCCAGCAAAACAGGCTTCTGCCAATAACAGTAGTAAAGCACCTTGCAGGAGAGGATTTCGCATGATGGGCCCGGTCTACAAAAGCCGGCATTGTAGCAGATTGTAAGCTTGTGCAGGGGAGCTTGAGGCTGTTTTACAACGATTCCGGTTCAGTGGTACCGCAGGTCGCAAACCGTTTGCTTTCTAACAGTTGCCTGAGCTGATTAGCAGGCATCGGCTGAGCAAAAAAGTAGCCCTGAATCAAAGTGCAGCGCCGCTCGGTAAAGAAGTGCAGTTGTTGTTCTGTCTCAACCCCTTCGGCCACACAGTACATGCTCAGACTGGCTGCCATGCTGAGCATGGTTTCGATGATGGCTTCGTCGTTTTGGTCTATGCCGATGTCTTTGACAAAACTTCGATCGATCTTTATGGCATCAATCGGCAGTTCTTTTAAATATTTCAATGAGGAGTAGCCAGTACCAAAGTCATCCAACGCCAGTTTAATGCCCAGTTTACTCAATGCATGCATGGTAGCAATGGCACTGCTATGATCGCGCATCAGGGCACTTTCTGTCACTTCAAAACGCAGACAGTGTGGTGGCAACTGATACTTTCTTAGCATCTGCTCTACCTGTTCGGCCAGGTTGTCATGTTCCAGGTGACGGGCCGATAAGTTGACGGAAAGATACAGTGGATACCCAGCCTGATGCCAGCCTTGCAGATCTGCCAGGGCCCGCTCTAATAACTGTTGGGTCATTGGAATAATCAGACTGAGATCTTCTGCCAGCGGAATAAACTCTACCGGTGATACCACGCCGTCGCTGCTGTACCAGCGCAGCAATACTTCAGCACCCACCATGCATTTGTGTTCGCTGTCGATAATGGGTTGGTAGTAATTGACAAACTCCTGTTGCTGAAAGGCTTTACGTAGCCGGGTTTCACGCGCCAGCTGCATGTGAGCTTTTTCATTCATCTCCCTGGTGAAAAACTGGAAGTTATTCCGGCCAGCTTCCTTGGCATGGTACATGGCGACATCCGCATGCTTCATCAGCTCAAAGGCTGTATAGGCGTCGCTTGGATAGACCGCAATGCCGATACTGGGGGAGACTCCAACCGTATGAGGCCCAAGTTGCATTGGCTCACCGATAATTTGCAACATTTTCCGAGCCACATGGCTGATATTGTCGCTGCTTTTATAGCCCTCCAGCAGGACGACAAACTCATCACCGCCGAGACGTGCGACGGTATCGCTTTCACGCAAGGCCAGGTTGAGGCGTCTGGCGACTTCTCTTAATAGCAGATCGCCAATATCATGGCCCAGGGAGTCGTTGATCTGTTTAAATTTATCCAAATCTAAAAAACACAAGGCCAGAGAGCGTTTGCTGCGTTTTGCATTTTCAATACCGTGATGAATACGATCCATCAGCAAGGCCCGGTTTGGCAAACCGGTCAGAGCATCGTAATTGGCCAGATAGCGCAGTTCGTCTTCAGCCAGCTTTTGATCTGTAATGTCGGTAAATACCAGCACGAAGAAACCGACTTTATCCTGCTCCCCGACAGCACTGATGTTGATCAGGGTAGGGCGTTCTCGTCCGTCCGGAGTGATAACAAGCTCTTCACCTTGCCAATGTTGGTTGATACGAAATTCGCGCAATAAATTGCTGTAATAACGGCGCCGATCCAAACTGATACCCAGATGATGGGTTTGCGGGTTACTAAGATAGTGCTCGACCGGACCAAAAGCATCGGCAAAGGATTGGTTGGCTGCAATCATACGTTGCTGTTCGTCCAGAATTACCACCCAGTCACGGGTTTTCTGGAAAGCTTCACCAAAGAGCCGTGCTTTTTCCTGGCTGGCGCGGGTTTCGGTGATATTGCTAAAGGTGCCCATCACCCGTATCACTTCTTGCTCATCATCCAGCTCTGCGATCTTGCCAATATCGCGAAACCACAGCCAGTGGCCGTTTTTGTGTTGCAGGCGGTAAGTGTGATCAAAGCTGCCCGTTTTTTGGGCAATAAACTGCTGCCACTTTTGCTCAAATTGTGTTTTATCTTGTGGGTGGATCAACGACAGGTGCTGTTCCAGCGTCAGCGGGTTGAGTGACTCGCGATAGCCCAGCATGCTGTGAATACGTGAGGCAAACAGGCTGTTTTTACTGGCATGCCATTCCCAGGCTCCGCTATCGACCGCGGCCAGAGCTTGCTTCATTCGTTGTTCACTGGCTTTTAATTTGCTATGAGCTTGCGCTAATATCCGCTGATGCTGTCTTCGATTGTTGCGCCAGAGCAGTAACATCAGCAATAGAAACAGCGTGTAACCCAGATAGGCCCAGCCAGAGGCCCACCAGGGGGTTGCGATGCTGATGAAAAGCCTGGCAGGCTCACTTTCTTCCCCTGTTAAGGGCGAGATGGACACCACATTAAAAATGTAATCGCCAGCCGGCAATTTGGGGATAATTAGTTGGTGATCAGACTGTCTGGGAAAGCGAAACGCTTGTTTGCCTTCCAACCAGACCTGAAAGGTCATTTTCTTACTGTCACGAAAATTCATGCTGCTAAAGTTAAGCTTTAAGCCTTCTGCATTGTGCGGCAATTGAATATGTTGGTCATTCAGATGGCTATAGGGAGTGGCAAAGCGGCCATCCAATAAACTGAACTCGGTGATTACGGCTCTGCTCTCTTCGCTGTGGCCCTGCAAGTGTTCAGGTTGAATTAACGTCAGGCCGCGCATGCTGCCATAAGCCAATCTGCCATCGCTTAAGCGGATTCCTGCTCTGCCATTGTACTCGTGGGTCAGCAAACCATCGGCCCGGCTAAAACGCTCCAGGTGAAAGCTTTGTGGATGCATACGGAACAAACCGTGGTGATTAGCAAACCAGATATAACCATAACGATCTTGTTGCAGGCTGAATACCAGATTACTAAGTAAGCCGTTGCGTTGATCAAAATGCTGTAACAGCTGAAAGTTTTGATCAAATACCAGAATGCCAACGCCATTGAAAGCAACCCACAGCCGGCCAAACTGATCTTGTAAAGTATTCTCAGCGATACGTAATAAACCCGGGCTATGGTGTTCGGCATGGAACACCTGCTCCAGCTGCTCTGACGTTTGGTGATAAAGCCAGAGTCGATCAGCTGTCGTTAAAAGCAGCTGCTCGTTCGAGCCTGGCAGATACCCTAAAAAGCCACCAAAACGATCAAGAGCTAACTGATTCAATGCGGTCACAGGCCGGATACTGCCGTTTGCTGGCTGATAATGATAAAAGCTGCGGTTGGTAACAAACCAGAAAGTGCCTTGCTGATCGCGCCAAAAATGCCTGGCACCTCCTTTTAGCAAGCTTGGGTCCGCATCTTCGCTCAATGGCAAGGCTAATAATCGCTCTGTCTGTGGGTCAAATAAGTGCAGTCCGGTGGCGGAGCTAAAAAATATTCCGAACTGTGGATCCGGGAAAATATTCAAAATGGTACTGTCATGCCAAACTGCTTTTGGATCCGGGTTTTGCAGGTAAGCTTGCATACTACCATCTTGCAGGTTTAAACGATTGAGGCCATTGTTGGTGCCTATCCAGAGCGTTTCGGGGTTTTCTTCGGCCACCACCTGAACCCGGATACTGCTTAATTGTTCTGTGGTTCCGGGCTCAGCGCCAAGATGGCGAAATGCCAGAGTACGTGGATGCCAGTAATAAGCGCCATCAAAACGGCTACCAAGCCAGAAACCGCCATGCTGATCGGCGACCATGCTGATGATGTTGTTATCTGTTAGCTGATGCTCGCTGTCACTAAAGCGCCATAGTAATTCCAGCCTGTTTTGCTCGGGCTCAAAATGAAACAAGCCTTGCTCCGTGGCAACCAGGGCATGATCTTGCTGCCACTCAAGGTGCCAGATATTGCGATCCTGAATACGGACAGTGCCAGCTAAAGTGGTCCCTTGCCGGATAAAGGCTTCTATCCCAGCCAGCGGCAGCGAATAAAGGCCTTCTACGGTGCCAACCCAAAGCTGTTGTTGCTGGATGGAGAAAAATTTGACATGGCGTTGGTCCTCATTGGCATTGCCTGGCAAATAGGGTAAAGAGTGCACCTGACTGCTGCTAAGATCCAACAACAGCAATTGCCGGTTGGTTCCAATAAATAACCAGTCCCGATAAGGATGCAGGGTTCGAATGAACTCATTGGCATGTGATGCTGCTGGTAACTGATACAGCAAGGAACTTTGTTTGCTTTCGATATCCAGTATAAAAACACCAAGATTAGTTGATGCCAGCAGTTGTTGCTGTGGCAGCTCAATCAGATCCGTCAGATATTGCAAGGAGGTGACTTCATGTAAGCCAGGCAGTGAAAAGTAGGGTTCCAGCACCCCAGCTGTGGCATCATAACGATAGATGCCGGCTCTTGGTGTTGCCGCCCAAATGGAGCCATCGGTCAGTTGCACGGTTTTGGAGAAGTAGGTATCTTGCAGTGTTTGCTGGGGATCGGTTAACTGGCTGATACGTGCACTGTCAAAACGGTTCAAACCACCGTCGGTGGCCAGCCATAAAAAACCTTTAGCATCCAGCATCATATGTGGCACTGTACCCTGAGACAGGCCATGTTCAGGTGTTAACGGCTGGAGCACTGGCCGGGCCTGTATTGTTTGCATGCCAGCTAGCAGGCATACAACGAAGGCAAGAGCCACGCTAAATAGATTCACCGCCGCCCCTCAGTCCACAGTCTTGTTATTGTTTTATGCTGAACCATCTGCGCGCACTCATTGTTGCTGTAAATCAAGCAGGCATTCACTATACTAAGCTGCAGAAATAAGTCCAGCCTCTAAAGCGAAACAAGTTCAGATGGTGAATAACCACCAGCCAGCGGTAAAGAGCAGCAAAATAGCCAGCATAAAATGCAGCAATTGTTGTTGTGCGCTCAGGGCATGCAGTAAATGTGAGTGATTGGGCTCTGGGTACTCTGGTGCCAGCTTATCCCGGTTGATTTTGTTAGTGGTGCTGTACATAGCCGGGCCTCCCAAGCGACAGCGCAGGCTAGTGCAGGCACTGATTAGGCAAGCACGTTGCGCGATATCAAAGTAGGTAGTTCGGCTGTGACGAAAGTGGCTTAGGGTACTTCGGCAACGCAAACGAATACAAACCAGGGCAAAACACAGCCAGTAGCCAGGCCAGAGCAGGTAGCGAGCTAAGATGGCTGTAGTAGCACCAAAGTGACGATTGTGCTCTAATTTCGGGCTCCACTCTTGCTGCAGGATTAACAGCAGTCGAATGGTGATGGCCAGCCAGATGCCACCTATCAGGTACCAGAACAAGGTCGTTAGCCAGATTTGGGCAAACTGCAACCACAGGCTTTCAATACCAGCCTTGCTCAGGCCTACTGCCGATAATGGCTGGGTTTGGCGCAGCAAAACATGGCTGGCCAGATCTTTGGCGAGACTGAGTTGCCGGCCTTGTAGTGCTTGTTGCAGTCGGCTGATGCGATGCCGCACAGGACCAAAATCAAGACACAGATACAACAGCAGTAATTGATACACTTCCGGCCAGGCCATCAGCCAGGAAAAAGCAGCCAGAATGATAATAAAAGGCACCACAGCCAGTAATAATGCCAGAGTGCCGGATAAGCGGAGCTGTTGCTTGCTGCGATTGGGATCGGGATTGACCTTGTGCGCCAGTTTCTGTGCAAAAAAACGGTAGAAGGTCAGTGGCTGATAACTTTGTGGCAGTGGCAGCAAAGCTGCCATCAGCAGAGTCAGCCAGAACAACACCGGACCAGATAGCAGTAGCTCAAACTCCGGCATAGGTATCAGGCGTTAAGCTGGTGCAGCAAGCCCACCACCATGGCAGAGCTGTTCTTCGATGCTACTGCCAGATAGGCCTCAAACGAGTCCGGCGATTCCTTACCTGCAATGTCACTCAGGCTGCGGATCACCACGCAGGGCACCTGCATTTGGTAACAGACCTGAGCAATGGCTGCGCCTTCCATTTCAACCGCCAACATGGTGGGAAAGGTTTGACGGGTTTGCTCAATCCGGACCGGATCGCACATGAAACTGTCACCAGTGGCAATCAGGCCTTGCTTGGTCTGGCAAAAACCCAATTGGTGGATGCTCTGTTCTGCTGCTTTTACCAGGCGGGTATCGCTGCTAAAGGTCGCTGGCATTTGCGGAACCTGGCCTGGCGCATAACCAAAGGCCGTCACATCAACATCGTGATGGCACAGCTCAGTACCAATCACGATATCGCCAACATGTAATTCAGGATCAAAGCCACCAGCCGAGCCCGTATTGATCACGGCATCGACCTGAAAATGCTGAATCATCAGGCTGGTTGCCAGTGCCGAAGCGACTTTGCCTATACCTGATTGCACCAGCACTACCGCCATGCCAGCCAACTGACCACAATAAAACTGATACGGCCCAAGTTGTTCTGTACTGGCGTCGGTCAGTTGCTGTTTTAACAGCGCCACTTCTGGTTCCATGGCACCAATGATTCCAATCCGCTGCATCGTCATTTGTCTTCTTGAAGGGGAAAGCCGCAGTATATACCTAAGTAACTTCAAGATGCGAGTTTCAGAGTCGCTGGGCGCTTTCAATGCAAGGCACACTGGCGACGCAATGTCGACCACCTTGCTAGCCAGGGTAACACCGCAGTGGAAGTGCCCAGCGGCTCCCGTAGGGCGGGGCTAAAAGCACTTTATGCCGCGTTTGCTGTTCTTGCTTTGGAACCACCAAAGCTTCCAACAGCCGCCTTGCCTAAAGTGCTTTTATCTCCCGCTGAATCCTGCATCTTGAAGTTACTTAGGTATACTGCTTTTCCTGTCAGATTTGAATGGCTTGCAAGGGTTGATCTCCGGTCAGTTTGCCAGCCTGATAATCGCGTATGGCCTGTTCAATTTCATCGGGTGTATTCATCACGAAAGGTCCGTATTGCGCAATCGGTTCACCAATCGGCTTGCCAGCAAGCACAATCACCTTGGTATCGACCAGGGCTGTGACATGCACTTCATCCCCCTGGCCAAGAACGGCGGCATGGTGAAGGCCGATGGTTGCCGGTTGCGGGCCTGCGGGCAGTTCTACACTGCCTTCGTAGACATACAGCAAGGCATTGTGCTCTGTCGGCAACTGCACCGCGATGGACTGACCAGCAAGCAAGTGTAAATCGTAAAACTGGGGATCCGTGCTCAGGCCCCGAATGGCGCCATCCAGTTTGAGCCCAGCTGTTTGGAAACGACCAGCAATTACTTTGACCTCACCACCATCGGGTAAGGCGGCATGCGGGATCAGCTCGGGGGCGATATCCACATAGGCGGCTGCTTTCATCTTCTCTGCCGCAGGAAGATTCAGCCACAGCTGAAAACCTTGCATCAAACCGGATTCCTGCTGCGGCATTTCCGAGTGAATAATCCCACGGCCTGCGGTCATCCATTGCACACCTCCACTTTTCAGGTGGCCTTTATTGCCCATATGGTCTTGATGCAACATATGACCATGCAGCATGTAGGTTACGGTTTCAAAGCCACGGTGTGGGTGAGCTGGAAAGCCGGCAATGTAATCGCTCGCTTCGTCTGAGCCAAAGCAATCCAGCATCAGAAATGGGTCCAGCCGCAGCTGTTGGCTCAGACCCAGGCTGCGTTTAATTTTCACGCCGGCACCATCGGAAACCTGCCGGGCGGGGATCAGTTGTTGCAATGTACGAATGCTCATGGCGTGTTCCTTAAGGAGAAAGTAGTAGCATTAAACACCAAGATCATTCGAAAGAAAATTGCATATATTGGCATGTATAAATCTATTTTATTGAATGGTATGGGTTCAGGCTTGGTTAAGCTGGCTTTTGTTAGCTTGAGATCAGACAAATCAATAACTGCCGGAATTACGGTGGTATTTTCAAGGCAGTGACCAGGAGGATCTAAGATGAAAAAATTGACCCGGATAAGTTGTGCGTTAGCATTATCAATGGCTGCAGCGCAGGCTGCGGCTGTGAACTGGGATTATGTTGGCGTTGGTTATGTGGATCATTTTGGCTCTGGTGCCTACCTGAACCTGAGCCATCAGTTGGAGCCTCGTTGGGTAGTGCGTGCCGATTTAGAGCGGGTGTCGAAGCGCTCGGTCGATGTTAGTCAGTTTTCTTTGGGAGCCAACTATCTCACAGAATTTAAACTGGATTTTGCACCATCCATTCAAACCTATATTCGCGGTGGGCTGCAGCATGCTTTTGAAGATGCCAGTGATACCGGTATTTATGCTGGTGTCGGTATCACCGACAAGCTGACGCCGGAAGTGGAATGGTTTACTGAGCTGAGCTACCACACTATTGGTCGTGATTATACCAGCCTTGGTGGTGGTCTTGCTTTTTACTTTAGCCCGGATTGGGCAGCCCGGACCAGTGTTGCTTTGAACAGTGGCAATCGCTCCAATGAGTTTCGCCTGGGTGTATCTTACCAGTTCTGATACTTCACCTCGTTCTGTGCTGCTGCCCATCCTTCAGCAGCGCGTCTGGCCTGGTTGTTGTTCATGCTGCAGCAACCAGGCTTTTTTTTCCAGTCCGCCTGCGTAACCGGTCAAATGCCCATTGGCACCGATTACTCTATGGCACGGAATCACTATCGCAACCGGATTGCGGCTGTTGGCCATACCAACGGCTCGGACGGCTTTAGGGTTACCTATGGCATTGGCAATCTGCTGGTAGCTGCGGGTTTCACCAAAGGGAATTTGCTGAAGTGCTTGCCAGACTGCTTGTTGGAATGCGGTGCCGGCTGGCGCGAGCGGCAGGCTGAACCTTTGCAGTGAGCCATCAAAGTAACGCGTCAACTGCCGGGCAGCTTCATTGTGCAGGGCTGATGTTGGGGCAATCAGAGCTGCTTCCTCCTTAATAAAGTGGATGGCGCTGATCCCTTGCTGATTGGTACGGATTGAGATGGCACCAAATGGGCCTTGGATCATGCATTCAATCATGGCGTTGTCCTGTCTGGGGGCTGTTGTTTGCAACCGTCGCTGTTTGAAACCAAAGTTGCAAGGTGGCATAACTGCGCCAGGGAGCTAACTGTTGGTGGCTCATATCGTTGTCGTGTTGTTGCAGGGCTTTTTTGATGCCTAAATCGCCCCCTAACCAGATATCACTGTCTTGCAGACCACGCAGACTGGCGTAGTGGCAGGTCCAGGGTCCTATGCCTTTGATCGCAAGCCATTGCTCAGGGGGGGCTTCTGGTTGCTGTAGCATCAGGCTGGCAAAATCACGCAACGTCTGACGGCGGGACTGAGGCAGTTTTAGCATTAGTAGCTCACTGTCTGCGACCGCGGCTGGTGTTGGGAACAAGCGCTTATCCGGTTGTTCTGGTAATGGCTCGCCCAGCGCTGCCACCAATCGATTTAATTGGGTTCTGGCGGCAGCAACACTGATTTGCTGGCCTAATATGGCCCTAATTCCGGCCTCCCACAGACTCCAGACGCCAGGGATGCGCAGACCGCTGATCAGGTGCTGTTGAAACCAGGGATGTTGACGCAGTTGCTGCTCAATCAGGGTGCAGTCGGCATCCAGATCGAGTAGCCGCCGAATATGCCGGATAAGCGACCAGATTTCGTGGCCAGCCGGATAGTGGAGTTGCAGTCGAAGCTGGTTGGCCGTGCCAGGCTCAACATAAAAACTACCAGTATGACCTTGCCAGTGAAAGCTGCGGCCATAGCCGGTAGCCGTGCACCATTCTACTTTGTCCAGCGCTCGTGCTTGCCAGAACGCCAGCAAGGATGGCCAGGCCAAAGGCGGGCGGTAACTAAGCTCCAGCGTGAGTAAACCATCTGATGTTGGCACAGTGCTGCGCCTTATCTGGCTGGGACTTAGCTGCAACTGCTTGACAAAAGCATCATTAAAACGGCGAATGCTGTGAAAACCAGCCATTACCGCAATGTGTTGGATCGGAAGCTGGGTTTCGTGCAGCAACTTTTTGGCGAACAGTACCTGCTGATGGAGCGCATACTGCTTGGGGGCAATCCCCAGATGTTGTTGAAACAAGCGCCGTAAGTAGCGCTCGCTGATGCCAAGTCGCTCTGCCAATTGGGCCTGATTGCTTTGTTGCAAGGCGCCCTCATCAATTAAGCGCAGTGCCCGCTGTAAGCTGGTGTGGCTGCCTTGCCAGGCCGGAGAGCCCGGCGCGCTGTCCGGCCGGCAGCGCAGGCAAGGACGATAGCCCGCCACGCTGGCTGCAGCTGCACTGGCAAAGTACTCGACATTGCTTTCCAGCGGTGTTTTGGCTGGGCAGATAGAGCGGCAAAAAATGCCGGTGGATTTTACCGCGGTAAAAAAGGCACCATCAAAGCGTGGGTCGCGGCTTTGGCGGGCTTGTTGGCATACATCAGCACTTAGCATCACAGGCACCTGCAATCATCAAATTACATGCAGTATACCAACTTATCAGGACCATACTGGCCGGATCCGGCACTGAATGAAAAGTCTTGGCTAGCTTGAGTGGTATTGAAGCAACTCCAAAGTGTCTTCAGATCAGAAACCAGTCTTTGATAACACTTGGTTGCAGACCCGTCCAGCGCTTAAAAGCCCGGCGGAAGTTATGCTCGTCGGAATAACCCAGCTCGGATGCCAATTGGCGGTTGGACTGTTTCGGTTTTAGCATCAGCTGCAAAGCATGTTGCTGCCTGGCTTCATCCAGTAATTGGCTGAAGTGGCTATGATGCTGGCGCAGCAGGCGTTTTAGCTGTGCAGGACTTAAGCCAAGTTCGTTGGCCAGTTGTTCCGGTGTAGGTTGTACCGGCAGGCAACGCTGCAGGAAACGCCGGCTGTAACTTAGCAGACCCATGCCGGAGGGGCTGTAATGGCGCTGTAAGCGACACAGCCAGAGCACTTCCTTTGTTGTTGCAGTACTGCCCGGTTGCTGTAAAAAGGCCAGCGGAAAGCTCAGCCGGTTATGGCGTTGCATAAAATGAATATCCGCTGGCCAGTGATGCCGGTAGTCATGCAGCAGTGCAGGGGCTGGCCGGCACAGTTCAATTCTCACGTGCTTACGACAGCTGTTGGCATCAAGGCCATAGTGACTAAACAGCACCAACAGCAGGCTGATGCTGTGTTCAATGGTAAATTGGTGCAATGGTGCCAGTCCGATGCTGTCGCTGAAATACAGGCTTAAACGGTCTTGATGGCATAGCACACTTAGCGATACTAGGGGCTGTAACTGCTGACGGAAAAAATACAGACAGGCGAGTGCTTTGCCGAGATTTTTTTGTTGCAACAGTAATTTGCCAAGTGGCAAGTCCTGTTGGTACAAGGTTGCACTGGCCAGCAGCAATGGCAGGGTGTCGCCATAGTTGATGCGCGAAGCGCGCTGGATGACTTTATCCAGTTGCCGGGGCGACAATCTGGCATTGGGTTTGTGCAGATCTGCTGCAAACAAGGAGGTACCGGAGAGTAATTCATTCGCAGCCAGGCCACGGCGCTCACACAGGGCCAATAATTCCATCAGGCTGCTGCGGGCTGGCAGGCAAGGATCATCCTGCAGAAAATAGTGCATCAGGCTGGCTGCGTGACTGGTGACGGCTGAGACGGCTGAAAGCGGACCTGCTCAATCCTGGTAAAGATGGTATCTATCCGCTCGGAAGGCGAGACGGGCAGCACGGCATATTGCAGTTGGACTGCGCTGCCTGTTGTCAGGTGTTTATCCAACTGATGTTTCAGATGCAAAGCCAGCAGTTCGGCTGCTGTAGGCCCGGTAGCTGGCAATAAGGCGACAAAACGATCGCCGGCGAAGCGGCATAGTACATCTGCTGGTCGCAGCAGGCTCAGGCTCAGCTCACTGAGGTGTCGCAGCAGGGTATCACCAGCGGCAACACCATGTTGCCGGTTGTAATGGCTAAAACCTTTTAAATCAAGCACCAACAGGTTTAGCTGCTGCTGCGCAGCTTGCTCCCTCTGCAGTAATGCCTGCAGGTAGGCGGCACTGTAGAGTTGGGTAAGGGGATCTATCCATTGGTGCTCACGCAGTACCTGCTCTCGGCTTTGCAACTGCCGTTCAATCACCCGCTGCTCTTTTAACCAGCCAAGTACCCCCAGAGTCAGCGCCAGCATGCCAAAGGGGGCTGGGATGGATTCCAGCCAGCTCATCAGCCGCAGGTGTTCCGGGTAGCGGAAAAACTCATCCAGCACATCCAGCAGGTAGGAAAATGTCAGCAGGCTGCAGCCAAGAAACAGCCAGTTGGTGACCTGGCTTTTCGGTCTGCGGCTGACGATGAGCAGTAACCAGCCAAGGCAGACCAGCAAGGTGGTCCCTTCGCCTAATACATCGAACCAGTCAATGATGGCTGCTGGTTTTGGCTGCCCGAGCCATACCGCCAGCCAGGCTCCTATAACCAGGCTGAGGCTTGTCAGTGCAAGTTTGATTTGATGCAGACGCCACATGCGTTGAGTTCCGATGCAAAAGCATGATGGTCGCAAAGATTTATTGCAAAAAAATGACACAAACACCGCTGAAGTGAACGGCCCGGACCCGGGTCATTTGGGAGCAACTGGCTGCATTTCCTGACCATGAGCTGTCATAAAACTGCCTCATACTCAGCGCCATTCAATACCACTTTCAAACGTCACTCAATGTCTCTACAACAGGATATGTCATGATCAGCACACCGATAAAAAAACAGCGAATGCTCACTCGTTTTCAGTTTCGGCTCAGCGCCCTGGCCATTGGGATCTTGTGCGCCACTATGGGGCCAGCTCAAGCCGAGGTTGTGGCCGATGGCCGGTTACAGGTCGCTGTTTCGCCAATTCCGCAAACTGGTTTGCGTGGTCAGTTGCAAAATGGCCAAAACTCTTTTTTACAGGGCGCTCAAGTGCGGGTGCTGGGCACAAACCGGGAAACCAGCACAGATCGTGAAGGACGTTTTCGCTTTGATGGACTTACGCCTGGGGTCTACCAACTGGAAATCAGTTATCTGGGCTATGGCCGGCATCAACTCTCTGTGGAACTGAGTGCGGAGCAGGGAACCTTATTGCAGGTACGGTTGCAACGGGATGATACCGAAGTGATGCAGGTGCTTGGAAGTCGCAGTGGCCAATCGCGTGCACTGAACATGCAGCGTGCTTCGGATAACATCAAGTCGGTGATTTCTGCGGATGTACTGGGACGCTTTCCAGACAACAATGTGGCGGAATCGGTGCAGCGCCTTCCAGGCGCATCCATTCAACGGGATCAGGGGGAAGGCCGCTATGTCAATGTTCGTGGCGCTCCGGTGGAGTTTGCCAATGTCACCTTAAATGGCATGTCGTTGCCATCGCCAGACAGTGGGACCCGCGCGATTGAACTGGATACCATTCCGGCGGATGTGATAGCCACGCTCGAGTTAACCAAAGCACTGACACCCGCAATGGACGCTGATGCTATTGCCGGCACCATCAATATCGTCACGCAGGGTGCTTTGGACAGCCTGGAACGCATTGCCCGCTACCAACTGGCTGCCGGTAAGAACCAGCTTGGGAATGGTGATCTCTATCGCGGCGGCCTGACGCTGGGGAGCCGCTTTGGTAGCCAGCAGCAGGCGGGTGTCTTGATTTCTGCCAGTCACAGTACGACAGAGCGGGTAACCAACAACATCGAGCATGACTGGATTGTGTTACCCGATGGTCGCTTCCTGGTGGATGAAACGGTGTTTAAAGATTACCAGCTAACCAGAACCCGTCATGGTTTGTCAGCCCGGCTGGACTGGCGGCCTGCGCCTGAACATCACCTGTACCTGCTGCACAATCATTCACGTTTCAAAGATGACGAATACCGTGACGCGCTGGTGATAAGCCTGGAGCGTTTTGACGATGACGCCAATGCGGTGCAGGGCGAAGCCGGTCGCGCAACCTTTGAAAAGGAATTACGTCACCGTACCGTGGTCAACACCATCGATGCGACTCAGTTTGGCGGACACTCCGTCTTTGAGCGCTTTAACCTGAATTACCATGCCTCCTGGTCTAAAGCGACCCAGACCTACCCGAACAGGGACTACTTGCTGTACCGGGCGAATGAGCGGCCGGCCTTGCACTATGACTTCAGCGATACCGATTTGCCATCGTACCACCTGATCCAGGATGGCAGTGTGCAGGCTGTCAATCGTTTTGATCTACTGGGTGATGACTGGGGATTCCGTCGTTATGAGCGCCGCTTTGGTGCGTCGGAAGAGAAAGAGCAATCCTATGGGTTGGATCTGGAGGTACCTCTAAATTGGGGGCAAGCATACAGCACTTTGTCGTTTGGCTTGAAAGCCCGCCTGAAAGACAAAAGGAATGATGAAGATCGCTTTCGTAACAGCAATGCCTCGCTGGCTCCGGGCTATGCCGACGTGGTTCGTACTGAGCAATCTTTACCATTTGGCGGCCGTTACCACAATGGCGCCAAGCTTGAGCGTGACTTTGTGGCCTTGCATGGCGCTGCACTGGAAGGTATGGACTACCAACAGCGTATCGAAGCCTCTTTGGTGAATGATTACCAGGTGTCAGAAGATATTTATGCCGTCTATGCCATGAATACCCTGGAATGGGAGCAGTTGACCTTGTTGTATGGAGTGCGACTGGAGCACTCCTACACCCGGGGCGAGGCTGTTCGCTTTGACAGCGAGACCGAAGAGGCAGAGTTGCAGCAGGCCAGTCGCCGACAGCAACAGCTGTTTCCAAGTGTGCACCTGCGCTATGAGCTGGATTCTGGCCTGGTGTTACGCTCTGCGTTCAGTACCGGATTAAACCGGCCTAACTTTGAAGAGTTGGTGCCTTATCTGGTGATTGAAGAGCGGGGCGTCTCCGGCGGCCGCCTGAGCCAGGGCAATATGTCGGTCAAGCCAGCCTATGCCTACAATCTGGATGCCATGGCTGAATACTATATGGAACCTTTGGGGTTGGTGTCTGCTGGTTTATTTTACAAACATATCCGCCAACCTATTTTTACCGCTCGCAGTCTGATCACCGAAGGTGACTTTAGCGGCTTTATCGCTTCGCAGCAGGAGAATGGCCGCTCAGGCTATCTGCTGGGACTGGAACTCAACTGGCAGCAGCAACTGACTGCCCTGCCAGGGGTTGGCTTACTGGCCAACCTGACCCTGACCGACTCAGCAGCAAGGCTACCGGATTCCGATGTGAAAACCAGACTGCCGGGGACCAGCCGCACCAGTTACAACCTGGCTTTAAGTTACGATCGTGGGGCATTTTCCAGCCAGCTGGCTTACAACTATCGCTCTGAATTTATCGATTCACTCAACACCCTGCAACCTGACTTTTCTATCTGGTGGGATGGCCGTGCCACGCTCGACGGATCGGTAAGCTACCGCTTGATGCCAAAGCTAACCGCCTATGTTGAAGCCAGTAACTTGACGAACAGCAAAGCTGTACGTTTTCAGGGCGATCGGAGTCGGGTGTATGAGCATGAGCAATTTGGACGAACCTGGCTACTTGGTGTACGAGGCCAGTTCTGAACTCTGGCTGGCATAAAGATGACCAGCTAAAGCCTCTGCGGCCAGTCAGATTCTGGCCGTCAGTCGTTGCCAGGAAAGCCTTTTTTTGACAGGAAAAAAATTAATGATGTTACGACAATATGTTGCAGTTTTTGCGCTGTTAGTATCTGGCCTGGTTCAGGCACAAAATACATTAGTTCCGGCAGGAGTAAGCCGCTATCAGGCCACGGCCTTCCCCGATCGTATTGTACTGACGCCCACTCAGACACCGGCGCACAGTCAATTTATCAACTGGCGAACCAATCATGCGGTGGTGCTTGCTGAGCTGGAACTGACCGAGGCGGTGGATGGCCCGGGCCTGCACCAAACAGCTGTACGCTTTGAAGGCAATACTCAGGCGTTGCAAACCGACAATGGGCTGGCACATCACCATCAGGTGCTGGTCACAGGCCTTCAGCCCGATACGCTCTATGCTTACAGGGTTCGGGGGCAGCATACCTGGAGTGAATGGTTGCAGTTTCGCACTGCGCACGCAGACTTTGTGCCCTTTCAGTTTATTTATTTTGGGGATGCACAAAATGCGTTGAAATCACATTTTTCCAGAGTCGCCCGGGCCGCATTGCTGCAGGCACCGAATGCCAGCTTGATGCTGCATGCCGGTGATCTGGTCAATTCACGCTACGGTATTCTGGATAACGAGTGGGGGGAGTGGTTTGACGCCAGCGGCTGGCAGGCCAGGATGATCAATCAATTGGTGACGACCGGTAACCATGAATACGTGCAGCTGGACCCGGCATCGGATAGCCGTACTTTAGTGCCACAGTTTCCTGCCCAGTTTTCGGTGCCCGGCAATGGCCCGACCCCATTGCAGGATACCGTCTTTTACGTGGACTATCAGGGCGTGCGCTTTATTTCTTTGAATTCGACCGAAGCCTTGATGAACGAGGCGATGGCCAGGCTGCAGGCCGAATGGCTGGAGCAGGTGCTGCAGCAGAATCAAGCCCGCTGGACTGTTGTCACCTACCATCACCCGATGTTTTCTGTATCAAAAGGGCGCGATAATGAACGACTGCGCCACTATTGGCAGCCACTGTTTGCCCGCTATGGCGTGGATCTGGTGCTGCAGGGCCATGATCATGTCTATGGTCGCAATGTCAGCGAAGGCAAGAATGCACATCAGGCTGGCACCGTCTATCTGGTGTCGGTAGCTGGCCCCAAGATGTATCTGGTTTCCGATGATGCCAAACGGCAGATGCAGCCGGTTGCTGAAGATACTCAGTTATTCCAGGTGATCTCGGTCGAAGAAAACCAATTGCACTATCAGGCGCTGACTGCAACCGGACGTTTGTACGATGCATTCAGTCTGCAGCGTCAGGCCGATGGCAGTAAAATTTTGCAACCAGGTTCATCCTTGGTTGCGCCACGTTTTTGTGAAAACCCGGATCAAGCCACCAGAGAGGCCGGCCGTTGCTGGCAGGGCGATGCGTTTGGCGCAGGAGAATAACATGCAGGTACTTAAGAAATTTGTTGCGCCCGGAGCAGCGGCCAGACGGTTCGCCCTGGGGTGTGTCCTTGGTGTCAGCAGCGCTCTATGCATGGCGACTGTGCAAAGCAGTGCGCTCAGCAGTGTAACATTATGGGGGGAGCCCTGGGGTGAGCAGTGGCAGCTATATGGCAGCAAAGCACCCTATCAGCCGCGCCAGCATTGGCAAAGCTACGAAGTGGCGCCCGCAGGGTTTACTGCTGTCATGGTGCAGCATGTGGCGCGGCATGGCTCGCGGGGTTTATCCAGCCCGGATGATGATGATCTCAGCTTGCAGTTGTGGCAGCAGGCACAGCAGGAGCAGCAACTGACCGCAAAGGGGCAGCAGTTGGGTGAGCAACTCAGGCGTTTCCAGCAGGCCAATGCCCAATTGGGCTATGGCAATTTGTCGGCATTAGGGATAGAAGAGCATCGGCAGATGGCTGAGCGTTTGCTTCAGCGCCATCCTGCTTTGCTGGCAGAGGGAAAGGCGCAACAACGTCGTGTGCGTTTACAGCACTCAGGCCGGGAGCGGGCGGTCGATAGTGCTCTGGCATTTGCGGATCGTTTGCTTGAGCTGGTACCAGAGCTTGAAGCTTTATTGGATGCACCGGCCGTTGCAACGGATAGTCTGTATTTTCATAAATCGGCTGGCAGTGAAGCCTACAGTGCCTACCGTAAGTCGGATCCGAGACTGGCTTTGGTGCTGGAGCGCTTGCATCAGTCACCACAGGCACAGCAGCAAGCCCGGCAGTTACTGGCTACTGTCTATCAGGAGGATTTCATCGCCCGGTTGGCGGCGGGTCATTATCGCTTTCAGGCCCGCGAGGATGATGCCGAGCTTCGCAGCGTGATGGATGCAGCTCAGGCCTTGTTCAGCCTGTATGTCACCGCATCCAACCTGAGTTATGAAGGCGACTGGACCTTGCACGACTTTATGGAGCCAGAAGCAGTAAAGTTTATGGCTTATCTGGATGATGCGGAGTCATTCTATCAGCGCGGCCCGGCTTTTGCTGGCGAGAATGTGACCTTTCAAATGGCAGCCAGGTTGATGCTGGACATGCTGGATAGTGTGGCGGCCCTGCAGCGTGGTGAGCAGCCGTACATGATGGAACTGCGTTTTACCCATGCGCAAGTGATGATCCCTTTTGCGACTTTACTTGGAGTGGCTGGCGCAACGCAGCAAATGCCTGAGACAGTGCTGTACAGCTATCAGAACAATCCCTGGCGTGCGGCGCTGGTATCCCCAATGGCCGCCAATGTGCAATGGGATATTTACCAGAATGCTGCCGGCCAGTTGCTGGTCCGAATGCTGCATCATGAAGCTGAAACAGCTTTTAAAGCCAGCTGTCAGCCATACCCGGGAACACGTTTCTTTTATGCGTTGACCGAGCTGCAGCGGTGTTACCAGCAAGAGCTCATCTTGGTAGCGCAGTGAATGGCAAGGCACCTTGCTGGTTTTACACCAGCAAGTCGATTTGTTGGACCAGTCCAGCTTTACCTGTGGTGTTTAAAAAGACACTACTGCGTTGCAGCATGCCAGCAAGCTGGTCGCTGTTGTCAAAAAACAGCGGCATCCGGGTGGGGACCGACTGCACCGAGACGGCACCGATTTGCGCCTCTGCCATACTCAGTTGCTGACCATCCGGCCGCCACAGGTACAGGTCTTGCCAGATGGCATCTTGCTGGTCGATAAAGCCATTGCCATCCAGGTCGTAAGCAGCTAGTTCGGCAAAACCTTCACCGGTGCTGGGGCCAAAGAGTTCGGCACCGGACTCAATTCTGCCATTGCCGGTTTTATCCAGCCCCAGATAAAACTGCTGCGCTGCCAGGTTGGGCAGTTGCACCGGCACACCGGTATTAAAGAGATCAAAACTAAAAGTATCGCCGCTTAGTTGCGCTGGCATGCCATTCAGGCTAATGACGATAGGATCCTGCAGCTCGCTGGCCAGCAGAGTACGGCTGCTGATGGTAGCCCAGCTGTATTCCATCTGAAACGAAAAGTCCCAGTTGATTTGCTGGCCATCAGCCAATTGTGCCGAGCCACTGAAACTGGCAGAGACTGCCTGATAGCCAAACTCCCATTCGGTAATGCGGATCAGCTCATCGTTGCCGGTTGGCTCTGCAGCTCTGATCTGAGGTGTTTCTCCAGTTGGACTGAGCTGGTAGAGTTCAATCTGGCGGTTGGATAGCTGCTCCAGAATACGCTTGACCATGCCAACAGTCTGATAGGCATTGAAGGCTTTTTCTTCCAGTGCTTGCTCTTCGTCAGCCGGTTGGTTATCAACGGCTTCTGCTGCTGGCTCAATGCGGTTGCGTTGCAGTGCCTGTTGCGCCCGCTCTGTTGCTTGCGCAGGCAATACAGGTGTAACTGCCCGGTTGGCAGGCACTTGGCTTCGTTGCTCCTGGCGACCCTGAAACACTGCACTGACTTCCGTCGCCCGGAGTTGTTGCGTTGCTGTCATAAGTTCCATAACAGGCTCCGGCTGGGGGATGATATCTGGTTATCGGCTGAAGGGGGGGATGGCTTGAGTGTTTTTTGAACAATTTTATTGTGTTCTGTCGTATTTGAAAGGGGAAAGAACCGATAGCAGTCTGCTTGGTAAAAAACCACTGGTATAGTTTATCAGTAACCCTATGGGTAGATAGTCCGTCATTGAAGCGTGATTCGAAGGGGAAAGATGTGAAGCTACACAGAGCCACCGGTTGGAAACAAGGGGGATTGCTGCTGCTATTTATGCTCTTGACTGGCTGTGAATCTGCTGAGCAAGTGGGCAGCTCATCCAGTGTCACATCCGAAGCCAGGACCATTGCGGTGGCTGCCGCTGAAGTACAGCATCGGGACTTGTCCCGTCGATTGCTGCTTTCTGCTACCGTTCGGCCGCTTGAAACCGTGCGTATTTCAGCGCAAACCCGCGGAATTGTCCGGCAATTGTTGGTTGAAGAAGGCGATCACGTTCGCAGTGGCCAATTGCTGCTTAGCCTGGATCAGGCAGAGCAACGGGCTGAGCTGGCGCGGGCAGAGGCCTTGCTGGAGCAAGCACGATTAGCGTATCGGCGTCAGGCCGAGCTTTATCAGCGTGAGCTGACAAGCTCTTCGGAGTATCAGGCACAGGCGGCGGCCTTGCGGGTCGCTGAAAGCGAATACCAATTGTGGCAAACTCGGGTGGCTTTTGGCACTGTGTTGGCACCGCGTGATGCAGTGGTGAGCCGGCGCTGGGTTGAACTTGGTGAAAGCATTCGCGAACAGGACCCTTTGCTGGAGCTAACCGATGTATCGCAACTGGTACTGCACCTGGGTGTGTCTGAACTCGATGTGGCTTATCTGACCCTGGGGCAACAGGTTGAGGTGCAGTTGGATGCGATGCCGGGGCGCAGCCTGACCGCTCAGATCCGCCGGATTTTCCCAACGGCTGAACTTAGCAGTCGTTTTATCACTGTGGAAGTGGCTTTGCCTAAAGAGGCCTGGCAGCAAGGGGTTCGGCCAGGCTTCCTGGGGCGGGTGAATCTGATGATAGATCCCAGGCAGGATGCCTTGGCAGTGCCCGTCACGGCTGTGGTACAGCAGGAAGAAGGTGCTTTTATGATGGTCATTGCCAATGAACGCCTGGAGAAACGTGCAGTGCAAACCGGGGTGCAGCGCGGTCAGTGGCTGGAAATTACCGAGGGGGTTGAAGCTGGCGAAGTGGTATTGGCAGCGCTGGCCAGTGAAATGACCGAAGGCCAGCGTGTTCGTATCGTTGGTTGGCGGGGGTAAGTCCTATGCGCAAAACAACAGCCAGCAGCACGTCCGCAATTACCAGTTGGGCCATTGACCGCCCGGTTGGCACGCTAGCACTGGCATCGGTTATTTTGGTGCTGGGGCTGTTTTTCATTCAGCGCTTGCCGGTGGATTTATTGCCGCACATTGAGTACCCACAAATTCGGGTTACGGTGAATTACTCCGGGGTAGCGCCGGAGGTGATGGAGGAGCAGGTGACCCGGGTGCTGGAACGCAACCTGGCTTCGGTTGAAAATCTGGTGCATATCGACAGCCGGGCATCGGAAGGGCGAACCAATGTTAATTTGCATTTTAGTTATGGCACCAATCTGGATGTCGCCTTACAAAATGCATCCCGGGCACTGGAGCTGGCGCGCACCCAGTTACCTCGTGATATCGAGCCACCCCGGCTGTATAAGTTTGATCCCTCCCAGGCCCCTATATGGCAGGCTGGTTTTAGCTCACCCATTCGAACCGAAGTTGAAGTACGTGATTGGATAGAAAATCGCCTGACACCGCATTTGATCGCCATCGAAGGGGTGTCCTCGGTTGAGGCCGCTGGCGGTTTGGAGCGGGAAGTGCAGGTGGTGCTGGATCAGCATCGATTGGCTGCTTATCAGCTGACTATGCAGGATGTGGTACAGCAGCTGGCCGCAGAAAATGTCGATATCGCTGGCGGCTGGGTCACCTCGGATCGCTTTGATGTGATGTCCAAAACCGAAGGCCGCTTTCGCAGCGTTGAAGACATTAAGCAACTGATGCTGCCACTGCCTGGCTCTGACCATCGGATCCGTTTGCGTGAAGTAGCAACGGTTTCCGATAGCTTTCGCGAGCAGCGGGTCTTCAGCCGATTAAATGGCGTACCAGCGGTGCAGTTGTCGGTTTTTAAATTGCCGGAAGCCAATACGGTTGAAGTGGTTGAGCAAGTACAAAGTGCTATCGCGCAGCTGGATCGCTCGGGGTTTATTCCGGCGGATATGGCCGTTCAGGCCATCAATGATCCGGCCTTTTTTATCCGCGGAGCCATCGCCAGTGTCTCCAGCGCCGCCCTTTTAGGCGGCAGTCTGGCGATGCTGGTGGTCTGGCTGTTTTTGGGCAGTTTGCGCAAAAGCTTTGTTATCGGCTTATCCATTCCGATTGCATTGATGGCGACTTTTGCCCTGATGGGACAAGGCGGGTTGACCATCAACATCATCAGTCTGGGCGGTCTGGCGCTGGGTATAGGCTTATTGCTGGACAATGCCATTGTGATGCTGGAGAACATTTTTCGTCATAACGAGCAGTTGCATAAAGCACCAAACCAGGCGGCTAAAGATGGCTCGGCGGAAGTCGCCTCGGCAGTGATTGCCGGAACCATGACCAATCTGGCGGCTGTGGTGCCTTTTCTGTTGATCACCGGTATGGCGGCATTGGTGTTCCGGGAAATGATTTTGACCATCTCCTTTGCGATCCTGGCTACTTTAGTTGCTGCCCTGACGCTGGTGCCGATGTTGGCGGCTTTGCTGGGCAAGGTGCGTTGGCAAAGTGGGTTGAGCAAGAGTCTGCCCGTGCGTAGCTTTCATCGATTACTGGACACACTCAGGTTGAGCTACGGTCGTCTGCTTGGCTGGGTGCTTAAAGCACGGTGGTGGGTGCTGGCGGCTACTGCTGTGGCTTTTGTGGGCAGTTACCAGCTGTTTCAGCAACTGGGTGGCGAATTCTTACCACCGGTTGACGATGGCAGTGTGTCAGTACGTATTGCATTGCCGCCCGGGACCCCACCACAGGAAACAGAGGCCATAAGTCGTGAAGTTGAAACATTGCTGGCCTCCATGCCGCATGTAGAAACCTTGTTTGCTTTAGTCGGCGGGCACTTAAGCGGTGGCATTGTCAATGAGCGCCCTGGGGTGGCGAACTTCCGTATGCAGCTCACCCTGGCCAGTCAGCGACCTGAGATGACGGCAGGGCAGTGGGTGAGTCATACCCAGCAGGCATTGCAGCAGCTGTCTTTGCCCGGTGCCCGCATCAGTGTGCGTCCACCCAGCATCCGTGGTTTGCGTTTTGGCCGGGCCGGGGCCGACTTTTCTGTGGCTATCGTCGGCGAGGATTTAGCCGGCCTGCACCGTGTCTCCAATCAAATCGCTGCTTTATTGCAGGATGTGCCAGGGTTGCAGGGGCTGGAAACCGCCCGTGAAGAGCAAAGTCCCTTGTTGCAAATCCGGGTGGATCGTGAGCGGGCAGCAGATTTTGGTTTGGGTGTGGCAGAGGTTGGTCAGGCCATTCGACAGGCGGTGCATGGCGCTGTGCCATCACGTTTTGTCGATCAAACCCGTGAATACGATATTCGGGTGCAATTGCCCCGCTCTCAGGTGCGGGATGCCGAGCAACTGGGTAATTTGTTGTTGTTCCGTAAACAGGGGCAAACGGTGTTTTTACGCGATTTGGCCCAGTTTGAGCTAACCGATGGCCCGGCTCATATTGAGCGTGAGAATCAAAGTCGCTTACTTCGGATGAATGCCGATATCAACACTGCCGAGTCGGATGTTGCCAGCCTGATGGCTGAAGTGGAACGGCGGCTGGAAAGCTTGGAGTTGCCGGATCAGTTTAGCCTGATTTTAGGGGGGCAATGGGAAACCATGCAGGAAACCCAGCGAGAGCTTGGCCTGGTGATAGTGCTGTCAATTTTTCTGGTCTTTGTGGTGTTGGCGGTGCAGTACGAAAAGCTGAGTAATCCACTGGTGATAATTACTGCGGCACCTATGTCACTCATGGGCGTGGTGCTGGCTTTATGGCTGACCGGTAGTTTGCTGTCGGCCCCGGTGCTGATTGGGGTAGTACTCTTGATTGGCATTGTCGTGAACAATGCCATCTTGCTGGTAGAGTACATTGAGTTTGGTCGTGCTGAAGGTAAGGGCATGCAGCAAGCCATTGTTGAAGCAGGTCAAATCAGGTTGCGGCCTATTTTGATGACCACGCTCACCACTGTGCTGGGGATGACCCCTCTGGCGATAGGGTTGGGTGAAGGTGCCGAGATCATGCAGCCACTTGCAATCAGCGTGATTGGCGGTTTGCTTGGAGCGATGTTGCTGACTTTATTACTGGTTCCTGTGCTGTATTTATTGATTATTGGTGCCAGTGAGCACTTGGTGCATGCCTTCACCGGTAAGCGGCCAGTGCGGCATTAACTACGGCTGGCCCAGCCAAAGCCCTTAGCAGTAGCCGGACGCGGAGTATTGCTGAGGTTTTTTTGCAGAATGCTTTGAATTTTACCGGCAGAAAAGGGTTTGGCGATAAAGCCAGCGGCCCCTGCCTGTACACTAAACTTCAGGTTTTCTACGGTATTATGGGCGGTGACCACAACCACAGGGCTGGTCGGTGCTTGCGCTTTCAGTTGGTGCAGCAGCTTGGTGCCATGAATATCTGGCAGTTCAAGATCAAGAAAGATCACATCATAGTTTTGATTTTCAAGTTGCAGCAATCCCTGATGACCTGTGTCTGCATCCACGATGTGTGAGAAACCAAGTAATTTCAGGGTTTGGCGCAGCAATTCACGAATGGTGGCATTGTCATCAATGATCAGAGCTGTGTTGGTGTCCATCGCAATTTCCTTTTGCTGTGCTGCTGTGTTAATAGAATATCAATAAAACCACTGCATTTCCAGTATAGTGCTTTACCATAATTCTGCCATAAAAAAGGCAGCCAGTATGGCCCGGAAGGGACGTTACTGAACTGCCTTTGCCACATCAGACTTTGATGTTGATGTTCATCCCCAGATTGCCAACAGGCGAAGGGCTTTGAACTGCAGCGCTGGTCTGCATCGCACTTTCTACCAACAAAGTCGCCATTTGTGCTTCCTGGTTTTGCTGCTTCTTTGCCATCACAGCTCCCAGTACTTCAAACGCCTGGGCCGAAGCCGTAGCGCCAACAGATTGACTCATAAAACCTCCTTGGGTTGGGTCAAACGTCATCAGGTTATCGGCAGCCCGGAGTGTGACTTTAGCACTTTTTTGCCGGTTTCGGTGTTATGAAAGGAAAAATGATGCCGCCTGTTGCAGCAGGCGGCATCCGACTTATCGCAGGAGTGACTCATTTCTCCAATGCGTTAAGAAGCTTGTACCAGGGCCGTCGACTGCGCTTTAATTTGCGACTGCGATAAACCTGGAGTAATTCGAGCCATGGTTGGCTTTAAAGGCAGAGCTGCTATGGTATCCGATGGATTGGCTGCAGGCATCACTGGCCGCATGGGGCGGACCGGACGGGTTGGGCCTTTTTTAAACCGGCCTTTAATCAGTGGCTCAGTCTTTTTAATAGTGGCACCCAGGCGACTAATCAGGCATTGCTGGATATCCCCAATACTGTAGCCTTGTTTGATTTTCATCCGTAGATATGGCAAACCAGCCGCCTCCAGAGCTCCACTGACATACCAGTCGTGGCTGGCTTTGTGGCCCTGTTTGGAGTGCTGATTCACCAAATCTATGACCGCCACAATGCTCATGTCGTTCGGATCACAGAGCACAAAATCCAGGTACTTGTTGTTCATTTTCAGCAAAGCTGTGCGCCTGGTTTTCGAGCTGGTGTTTTTCTTAAATTCCAGCACATCGGCTAGCTTTACCCGGCTTAAAACTTTGTACTCGTTGTCTACTGCCTGTTCAAGCATACGCAGAAAACCGCGCTCTACCGAAGTGAAAATGGGCCCACGCTTTTGAAACGGGAATGGATTACCCTGCTCAACAAAGCGACTGGCAACAAGTGCAGCAACCACCACCAAGGCAACCAGCAATAGCAAGACAAACTCCATGATTCCTCCGACAAGAAATTGACGTAAACACAAGTGCTTTCCTGTTCTGACCGGAATAAAGCATAAGGCGTGCCAACATTAATGGCTTTGTTTGTACTGTGTATTTCCTAAATGAATCGCAAGTATATCGCTCATTGATTTTAATTATGATGTGCCGCAGCCTATAGTGGGGTATTGCTAACAAGTTGCCGCCTGAGTCTTTATTTCAGGATAGAAACTAATCATCTGGCCAGTGTTGCTGGCCGAGCAGGAGACGCCCATGACGACCACAATGATTGAACGCCAAAACCTGTCTATTCAAACCAATCCGGCCGATGCTGGCTTTCAACAACAATTGGAGCAGGTTTTTACGGAGGAGGCTTGTGCTTTGCTGGTGGAGCTAACGCGTGAGTTTAGGCCCCGTTTGCAGCAGTTATTGACCGAGCGTGGGAAAAAGCAGGCGCGCTTTGATGCTGGTGCTTTGCCAGATTTTTTACCAGAGACCAAGGCCATTCGGGAAGATGTCTGGCAGGTGGCTGCTATTCCAGCCGATCTGCAGGATCGCCGGCTGGAAATTACCGGCCCGGTTGATCGCAAAATGGTGATCAATGCACTCAATGCCGATGTGAAAGTCTTTATGGCCGACTTTGAAGATGCGCAGTCGCCGACCTGGCAGGGGGTGGTCGAAGGCCAGATAAATTTGCGCGATGCCAACCTGGGGACCATCAGCTATACCGATCCGCACAGTGGCAAGCAGTATGCGCTGCAAGAAAACCCTGCCTTGCTGATTGCCCGGGTACGGGGCCTGCATCTTTGGGAGAAGCACCTGCAGGTTGATGGCGAAGTGATACCGGGCGCGCTGATGGATTTTGCCCTGTACTTTATTCACAATCTGTCACAGCGTCAGAAGATGGGCACCGGCGTCTATTTTTACCTGCCGAAGCTGCAAAGCCACCAGGAAGCCAAATGGTGGGATGATGTGTTTCGTTACACTGAACAAAAATTTGGTGTGCCGGTCGGTACCATTCGCGCTACCGTATTGATTGAAACCCTGCCCGCCGTGTTCGAGATGGATGAAATCCTTTATAGCCTGCGCGATCACATCGTAGCGCTGAACTGTGGCCGTTGGGATTATATTTTCAGCTACATTAAAACCTTGAAAAACCACCCGGATCGGGTGCTGCCTGATCGGCAGGTGGTCACCATGGATAAGCCGTTTTTAAGCGCTTATTCGCGTTTGCTGATCAAAACCTGTCACAAGCGCGGTGCCTTGGCGATGGGCGGCATGGCCGCATTAATTCCTGCGAAAGATCCGGAGCAAAATAAAGCCATTTTGGCCAAAGTCACCGCTGACAAAGAGCTTGAAGCCAGCAATGGTCACGATGGCACCTGGATAGCGCACCCAGGCCTGGCTGCGACAGCTGGCGCTGTGCTGAACAAGCACTTGGGGGACAAACCCAATCAATTGCAGGTGCTGCGCGAGCAGGACGCGCCGGTCACGGCTGCCGACTTGCTGGCGCCGTGCGAGGGCGAACGCACCGAAGCCGGGATGCGCACCAATATTCGGGTGGCGCTGCAGTACCTGGCGGCCTGGATCAGCGGTAAAGGCTGTGTGCCGATTTATGGCCTGATGGAAGATGCCGCCACCGCTGAAATTTCGCGTGCCTCCATTTGGCAGTGGATCCAGCATGGCAAAACGCTGAGCAATGGCCAACTGGTCACCAAGCAGTTGTTTGCCCGTATGCTGGATGAAGAAGCGGAGGTAGTGAAAGGGGAGGTGGGCAGCGACGCCTGGGCCAGCCAGAACTTTGAGCGGGCCAAAAGCCTGCTGCTGGATATTACCACCGCCGATGAACTGGTGGACTTTTTAACCTTACCGGCTTACGACTTACTGCCGTAACACCAAACACCTTTAAAAACTTTGGCTCTTCCTAACCTGGGATGCTGGGAGCCACTGCAGCCGCTGCTGATCTTGCTGATGTTGGCAGCGGCTGAATTTTATCGAAACTGTTGCAATTACATTGATTTTGTTGCCGTATGTGATTATTGTAGGGTTTTCATCACATCTTGAGTGAGTTATGCCGTTGTACGCTCGGTACCTAGTGGTCTTCGGAGCTATTTGTTATGTCATTATTGCGCCACTGGCCGCTTATTTAGGTTACAAGCTTCTTACTGATGATCCAATAAACCCTGGGATTCCGCCGTTGATAGCAGAGCTGTCTGAGCGGCAAGTCCGTCAGGATAATTTTTACATTCAGCTGATGTCGTTGCCCGAATCAGGGGGGGACCCGGCCAAGGTGTGGCGGCTCTATCAACAAGGGCAGCATGATCTCTCAACGGAACGTTTGCCGCGGCTGTTTGAGTTGGAAGATATCCATCAGCATGAACTCTGGTGTTCGATTGCTGAAACCGCATGTCAGCAACTATTGCAGCAACACAGTACAGAGTTGGGCTTGCTACTGCAGTCTTATACTGATTTGCTGAGTTCTTATCAGGCCTTGCACAGCAGTACGGAGCTTACCCCACTTAAAAGCGGCTCTTTGTCTTTAAACTGGAGGCAGCTTAGTTCGCTGCAACAGTTGTATGCCATTTCAATCTATCAACTGATTTTGCAGCAGCGGCATGCTGAAGCGGAGCTGCGACTCGCTGACTACATTCGCCTGACAAGACGGCAATTGCAGCAGCCTACAGACTTACTGCAGAGTATGCAGATCCATGTCGATTGGTATAACCATGTACTGCCTTTGGTATGGGCGCTCAAGAAAGTGCAGTCAGAACCTTTAACCCAACTCGTGGATGCATTGCAGCCGCTCTCGTTGGCGGAAGTGACAAATTTACCAGCGAAAAAGGCGGAACTGACCAACCAGATCCAGTTGTTAAGTCATATCGACCCGGATATATTGACTCAATCAACCCGCAATACTTTTTACAAACCCAAGATGACGCTCAATGCAATGTACCTGCGCAGTGGCATTGCCGATGCAAGTCAGGTGTCCAGTAAAGCGATGTTGTACCAACAATGGTTGGATGAACAGCCCGATCAGCACTATGTCTCGTTGGGCAGTGTTGAGATGCTAAAACGCTACTACCGAAATTATCTGGGAGGGCACTTGGTCGAGCTGTTTGCATCCTTCCCTGATCGGAGCCTGTATGATCGCATTCGATTGGATAGTAAACTGTATATACTTCAGACCCTATTGCTGATCGATCATTCGGCGATGCAAGCGCTGAAGCCAGAAAATTTTCCAGTAAACCCATACAACGGTGCATTAGCCGAGTATACAACGCAAGGCTGGTGTTATCGGCTTAAGCAGGAGGTTTGTCTGGATCTAACCAATGCAGAGCCGTGACATAACCTGAACATCGGTTCTTGTTAGCAGTCGCCGCTACTTATACTTCTGATAAAGCGATGCGATGGAGTGATCAAACAGCTCTTTCAGTTTGAGTTTAGCCTCCTTAATGGTCATTTCACCAAAATCGGTACTTGTTGCCTTGCGACCGAAGATCGCCAAAAAGCCAGGCTTTAAAAGGATGTCTAAATTGAGCAAAGCTTTGCCAGTCTCAACAGGGATCAGCAAATAGCTGGCACATTGCTGTTTGACATCCCCGCTGACCACTGTGATACCACCACCTACGCCTGATTTTTCAAATAACGCGATCTCAGTATCCCATGGGTAAGCATCAATAAGGTCGCACAACTCCTGATAGGTTGTAACCTGAGTTGTTTTTTCAACCAGTTCACCTGTGCCGTCCTTGTTGTGTGAATAAGACACTTCGATCATACGATATTCTCCTTGGATCTTTTGAGGGTGTGTAGACGCTTATTGGTTCTATTGTATTCTTTCAGGCGTTAATCTCATCCGCTGTTTCAGTGATGAGCCGGCGCAGCCAGATATGGCTGGCATCCTGATGCAGCAACGGGCTCCAGATCATTTTCAGCTCGATGGATGGGATGGCAAAGGGCGGGTCTAAAATCGCCATGCTGTCGTCGTTTTCGTACAGCCGGGCCGCCCGCAGCGGCAGGGTGGCGATTAAGTCCATTTCCACCGCCAGATGCATGGCGACATGGTAATTACGGGTAAAAACGCTGATGGTGCGCTGTTTGCCCAGCTTGGCCAGGGCTTCATCGACCCAGCCGAGCTTTTGAATGTCTTTGGGATCCATGCCAACCCCAACGCCAAAACCGGTTTTACTAACCCAGATATGACGGCTTTTCAGGTAGCTTTCCAGATTAAACTGCTTTAATACCGGGTTCTGCCGGTTGACCAGACAGGCAAAACTGTCGCGCCAGACGGTTTTCTGATGGAATGACTGCGGCAGTTGATCGAAGCGGTTAATCGCCATATCCACCTTGCCGTTTTCCACATCGTGAAAAGTGACATCGGACGGCGTCATAATATCCAGCGTGGTGGCCGGTGCCTGCTCGCGCATTTTTTTCAGCAGAGCCGGGATCAGAGTGGAGGCTGCGTAATCGCTGGCCATAATGCGAAACACCCGGCTGCTCTGGCTGGGGTCAAAATCCTTGTGTGGCTGCAGGCTTTCTTCCAGCGTCAGCAGTACACCGCGTACAATGGGTGCCAGCTCTTTAGCACGCTCGGTGGGCACCATGCCCTCGGAGGTACGGACCAAAATAGGATCGTTTAGCAAATCGCGTAAGCGCTTTAAGCCATTGCTCATCGCCGGCTGAGTGATGTTGAGCTGGTTGGCAGCGCGGGTGACGTTTTTCTCCCGCAACAACACATCCAGATAGACCAGCAGGTTTAAATCGACTTTGTTGATATTCATCCGTTCAATGCTTATTTGGTTGGACATTGATTGGCTGAATCATAACATTGGTGAATGGGCGCTGCATCAAAATTTATGGCAGCGCCCGGTTAAACTCGGAGCTACGTCAGCTCAGTAGTATTTCAAATCATCGGCCTTGCCACGAAAGGCGTAATAGGCCACAGCCGTGTAAGCCAACAAAAATGGCAATACGAATACAGCACCAAAGAAAATAATCTGCAAGGATTCTTTCGAGCTGGCAGCTTCGTACAGCGTCATTTCGTTTGGCACTACAAAGGGGTAGAAGCTAAGTGCCAGGCCGGCAAAGCAGCAGATAAAAATAATCAGTGTTAGCCAAAAGGGTAGCCAGGCGCCTTTGTCATCCGGCAGTGGCAGGCGTTTTAACACCAGATAGCCCAAAGCAAACATACCAAAGCAGAGCAGTGGGATGGCAGCATAAAAATACGCCAATGGTGGCTCGGTCCAGACGGCATAGACATTGGCATTGACCAGGGGATTAATCATACTGACTGCCAGAATACCGCCAAAGGTCAGTACGCCGGCTTTTTTGCAGGTGGCGATGGCGTGGCGTTGCAGCTCACCGCTGGTTTTGCCAATCAGCCAGGCATTGCCAATCATGGCGTAGGCGGCGGTGACGCACAAGCCACTGAAGCTGGCAAAGAGCACACTGCTCAGTTGGTAGTTCAAGCCCATCACGTAAATGCCCAGCATAAAACCCTGACTGAAGGTGGCCAGCAAGGAGCCGGCTTTGAAGGTCCAGTCCCAGTTACGTTTTTGCGCTGGTTTGACTTTAGCACGAAAGTCAAAGGCCACACCGCGCAGGATCAAACCAATCAGCAAAAAGGCTGCGGGTAAGTACATGGCTTTTAAAATAGCACTATGGGCCGCAGGAAAGGCCACCAGTAGCAAGCCAACTGCCATTACCAGCCAGGTTTCGTTGGCGTCCCAGAAGGGACCGATCGACGCAATGGCGGTATCGCGCCAGGCTTCATTTTCCATCGGCAGGGTAATGCCTACCCCCAGATCGTAGCCATCCAATATTCCATACAGCAACAACGACAAGGCAGTGAAAGCCGCAAAGGCCAGTGCCAGATTGTCTGCGGTTAACCAGCTCATGCGGAGGCTCCTTCTGCTGGTGCACAGGCTTTGCGCTCGGGCAGGCCAGGCTGAGTTAGATCATACTCTTCGACATCAACCGCCCGTTTGGCCAGTACAAAGAGGGTTTTGATGTAGGCAAACAGCAGCACCGCATACAGCAGCAGGTACAACGTAAGGGTAATGGCCACCTGCTCACTGGCGATGGTAGTGACTGCATCGCGGGTTTTCAGTACGCCATACACCAGGTATGGCTGGCGGCCAATTTCGGTTACATACCATCCTGCCAGAGTGGCAATCCAGCCAGAAAAGGTCATACCGACAAGCAGTTTGAGTTGCAGCTGTGTCAGGTTGCCATGGCGGTACAAACGGGCGCTGCACCACCAGGCGATGGCCAGCATTAACAGGCCGATGCCCACCATAATACGAAAGCTAAAGAAAACCGGTGCAACCGGTGGGTGTTTGCCGACAAAGTCATCTAAGCCTTGCAGCTCGCCATTGAGTTCATGGGTTAAAATCAGGCTGGCCAGTTTGGGTATTTCCAGCGCAAAGCGGTTTTGGCGGCTGTCTTCATCTGGAATGGCAAAGAGGACAAAAGGGGCGCCTTGCTGGGTTTGCCAAAGCCCCTCCATTGCAGCTACTTTTTGTGGTTGATGCTCCAGCGTATTCAGACCATGCAAGTCACCTACCAAGGCTTGCAGTGGAACCAGCAAGGCAGCACTGAACAAGGCGGTTTTTAAGGTGAGTTGCGGTGCTTTTTTGCTGTCCCCGCGCAAAAGGCGATAAGCTGACAGGCCAGCCACCAAAAAACAGACCGTCAATGCCGAAGCCAATAGCATATGACCCAGCCGATAGGGGAAAGAGGGGTTAAAGATAATCGCCAGCCAGTCGGTGGCATGTGCCACGCCATCGCGCATTTCGAAGCCGACTGGCGTTTGCATCCAGGAATTGAGCGCCAGGATCCAAAAGGCCGACAAGGTGGTGGCCAGCGCCACCAAAAAGGTGGCGCCGGTATGAGCCCAGCCCGGCACCCGCTGAAAGCCAAACAGCATAATGCCAAGCAAAGTGGCTTCTAAAAAGAAAGCGGTCAGGATTTCATAGGCCAGCAAAGGGCCGGCAATATTGCCGACGGTTTCCATAAAACCGGGCCAGTTGGTGCCGAACTGAAACGACATGGTAATGCCGCTGACCACGCCCAGGGCAAAACTCAGGGCAAAGACTTTCACCCAAAAGCGGTAGGCCCGCATCCAGACCGGGTGTTTGGAGATATCAAAGCGGACTTTGAAGTAAAACAGCAACCAGCCCAGCGCAATGGTGATGGTGGGGAACAGGATATGAAAGCTGATATTGGCGGCAAACTGGATCCGCGACAGGATAAGAGTGTCCAACATAATGACCTCGTTAGTCGGCTTTTTTTGCCATCAGTTTGTCTTTAAATTCCAGCACCTTGCCTACACCGGAGCCCAGCTTCATTAAGGTATTGAGCTTTTCCGGCGACAAGGACTGCAGGCTTTGCGTCCATTCGGTGATGTTTTCCAGTAAGTCGTGAATTTCGGCGATGCGCTCCTGGGCATAAGCCTCTTCGGCATTGCCTGCTTCATCCAGCAGAATATCGCGCAGCAGTGACAGTGTTGGGTCCATTTCGCGTTTGCGGCGCTCTTCAAACACCCGGTTGGCCATATCCCAAATACTGCCACGGCTTTGGTAGTAATCTTTGCGATCGCCGGGGCGGTGGGTGGTGTGCACCAGTTGCCAACTGTGTAGCTCTTTTAGACCCATGCTGACATTGCCACGGGAAATCCCCAGCATTTCGCCGATATCATTGGCACTCAGTGGTTGTTCGCTTATCACCAGCAGCGCGTAGATTTGACCAACAGTGCGGTTAAAGCCCCAGCGACTGCCCATTTCGCCAAAATGAAATACAAAAGACTCGATCATCGGTGTCATCCGCATGGGTGCCTCTTTTTGAGTATTCAGAAATTTCTGAAAGTATTATAAGTAAGATTTGATGCAGATCAATCTTTTTCAACTAAAATAAAGCCGGCTTGTTGCCAAGCCGGCCAGATAGTTTTACCGAAATTAAGTTGTGCGGATAAATCAGGAACTGGCTACTCGCAGTTGATTATCTACCCGAGTGACATCTTTTGACTTTTTGGCCAGGGCTTCAGCCAGGTCGCGTTCGGAAGCTGAATCTACCTCACCTTGCAGGGTCACAACGCCATTACTGACATCAACCTTGATGGCGGTGCCGCTGACTTCGGATTCGAGCAGCAGGCGGGTTTTTACCACGGTGGCAATTTTGGCATCCGTTAGTCTGTTGCTATCCTGTTCATCGTCACTGCGCGCCCGGTCGGCTGGCATGACGGTTAACTGATTGTCGACGGATTTTACTCCTTCCAGATTTTCAACCAGTTCGCCAGCCAGGGCTTTATCCACTTCAGTGGCAACCTGACCGGTTAAGATAACGTTCCCGTCTTCGACATTGGTATTGATTTTAAAGGAATTTAAATTGCTGTTTAGCAGCAAGGTTGTTTC
Organism: Alkalimonas mucilaginosa; assembly: GCF_036327005.1. Classification (NCBI taxonomy): domain Bacteria; kingdom Pseudomonadati; phylum Pseudomonadota; class Gammaproteobacteria; genus Alkalimonas; species Alkalimonas mucilaginosa. The sequence goes on from NZ_JAUGZK010000001.1 coordinate 230,637, forward strand.
GGCTTTACCAACAATCCAGGCATCTTTAGCTGTATCTTGCCAGTCGTTGGCAGAGACAGCAGCAGAAGTACCAGCCAGGGTCAGGGTCATCATTGCGGCTACAAGTGTGCGTTTCATATATAGACTCCTTTTGTTGTGGGACACTTTCAAGGTTGCCAGTTTGATGCCAACATTTTGTCGTATCGTAAGTATTTGTTTTATCGTGGAATGAGTGATTTTGTTCATTTTGTGTTAATTTTTTGATTGTAATTTTAACCTGCCTATCGGTAAAAATTTCAGAGTTCCTCGTTCAGTAGCAATGGAATGAACTCATCTGCCAGTATTTGTAAGCTGGCTGTCAGCTTTGCCAGTTCCCTGGCATGGTCAGGTTGAACGAGTTGACGGCTAAGGCGTTTAAAGATGGCCAATTGGAAAAGTAGCTGCTGAGGCAACTCTGTGCTCCAATGAGCCTGGTTTGCCGTTATGGCCTTGCTGTGACTGTGATACCACTGCCAGAGAGTAGCAGTGTCGTTGGCTCTTGCCGCCTTCGGTCGTTGAGCTGTGCGCAATGCAGGTGGTAGTTGATGAAGTTGTACCAGCGCTACAAAATAACGTCGTATGTTGTTGTTGGTTATTTCGGGGATCACTTGCTGATAAAAGTGCCTGGCTTGTGTGCAGATAGCGGCGACTTCCCGGATGATGGCTTGATCCTGTGCTGCCAGAATGATCGATTTTGGCTGGTTATCCAACACAATGTGCTCTCCTGAAGTATCTGTCTCCATAAATTCATATTCAATTCATGTACCACTTCTATACTAATGAATTATAAAGAAAAAACTGTATTGCTTTTGTCCTGTCCCACTTTTTAAGTAAGTTTTACCGGAAACCATTGTTCATTTTACATGGCTGGTCTAGAGTAGGGCATCACACCACAGAGAGTTGCTATGAGCAGACCCAGGTTATTTATTCATGTGCGCGATCCTAAGCTGGCGGATGAATTAGAGCGCTCTGCCATAATCAGGCAGTTTATCATTGTGAAAAGTGGTGATGATTCAACCTGGTCAGAGCAACTGCAGCAGCAAGACTGCGAGTTGGCACTGATTGAGACCGATCAACATCATGATGCTGATCATCAGGCCCTGCTTGACAGTAAGATTCTGACAGAAATCGATTTCATTTTTATCAGCAGCGGTACCCCTAATGACAGACTGGATCAACTGATGCGCAAGGGGGCAGGTTACCATTTCAGAGCTCCGCTGGATGTGGCCTCATTGCTCGACACGCTGCATGATTTTTATCAGCAGTTAAGTACTAAGCGCACCGATGTGAGCGCAACCTGCAGTGAGCTCGATCAGTTCGGTTTACTGGTGGGTTCTTCCAAACCAATGCTAAAACTGTACCGGACTATCCGTAAGGTTGCGGTGACAGATGCCAACGTACTGATTGTAGGAGAAAGTGGTGCTGGTAAAGAGCTAGTCGCCAATACGTTGCATCTGGCTAGCATGCGTGCGGACAAACCATTTGTGGCCATTAATTGTGGTGCTTTAAGTCCAGAGTTAATTGACAGCGAGTTGTTTGGTCATAACAAAGGCGCTTTTACCGGCGCCCATCGTGATCATCAGGGCGTTTTTGCTCAGGCAAAAGGCGGTACCTTATTTCTGGATGAAATCACCGAAATGCCCATAGAGCATCAGGTCAAGCTGTTGCGGGTATTGGAAAATGGTGAGTATCGGCCTGTGGGCAGTGACAAGGTGTTTTCAGCGCAGGTGCGTATTGCCGCGGCAACCAATCGTGATCCGATGCTGGCCATTGCTGATGGTATGCTCAGAGAAGACTTGTATTTCCGTCTGGCACAGTTCCCAATTCATGTACCGCCACTGCGCGAGCGGGATCAGGATGTGCTGGGGTTGGCACAACATTTTCTGGCTTATCGCAATGTGCAGGAGCAGCAAACCAAGCAATTTTCAGCCGAAACGCAATGCTTGATAGCCAGCCATAGCTGGGCTGGCAATGTACGGGAGTTAAAGCATGCCGTTGAGCGGGCCTATATTCTGGCAGACAACATCATAGAGCCCAACCATCTTTTATTGGATGAATGCATGCCGGGCCAGAATGATTGCGAGCTGGAATCAGGTTCGGTGCCCGTAGGCGTTCGATTGGATGAAGTGGAAAAAGCAGTGATTTTACGTACCCTGGCCCAAAATGGAGGGAATAAAACCGATACTGCCCAGCAATTGGGGGTAAGCGTCAAAACCTTGTACAACAAGCTGGAGAAGTATCAGTTCGATTGATCGCTGTGCCAGAAGAGCGCCCCCGGCAGGAGCTACATCCTGGGTGGCCTGCCCCGCAATGCGCCTGCTACTAATGAAATTAGCAACAACACCACAAAGATGTAAAAGATAATCTGCGCAATACCCGCCGCAGTTCCGGCAATACCACTAAAGCCAAGTGCAGCTGCAATAATGGCAACAATTAAAAAAGTTAATGCCCAGCCTAACATGGTTGCTCCTTACTGTATTTCGCATACAGCTCTGTTCCAAAAGTTGTTGGTGTAATCACTCATGAAATACTAAGCAATGGTTGTGCCAGGTTAATTAGCATGGTAATGTCATTTAAAATCAATATCTTGCATTTTTGCGCTGGGTTATCAAAGCAGACTGAAAGGCGGGAGTCTGTAGAAATTACCAGCCCGCAGTAATTTTTATATGGCGTGATGATTTCAAGCAGGCTGATGCTGTGGGTTAACTGGCTTTTTGTTTGTCGGGATCCAAATGCGGTTTGGTTTTCAGGTAAGCGGCGCGAAAGGCGCGAAAATACTGCTGCAAGGCGGTACTTGCCTCAGGCAAAGCTGCCAGGTGCAGCACTTCGATGGCCACTTCAGCGGTACACAGCTGGTACAGGTGGGCGGCCTCACGCAGCCGGTAATCCGAGGCCTGCTCTGGCGCGATGCCAAGCACCGGCAAGGATTGCAAGTAAGGGCTTTTCAACATTTTCTTGGCTTCACGCCAGGTGCCGTCCAGCAGCACAAACAGCGGGGTCTTGCCATCCGTGTGGTTGGCGAGCTGGGTCGAAGTATAAATGCAGCGGGCTGGCTCAACGTATTCGTGCGGGAAAATAAGCACCGGGGCATAAGCCGGGTTGGCCAGCAGCGCCAGCAAATCAGGGGCTACTTCGGTGCGCTGCCATAAAAATGCATGGTTATCGGCCATCACATCGGCAATCAGCCGGCCGGTATTGCTGGGTTTGTAGGCTTCGCCCTTGTACATCAGCAGGCAAAACGCAGCCCCTTGTTGTGGCTCGGGTTTGGCAGCGCAGATGCAGTGGGCCTCGGCCAGCAAACAGGCCGGGCAGCGCTTTAGTTTGGCGCCTCGGGCCAAAAACACCCGTTTGGATGCCAGCAATTCGCGCTCGCGAAGTGCAAGCACGGAGTTTTGCTGTGGCTTAGGTAGCATCTGTTGCTGCGACAAGGGCAGGGGCTCCTGATAATGGGGCCGGCAGTATACAAAGTGATTGGATCTACGGCAAGAATAAGACAAACCGGCAAGTTGCCGGTTTGTCTTGGTTATCAGGTTTAGAAGACAAAGTCGATACCAGCAGCTAAAAGTTTTGAGCTGCCGTGATAATCCCAGCCTGGGCCTCCTTGGTCATCAAATTTGTCGAACTGGATCTTAAACGCAATATTGGGCCTAAAGTCGTAGCGTACACCGATACTCCAGAGTTGATGTTCTTCTAAGTCTTTAGAGTTGGTTGCTTTTTTGCGGTGATGATCAGCTTTGGAGTAGCTGATATAGGGCTGATAATCTCCAATGCGGTACACCACGGAAAGCAGATAGGTAGGGAAGCGGGTATCGCGCTCTGGATCGTCGTAATTGACGTAGTTAGCATCAAACAAAAAAGTAAAATTGTTGAGGTAGTAAGAGCCGCCTATGCCCATAAAGGTCTGTGAAAACGAGGGAGACTTGTCGATTGTGCCATCATTGAAAAACCTGGTTCTGTCACGGTCGTTTTGAAAGTACACCATTCGGATATCAAAACTAGCGCCTTCAATCACCCAGTTAAAACCGGTAATGTTGGTCCAAAACTCATCAACCTGAAACACTGGGTTGCCATACAGACGCTCGTAGTAATTCATTTCCTTATTATCATAGGAGTACTCATTCCCATGAAAAGCTGTAATGGTGTGATCGAGACTGCCCCAGTTAAAATTGTAGGAAGCGTGAATGCCATCAAACTGCGTCACTTGCCACCAATACAGGTTGGCTGGTGGCCGCATCCAGGGATAGGCGTAGCCAACTTCATAAAACTCTGAGTAATAGTACATCGGAATGTTGCGACGACCGGCCATGAAAGTCCAGTTGTCGTTGGCTCGATAAGTTAGGTAATACCAGCGAAACTCTGGTCGAAAATTATCCACCCCTTTGGCCAATGCTTGGGCAGTAACAGATAGCTTAGGTGAAAAGCTGTAGGAGCCCTGAATGGCTATTTTGGACTCAGGGCGGAAGTTGAGGTCATTATCGTATTGACCAACATCGTAAAAATCGGCAGTGAAAATGGCGTCCCGGCGCTCACCGATATTGATGGGGTCATCGACAGTGCCGAAGGTTTTGCCAAACTTAATGGAGCCAAAACCACTGATGTGTAGATCGGCCATGGCAGCAAAAGGCAGAGCGCACAGGCCTGTCAGAATAATTGCTCTTACATGATTCATAGCTCACCTCTATTCAAAAACTGCAACGACCCGGACAGCATCTGTGACCGAGGATGAAGCAACATAGCCAATCGCATCTTTGTTCTCCGCCACAGCGGATAAAACTTCCTGATCGGAAGCCATTTCGCGAGGTGGTGTCCCTTTTCCAGTGAACAGTAGTCTTGACCAATATGCGTTGATTTGCGCATCACTTCTGCCGATGACTCGTTGATTGAAAATATCACGGGTAGGGGTTCCCGCAGCAGCATTGATGGGAATTGCTGGCCTGCCGTTTTCAAAGGAGTTTAATCGCCCCATAAATAATCGTTCTATGGACGATGTATCAAGTTGGCTCTCATTGGATGGGTGAACAATAACCGCAATCGAAGCAAAGCTATAGGCGGCAAAAAGTGTACCCAACAACAAAAGTAATCCTGCAGTACAACGTTTCAAAGCAAACATGGTTCGCATGGTGTTTTCTCCAGAATATTTCGTGTGTTTTTGGCACAGCGTGCTTTTTGAGCATAGTTAAGAAAAAGTGGAATGCAAGGAAGAACTAGATATATAAAGTGTTCCCAAATCAGGTTGTTGCGCGGTTTTTATTTACAAGTTGGACATGGTTTTTTGCAAGGTGATGTGTAATAAAGGTGTTTCTTTAGTGTAACTGAATCAGTTTCCTGCAAAACGGGCACTAAAGCGCATGCCATCCGGGTAGGGAAACACATCGTCAAACTGACCGGCGCGGATGCGTTGCTGCATCTGTTGCCAGTAAGCCGGGTCCATCAGCTCGGGGTGGGACTTGAGCAGTAAATCCCGTAGCTCGGGCTGAGCCGTAACATAGGTGCTGATTTGCTCCGGAAAGACATCGCCCGGTGCGACAGAGACATCGCTGTAAAGAGCGTCATCAATGCTTTCGGCTTTCGGCAGGGCGCGAAAGTTCACATCCAGCAGGTACTGCACTTCGTCGTAATCGTAAAAAATCACCCGCTTGTGGCGGGTTACGCCAAAGTTTTTCAGCAACATATCGCCGGGAAAAATATTGGCAGCAATGATGTCTTTCAGTGCCTGGCCGTAATCTTTCATGATGCGGGCTTTTTCATCGCTGCCCACCTGCTCCAGATACAAATTAAGTGGGATCATCCGCCGTTCAATATACAGATGCTTGATCACCACCAGCTCATCTTCAATCCGCAGCGAGCCGCCGATGCTTTGCTTAAGCTCCGCCAGCAGTTCTGGGGCAAAACGGTCGATGGGCAGTGCCACATCCGAGTATTCCATGGTATCGGCCATCCGGCCGACCCGGTCGTGTTTTTTCACCTGCAGGTAGCGGGCTTTGACGGTGGCGCGGCTGATGGGTTTGCTTTCCGGAAACTCATCACGGATCACTTTAAACACATAGGGAAACGATGGGAGGGTGAATACCATCATCACCAGGCCCCGGATCCCGGGCGCGGCGACAAACTGATCGCTGGAGCGGGTTAAATGCTGCAGCAGCTCGCGGTAAAACTCGGTTTTGGCCTGCTTGTGCAAACCGATGCTGGCATAAAGCTCGGCCAGGGTTTTGTGCGGCATCAGTTCACGCAGAAACTGGATCAAGGCCGAAGGCACCGGGCTTTGCACCATAAAATAAGCGCGGGAAAAGCCAAACACCACCGACAGTTGCTCGGGCTCGGTGATCAGGGTATCCAAGTACAGCCCTTCGCTAGGGGCGGTGGAGCAAGCCTGCTGATGCAACACCGGGATCACGAAGGGCTGTTGGCCTTCAGGTGTTACCACCCGGCCAATGATGTAAGCGGCCTTGTTGCGGTAAAAGGCGCTTTTTAAAATATCAAAGCGGATCAGGTGCAGCGGGAAACGGCCATGGCTGGACTGGTCCAAAAAGCTGCGCACCAGATAACGGATATCGCGCTCCAAATCGATGAAAGCGGGACCGAAGCGAAAATCGGCAATGATGTGACGCAGGGTTTGTTTCAGGCTGTTTTGGATCGGAAAGTAGCTGTCGTACACCGAAGCGAGCGGAGCCGGCAACTGCTGGCGATTGAGCGTGGTTTGCACAAAAATATTCTGGTTGTGAAAGTACTTGCGCTCAAAAAGCCTACAAAACAGTGAGTTGTAAAAGGTTTCGGCCAGCTCCGCCTGCGGGTGCATCTGCAAAAAGTCGCTGTACTGCTGTTTAACATCCTGCCAGAAACCAGCGGAGCCACCCGGATCCGGCAGCTGCTGTTTGAGTTGCTGCAGCGTTTCATTGACCCGTTGATCATAAAACGAAATGCGCTCTGAGCTGAGCTGCAAAAAGCCCGGCCAATCGGCCTGGTTAAAATAGCGGCTGGCGGCGGCTGTGCTGTCTTCAAACAGCGCAAAATGGCGTTTAAAGCCTTTTAAAATCAATTCAGCAATGTGTTTTGGCTGCATCTTGCTATCATGGTGGCAGGAAAACACCATCTTCGCATGCCAGAGACTAAATGCAAGCCTAACTCTGCGACAAGGAATTTGGCCAGGCACAATCAGGAGAGTCCGTTATGATAAGCGATAGCCAGCTTTTGAGAACCGAGAATTTTTGGCAAGGCAACTGGTATGGTGCCACACAACGTTTTGCCGTCACCAACCCTGCCACCGGTGAGCGACTGGCAGAGGTGGCGGATGCCACGCCAGCCCAAGCACAGCAAGCGGTTAGCGCTGCAGCTGAGGCCTTCGTTAGCTGGTCTTCATTGTCTGCAGCCGAGCGCTCGGCCTTGTTGCTGCGTTGGCATCAACTGTTATTGGCGCATCAGGATGAGCTGGCGCTGTTGCTAACACTGGAGCAAGGCAAGCCGCTGGCCGAAGCCAAAGGTGAAATTGTCTATGGTGCTTCTTATGTGCAGTGGTTTGCCGAGGAAGCGAAACGGGTGTATGGCGATACTATACCGGCTACCTCAGCTGATAAGCGCATTCTGGTGCTGAAACAGCCGGTTGGGGTGGTCACGGCCATTACTCCCTGGAATTTCCCCAATGCGATGATTGTGCGTAAAGCGGCGGCAGCTTTGGCTGCAGGCTGTACCTTTGTGGTAAAACCGGCACAACAGACACCGCTCTCTGCGCTGGCGCTGGCAGAGCTGGCGCTGCAGGCGGGGATCCCGGCCGGGGTTTTTAATGTGCTGGCCAGCAGCGATGCCCAAGGTATCGGTGCGGTGTTCACTCAGGATCCGCGGGTGGCGAAGTTTAGTTTTACCGGCTCGACTGCTGTTGGCAAAACCCTGTTGGCACAGTGCGCTCAGGGCGTAAAACGGGTGTCGATGGAGCTCGGCGGCAATGCGCCTTTTATCGTGTTTGAAGATGCGGATCTGGATGCCGCCGTACAGGGCTTGATGGCATCGAAGTTTCGTAATGCCGGCCAAACCTGTGTTTGCACCAACCGGGTTTATGTGCAGGCCTCGGTTGCGAAGGCTTTTAGTCAGAAGGTGCAACAAGCGGTAACCAGTTTGCGGCTCGGCAATGGTTGTGATAGCAAGGTGGACCTTGGTCCCTTAATTGATGACGCGGCCTGTCGCAAGGTCGAAGCGCTGGTGCAAGATGCCGTAGCTGCTGGGGCCAACTTGATATGTGGTGGCCAGCGGCAAAGCCCGGACAGTCTGTTTTATCTGCCGACGGTGCTCAGTAAGGTGGATGACCGCATGGCGGTAGCACAGCAAGAAATCTTTGGTCCGGTGCTGGCATTGCAGAGCTTTGATACTGAAGACGAGGTGCTGGCCAGGGCCAATGCTACTGATTATGGCCTGGCCGCCTATTTTTACAGCCGGGATATTGGCCGGATTTTCCGGGTCGCAGAAGGGCTGCAGTTTGGCATGGTGGGGGTGAATGAAGGCATTATTTCCAACGCAGCAGCGCCTTTTGGTGGTGTCAAACAATCCGGCTATGGCCGGGAAGGATCGAAGTATGGTCTGGATGATTATCTGGATATCAAATACCTCTGTTTAGGTGGCTTGGGCTAAAGTGCCTGAAATTTCCGGGAGCAGCGATGAAAAATGCAGCGTGGCAGTCATGTAAAACAGCAGTAGTGGCCAGAGCAAATTGTAAACTATCTATGTTGAGTGGGTCCGCAATGTCAATACTGATTTTCACTCAGCATGGTGCAGAAATGGTGTAGACTGGATGTATCAGGCAGGAGATTTTTTATGCAAACTTCATTAAAGCAAATCGAAGAGCAAGCTCTGGGTTTGAACTCTGAAGAACGGGCGAAATTAGCAGAAGTCATGCTCGAGTCGTTGAGTCCCACACTGGTCGAAGTAGAGGCTGCTTGGGCGCAAGAGATTGCAGAGCGTGTTGCTGCCTATGACAAAGGCGAAATGCCTGTTTTTGCTGCAGAAGATGTGTTTGCTGAAGCAAAACGTATTATCAGGTGATGCGGATAAATTTTGTTGCACCGGCACGGCGTGAGCTCCTGCAAGAAGTCCTCTATTACCATCAGCAAGAGCCAGGATTAGGCGCTGCATTTGTGCTGGAGATTGAAGCAGCCACAGCCAGAGCGCTTGCATTTCCGGAAGCAGGATCTCCTGCTACCATGAATACCAGACGAGTTTTCGTCAAAAAATTCCCATTTTCAGTTGTCTATAGGCCAGACCATGAGGGCATTGTGGTTTTTGCTGTGGCACACCACTCGCGCAAACCAAATTACTGGGCTTCACGAGTATAAAAAGTATTGATCACTTTGTTCTAAAACGAGCTCTGAAACTGCCACTTGCTGGCTTTTAAGCTTGCTTTCCACTACACTACGTGCCTTTTTCTGACACCAGTTTGTGAGGGCGCGGGCCAATGTAAGGGTTTTTCCTACGTACGATCCAATGAAATTGCTGTGAAAGGTACGCGCTGTCATCAGTTGTATGCCTGTGCCAGCTATCTTTACTTTCAACCGAACGACGCGGGATGAACAAGATGCTTGCTTCTATTAAACAAAACTGGTTTTCCAATCTACGTGGCGATGTAGTAGCCGCCACCGTGGTCGCTTTGGCGCTTATTCCTGAAGCCATCGCTTTTTCCATTATTGCCGGAGTTGACCCCAAGGTCGGCCTGTACGCTTCTTTTTGCATTGCCGTGATCACTGCTTTTTTGGGAGGCCGTCCAGGCATGATTTCGGCAGCTACCGGTGCCATGGCGCTGCTGATGGTTATGTTGGTGCGAGAGCATGGCCTGGAGTATTTGCTGGCGGCTACTTTGCTGTGTGGCTTGCTGCAAATTGTCTTTGGCCTGCTAAAACTGGATCAACTGATGCGCTTTGTCTCGCGCTCTGTGGTTGTCGGTTTTGTCAATGCGCTGGCCATTCTGATTTTTTTAGTGCAGTTAGAGGAGCTGACCGGGCCACATGGTTCTTTACTGGTGTTTGGCATGACGGCGCTTGGCCTTGGCATCATATACCTGTTTCCTTATGTCACTAAAGCAATTCCATCACCGTTGGTCTGTTTAGTGGTGCTGACTCCGCTGGCACTGTATTTTGGTATGGATATCCGTACGGTGGGTGATATGGGCGAACTACCAAGCAGCTTGCCGGTGTTCCTGTGGCCGAATGTGCCCCTCAATTTTGAAACCTTAGCCATTATCTTTCCATACTCACTGTCGCTGGCTGTGGTTGGTATCCTGGAATCTTTAATGACAGCCACTATAGTCGATGATTTGACCGATACCAGCAGCAATAAAAACCGTGAGTGCTTCGGCCAGGGTGTGGCCAATATCGGCTCAGGTCTGATTGGTGGTATGGCCGGTTGTGCCATGATTGGTCAGTCGGTGATTAACGTCAAATCGGGTGGCCGCACTCGCTTGTCTACTTTGCTGGCGGGTATTTTTTTGCTGATCTTGGTGGTGTTTTTGGATCAATGGGTGGGGTTGATCCCAATGGCGGCAGTGGTGGCTGTGATGATTATGGTGTCGATTGGTACCTTTAACTGGAGCTCATTGCGGGATCTCAGAACCAATCCGAAAAGCTCCAGTGTGGTGATGATTGCGACCGTGGTGGTGGTGGTCTTTACCGATAACCTGGCTTATGGTGTACTGGTGGGGGTGCTGTTAAGTGCACTGTTTTTTGCCAACAAAGTGGGCCGGATCCTGTACATTGGTTCCAGCTTGTCGAGCGATGGTCAGGAGCGCAGTTATCAGGTGGTTGGCCAGGTATTTTTCAGCTCGGCCGAGCAGTTTATTGCAGGCTTTGATTTTAAAGAGGCGGTTGAAAAAGTCCGCATCGATCTAAGCCGGGCACACTTTTGGGATATTACCGCCATCAGTTCGCTGGATAAGGTGGTACTCAAGTTCCGTCGTGAAGGCACTGAGGTGGAGTTGGTTGGCTTGAACGAAGCCAGCGCGACTTTGGTGGATAAATTTGCTGTGCACAACCGCCCGGATGCGGTCGAAAAACTGATGGGACATTAGGAGAATAACCATGATTAAAAAAGTAATGGCCTGCATTGATGCCTCGCCCTACGCCGAGGCGGTTTGTGATTACAGTGTGTGGGCCGCCAATCGTCTGAGTGCGCCTTTGACGATGCTGCATATTCTGGACAGAGCCCAGCACACCAATACGCCGGATTTAAGCGGTACCATTGGCCTTGGCTCGCAGGAGATCCTGCTGGAGCAACTGGCCGAGCTGGATGAAAAGCACGCCAAGCTGGCGCTGGAGCGCGGCCGGTTAATACTGGATGCCGCCAAGGCGCGGGCTGAAGCGGCTGGTGTCTCTGAAGTGGATGAGCGCTTGCGCCATGGTCAGTTTGTTACCAGCCTGCTGGAGCTGGAAGCTGACATCCGTTTGCTGGTATTGGGCAAACGCGGTTTTAGCAGTGCCGATGCCCATGGCCAGCTTGGGATGCATGTTGAAGGTTTAATTCGCAGCATTCATAAGCCGGTGCTGTTAACGCAGCAGCAGTTTGTAGAGCCGAAAAGCTTGCTGATGGCTTTTGATGGCAGTGAAACCGCAACGAAAAGTCTGAACATGCTGGCGGAAAGTCCTTTATGCAAAGGCTTGCCTTGCCATCTGGTGATGGCGGGTGCCGATGTGGAAGCGGCCAGGGTGCAGCTGGAACAGGCGGCGGCTAAGCTGCGTAGCGAGGGCTTTGAAGTGACCGTGGCGATTGTGGCTGGTGAGCCGGATGTGGTACTGAACCAGTACCAGCAGGATCACGATATCGGTTTGCTGGTGATGGGCGCTTATGGTCACAGCCGCATCCGGCAGTTCTTTTTAGGCAGTACCACCACGGCGATGATTAGCAAAGCCAAGTGCTCCTTGCTGGTGCTGCGTTAGCCCTGGTTCTTTTTACAAGCTTCTTCAGTGACAGGGCAGCAGCCGATGCCCTGTTTCCTCTCCATCAAATCATGATCCATCCTGCCGTCATAAAGGCAAAAAAGGCCAGAATGCCGCAGAACAGCGCATAGGGCAGCTGGGTCTTCACATGCTCCAACAGATCACAACCAGCCGCTACGGAACTGACTGCCGTGGTATCGGAGATCGGCGAGCAGTGATCGCCAAAAACCCCGCCACTTAAAATAGCGGCCAACACCAGTTCGGGTGGCAGGCCAAGTACTATCACCATCGGCATGCCAATCGGAATCAAAATGGCAAAGGTACCCCAGGAAGTGCCGGTGGTAAAAGAAATCATAGCGCCGGCTAAAAACAACAACGCCGGGATCAGAAACAGCGGCAGCGCATCGCTGACAATGGAGGCAATAAAATCACCGGTACCCAATTGGCGCATGCTGGCGCCAAGTGCCAGTGACAGCAGCACAATAGTAACCAGCGGCAGTAATTCGTTCATGCCTTTAAAACCAATGCCCACCAGCTCTTTGTGGTTAAAACGGCGGCTAATCAGCATCATGCTGTAGGCAATCAGACAAGCCAGGGTGGTGGCGTACAGCACCGATTTCGAGCCGGAGCCATCTACCAGGTTGCCATTGCCGGTCCACAGCATAAAACCCACCATACCAAATACCAGGGTCAGTAAGGGCACCAGCATAAAGGATGGGTGGCTGGGCGCAATTTCCAGTTCGGTGTGTTTATCCAGTGTATTTAAATCTTTTTCCGACTGGCGCATCGGACCATAGATTTTGCCACTGATAATGGTGTACAGCACCACACTGAGTGTGATGATGGCGTAAAAATTCAGTGGTATGGTGCCTATCAGTACCGCTATGGTGCTTTTTTCCAGCTCGTACATGGAAACCAGGCCAAGAATGTAGGCGCCCCAGCCATTGAGCAGGATCAGAATGCAAATGGGTGCACTGGTGCTGTCGATAATGTAAGCCAGCCGTGCCCGGCTCATTTTAAATTTATCGAACAGACCGCGGGCGGTAATACCGGCGGTGAGCGAGCTTAAGTTGGATTCAATAAACACCATAATGCCGATAAAAAACGTCAGCAAGCCGGTCTGGCGCTGATTGCGGGCAATGCCTTTTTTTACAAAGAGCTCGACCATGGCCGAGACCCCACCGGAGTAGCGCATATAAGCCAGTACAGCGCCCACCATCAGGGAGAACATCAACAGACGGGCGTTGTCGGTCGATGACGTGACGCCGACAATTCGTTCCAGAGTTTGCACCGGCCCATCCAGCAGGGCAGAGCTGACCCCAAATTGACCAGCTTGCAGCAACAACAACAGCTCAGCGCTGCACAAAGAGACCAGTAAGGCCAGAATCACTTCTTTGCGCCACAGCACAACCGCAATGGCCACCAGGGCCGGCAGGATGGTTAACCAGTCTGACAAAATGAGCTCCCCAGAATGCTTGTTCTTTTTACTAAATTATTCTTATTAAGCCTGCAAATATGGAATAAATCAATATTTGTCTGTTCAGCAATGCCAGGACTACTGTAGAGCAGGAGTGGAGCCTTGTCATGCTCCGGTAAAAATAAAAAAGGAGCAGCCCGGCTGCTCCTTGAAGTGCAAATAGGTGATGCGGTGTTTAACGGAAACTATACCGCAAGCCAACCATGACGATGGTTGGATCTATGCTGACATCGACTGGTTGTACAGTCTGACCGTTGACTTTCACTTTGGCATCGGTATCAATGTCGGCCCATGCGATCATGGCGTGCAAGCCCCAGTTGGCGCTCAGCTTGTAGTTAAAACCCGCTTGCAAGGCAATACCGACTGAATTTTTCAGTGATAAAGATACATCATCCCCTGCCTGCGCAGCACCTACAGCAACCAGCGTATCTTTTAGCTCTGGCGCGACTTTTTCTGAGAAAAACAGCGTGTAATTCAGGCCGGCACCAACAAAAGGACGGAAGTCCGCATTGGCGCTACCAAAGTTGTACTGCGCAAGAAACGTCGGTGGCAGATGCTTGGTTTTGCCCACCGGCAGGCCATCGACGGCTGAGCCTTTTACTTTGATGTTATGAGAAAAAGGGGTCGCTGCAATCAATTGCAGGCTCCAGTTATCATCCAACGCGTAATCAAAGGTCAGGCCCAACTGCGTATTGCTGTCTACACTCACCTTGGCTGAGTTCGCAGGCAAACCCGCTGCACTCTCCACCGCATTCAGGTAGCTGCTGCTATCATTCGGGTTCACATGGATGGCACCAACATTGACGCTAAAATTGGCCAGTGCAAGTGGTGAGAACAGGGTGGCTGCGATGGCAGATACTTTAAGCGCTGAAGTCAGTTTGTTGTTGTGCATGGCGTACTCCATTTGGGATAGATTCTGGTGGTTATTGTGCTTAAGTTCGTATTTAAAAACCTGTTCCAGATCAAGCTTTCCATGTGTTCTCTGCGGTTGTAAGACAAAACTTTGATACAGATTAAGTTTTGTTTGGCTTGTTATTAAAACTAAAATATTCCTATCTAGTGTTGAGGTTGGAATAAATAATGAATACACTGGAATGGATAGATATTCGACAAAACGCAGGTTAAGGCGACAGGTGACAGCGGTTCTTCGATAATGCTGATGTACTATGCTGAAGTCATTTGCGCATTTCGTGCAAGGCCTGGCCTGATAATAAGAAAGGAGTTGCTATGAAGTGGCTGGTTGCCCTGGGGCTAAGTCTGGGACTGATAACAGGAGTCAGCGCCATGACGGTTGATGAGTTTGACGCCTTTAAGCAAGAAGGGCTGGATAAGCCGGTGATCCGTTTCGGGGATATTGCGCCTTTGCTGGAGCAACACCGGCAAAACCCTTTGTTCGAATTTACCGAGTTAGGCCATTCGCTGTTGGGTACCCCCATTTATCAGATAAAAATGGGGCGGGGTGATACCAAAGTACTGGCCTGGACGCAGATGCATGGTGATGAGCCTACCGCAACAGCAGCAATTTTTGATTTGCTGAAGTTTATAGCCGATGATGCTCAGAGCATGTGGCGTGAAAGCTGGATGGAGCACATTACACTTTACATTATCCCGATGGTCAATCCGGATGGTGCCGAGGCAAATACCCGGGTGAATGCCCAGGGCATTGATATCAACCGGGATGCACTGGTGCTGCAAAGCCCGGAAGGCCGTATTCTGATGGAAGCGGCCAAACGTATCGAGCCGCATTATGGCTTTAATTTGCATGATCAGAATCGTTTTCATGCGGCGGGCGATGCGAAAAACCCGGCCACCATTTCCTTGCTGGCACCTGCCTACAATGAAGCACGGGACATCAATGAAAGCCGTAAACGCGCGATGCAGTTGATTGCTTATGTCAAGCCACTGATTGACCAGGAAATTCCAAATCACCTGGGCCGGTACGACGATACTTTCTCGGTGCGATCTTTTGGCGATACCTTTTCCTCGTTTGGTATTAGTACGGTGTTGGTGGAAGCGGGTGGTCATCGCAACGATGATAACCGCCAGGTTGCTCGCCGGTTGAACTTTCTGATGTATGTGAAGTGGTTAAACGGTATTGCCAGTGGCAGTTACCGCACTGCGGATGTCGCTGATCATGATGCGATCCCCTTTAATCAGCGTGGCATGAAAGATGTACTCATTCACAATGTGACTTTTACGCTGAATGAGCAGCCTGCATTGCTGGATCTGGCGTTTGATCTGGATTGGGAAGCCAGCCGTCGTGCCCGTATTGACGATATTGGTGACTTATCTATCTTTGGTGCTTATCATAGCTTTGATGCCGAAGGCCTGCACTTTAAAGCCGGGCGTGGTTATCGCTTGACTCAGCCCATGACGCTGGAGCAGGATGCCTATATTGAGCTGCTGCGGGCAGGCTATACCCACTTTATCGGTGATCAAGAGCTGCTGCGCAATAATAGCCGTTTACCCGTGCTGTTTAACCCTGCCCGTCGTTTGCCAATGGAGTCTTTGGTGCGCCAGCAAAGTGCCACCTTTTTACTGCGCAATGACGAGGGGGAGATCCCTTATGCGGTGGTCAATGGCCAGGTGATTGAACTGGATCGTGGCCGGGTGATGTACCGTTACGGTAGTTAAAGACGCCGTAGTATCAAGAAAAAGCGAAGGGATCCCCTTCGCTTTTTTATGGGTATCTTTTGGTACTAGCGAAAGATGTCAGAACTTATTTCACCCCATGCAACTGCTGATGCCAGTCTTTCAATGCCTGCAGGCTTTGCAGCAGCTTTTCCTGCAACTTTTCATCCTGCAAATTACCATCGGTATCAAAATGATTGTTAAAGGCGCTGGCGAAAAATTCTGGTTTGGTCATCACCTGCAGATCCAGATAGACACACACCTGACGCAGATGGTACTGCGCCCGGGCTGTACCCATGCCACCACCGGCACCGACCAAAGCGGCCGCTTTGCCACGCAGCAGAGTGTTATCCGGCTCGCGTGAGGCCCAGTCCAGTGCATTTTTTAGTGCCGGGGCCAAGGAATAATTGTATTCGGTGCAGGCCAGCAAGAGTGCATCGGCTTCGGCAAATTCCTGCAATAAATGCACAACCGCGGGTGGCTTTTCTGCCAAATCGGCGTTGTACAGCGGTACCTCCAGCAGGTCGGCAATATGGATTTTCATGCCGGCAGGGGCATGGGCCTGAGCATAGCGCAGCAGCCCCCGATTGGTGGATTTTGCCCGCAAGCTGCCGCTCAGGCCAAGTACCCGTAATGTCATTATCTTTCCTCTGTATTTTTTTGTCTTTATCAAGCCTAGATGGAGGTTAGGGGTAAAGCAAATAGATCTAACATTTTGGTAACGGCAGTACAGCCCGACCCGGAGTGACTGAGTGGTTATGTCACCCCAGCCCATCAGCGTATTTCCGGGCTTTTACCGATGGTATTACTGGCTTAAAGGATACTTTCAAACAAATGGTTACACTTTGTTGCAGCTTGATGCTGTTTTTTTAGGTGCGGCACAACGATTGACTGCGTAGGATGTGACTGTCATCTTCGTTTGGAGCACTATCATGAGGTCCATCAGTACACTTCTTTTCGGTGCCGTACTCTGCTGGAGTGGTATCAGTTTGGCCGCTGCCTCACCCCTGGAACAAGCCAGTGCATTACTGGAGCAAAAGAACTATCAACAGTTGCAGGCATTGTTGGAGCCAGCTCAGCGCCAGTACCGCCGTGATGCCAACTATTGGTATTTGCTGGGGCGGGCTGCCATGGGTTTGTCGGATACTGCTGCGGCAGAAAAACACCTGAAAAAAGCCGCCGAGCTCAATAGCAATCAGGCTGAGTATCAATTCTGGTACGGTCAAAGCAGCTGCAATCAGGCACAAAACGTCAATATGCTAAGAGCACGGGGCTTTGCCATTCGCTGCCGCGATGCCTTTGCTGCAGCAGCGACACTGGAGCCGGAAAATCTCAGCTACCAGCGGGCGCTGGCTCAGTTTCATATTCAGGCCCCTGCCATTGCCGGTGGCGATAAAAAAGAAGCTTTATCGATTGCACAACGTGTCAGGCAGTTGGATGCGCTGCAAGGCGAATTGCTGGAGCTCGAAGTGCATGTAGCCAACCAGGATCTGACGGCCTTTGAAGCCCTGGTGGGCGGATCCGAGTTGTTGCAAGCGCGACCGGAGCCTTTTGTGCTGCGCGGTTTTTATCAGCAGCGCCAGGATGCGCATGAACAGGCCATAGCCGAGTTTGAGCAGGCGACTCAGCTCAGTATCGATCCAGACGATAAGACGGCCGTAGCGCAGGTGTTGACCGCCTGGTACCAGCTGGGTCGAAGCGCCTTAGTGGGGAAAACCCAGCTGGATAAAGGCATTGCCGCCTTACAGCATTACCGCACTCAGCTGGATACCGAGCAATTCTCAGCACTGCCTGATATGGGCTGGGCAGATCTGCGCCTGGCGCAGCTGTATTTGCTGCAGGATGAAACCGAGCTGGCTCTTGCTTTGCTGGAGCCATTAAAAGCCAGCAGTCAGGATCAGCGGATTTTGGCTGAGATCAATAAGCTTTCGATTTAAATGATGGGGATTGATGGCTGAAGTTGCTGCTGCAGCGTACTAAAGCCGCCCTTCCCGCGCCAGACGGCGACGCACCCAATGCCGGTACAGCCAGGAAAGAATAGATCGTATTAGCGGCAGGCCAATCAAACAGCCCAGCCAGCGGTAGCCGGGCAGGCGGGACAGCAGCAGTTGGTAGGCAGGCAAGGCGCGCAGCACCCGTCCTTGCTCATCCTGAACATGCAGCTCCAGTAGTGCTGCACGGGGCTCGATGCCCAGTGCCCGTAGCTCGTCGTCACGCCCGTTGATATCCATCCATTCGACCTGCACGCCCTGACCGGCATGTTTCTGATACCAGGCCCGATCGCGTACGCAGCCGGGGCAGGCACCGTCGTAAAAAACCACTATTTTTGGCATCGCTGCTGTTCTCAAAGACACTGTCCAATCTAAAACACTATGCCATAGTGAGGCCATTAGCACCAAGCCTGGCAGGCTACTACGCCGATGAATAATTTGACCAAAAAAGTGGGGGATCTGACCATTTAAGAAAAAAACACCAGACATCTTATCTCATCTATAATTAATTATTTTATTTTAATTCATGATGTTATGGTGTTTTTCTTGTGTTGGCACGATGGCTGCACTAGCTAGTGAAATGATTCAGCTTTTAGCAAGGAAACACCATCATGAACAAGCTTCTCTTTGTCAGCGCACTATTCACTGCCGGTCTGGCTTTAACTGGTTGCAATCAGGCGCAGAGCAGTCCTAACAAGGCCTCGGCAGACGACATTGCCATTCCGGTGGAAGTCGCCATCAGCCGCCAGGGCGAAATCAGCAGCAGCTACCGCACCACCACGACCTTGGCGGCCACCGAAGAAGCGGATTTGATCAGCAAGGCCAGTGGTGTGATTGAAAAAATTCTGGTCGAAGAAGGCGATGCGGTAGAGGCCGGTCAGTTGCTGGCGGTGCTGGATAACGAGCGTCAGCGGCTGTTGCTGGCCAAAGAGCGGGCCGAGCTCAGCCGGCTGGAAGGCGAGTTGCAACGGATGAGCGAAATGCACCAACGCCAGCTGGTCAGCACCGAGGTGTACGACAAACTGCGCTGGCAGCTGGATGCCACCAAAGCAGCGGTCGATCTGGCCGAGCTGGCGCTGGCTGAAACTGAAATCCGTGCACCTTTTGCCGGGGTGATTTCGCGCCGTTATGCCAGAACCGGCCAGCTGATCAATCAGTTTACCGGCAAATCGCTGTTTCATCTGATTTCCAATCAACGGCTGGAAGCGGTGGTGCATTTGCCAGAGCAGCAGTTGGCACAGGCCAGAGTAGGCCAGGGCGTGTTGCTGCAGCTGGCTGGTCATGCACCACTGCGGGCCGAGCTGAATCGCATTGCTCCGGTGGTGGATGCGCAATCCGGCACCGTGCGGGCGACCTTGCTGCTGGATAACCAGCATGGCCAACTGCGCCCGGGGCTCTTTGCGCAGGTCGAAGTGCAGTTTGATGTCAAAACCGATGCCCTGCTGATCCCGAAACGGGCGCTGATGAGCAGCGACAATCAGCACAGTGTCTATGTACTGGACAGCGAAGGCCGGGTGCAGCGCCAGACTCTGGTGCTGGGCTATCAGGCCGAGCAGGCGGTTGAAGTGGTATCTGGTCTTGAAAGCGGCCAGCAGGTGGTGATTGCCGGCCATGCCGCGCTGAAAAATGACAGCCTGGTGCAGGTTGTTCATACCCGCGATTTTCACTAAGGACGCCCTATGAAACTGGTTGATGTCGCGGTTGCCCGCCCTGTTGCTATCTGGATGTTTACTTTTGGTATCCTGTTGTTTGGTCTGGTGTCGTTAAGCCGTTTGGCGGTGAACTTATTACCGGACTTGTCCTACCCAACCCTGACGCTGCGCACTGAGTTTGCCGGCGCAGCGCCGGCCGAAGTGGAGCAGCTGATCAGCAAGCCGATTGAAGAAGCGCTTGGTGTGGTCAAAGGCGTGCGCCGGGTGCAGTCGGTGTCACGGGCGGGTCGCTCCGATGTGGTGCTGGAGTTTGACTGGGGCACCGATATGGATCTGGCCAGCATGGATGTGCGGGAAAAGCTCGACATTCTGATGCTGCCGCTCGATAGCGACAAACCGGTGTTGCTGCGCTTTAACCCCAATCTGGAGCCGGTGCTGCGACTGGCGCTTAGCCGCGAGCAAGGCTTGCAGAGCGAACGCCAACTGGTCGAGCTGCGCACCTTTGCCGACGAAGAATTACGCCGCTGGATGGAAGCCCTGCCGGGTGTGGCGGCGGTCCGGCCGGATGGAGGTCTGAGCCAGGAAATTCAGGTGCTGGTCGACCCGAACAAACTCAGCCAGTTGCAATTGGATGTGCACCTGATCAGCAGCCGGCTAAAGCAGGAAAACCTTAATCTGGCCGGTGGCCGCTTAGAAACGCCGGGCTACGATTACCTGGTGCGCACCATCAATCAGTTTCAGCAACTGAGCGATATGGAAAATCTGTACCTGACCACCATTGATGGCAGCCGCATTTTACTGAAAGACGTGGCTGAAGTACGTGATGCCTTCGCCGACAGGCGCAGTGTCACCTACGTCAATGGCCAGGAAGCGATTGAAGTCGCCATCTACAAAGAAGGCGATGCCAACACCGTCGAGGTTGCCGAGCGGGTGCTGGCCGAACTGCCCAGGCTGCAACAGCGGTTACCGGCCGGGTATCAACTGACGCTGGTGTACGATCAGTCGGCCTTTATCAAGCAAGCCATTGCCGATGTCAAATCCGCCGCCATGATTGGTGGTGCTTTGGCAATGCTGGTGCTGTATCTGTTTTTACGCAATGTCTGGGCAACCGTGATTATTTCGGTGTCCATTCCGGTGTCGGTGATTGCCACCTTTAATTTGATGTATGGCCAGGGCATTACCCTGAATATGATGAGCCTGGGCGGCATTGCGCTGGCGGTCGGCTTGCTGGTCGATAACGCCATTGTGGTGCTGGAGAACATTGCCCGTCACCGGGAGCAGGGTGCGGATGCGCCGACGGCTGCCCGCAAAGGCACCGGCGAGGTGGCCATGGCCATTACCGCTTCGACGCTGACCACCGTAGCGGTGTTTTTCCCGCTGGTTTTTGTCGAGGGCATTGCCGGCCAGCTGTTTCGCGATCAGGCGTTAACCGTTACCTTTGCGCTGCTGGTGTCTTTGCTGGTGGCGCTGACCTTAATTCCAACCATGGCAGCGCGGCAGTTGCGGCGCCCGCAAGCTTCTGGCGATGCAGATTTATTGAAAGAGCCAGCAAGTTTCCGCTGGTTGCCTGAGCGCTGGTATCTGTTGCCACAGAAGCCGCAGCGCTGGCCACTGATGCCGCTGCGCTGGGCGCTGAAAGGACTGCAGACGTCGCTACAAGCGGTACTGGCCTTGCTATTGCTGCTATGGCGGGCGCTTGGCTGGTTATTGGGGCGTCTGTTCTCACCTTTGCTTTGGCTGGTGCAGGGCGCTTTGCGCCACCTGACCAGGGCCTATCGCACACTGTTGGGGCTGGCGCTGCAAGCCAAGCTCGGCACCATCGGCATCACCTTGGTACTGGCCGCGCTTTGCTACAGTGTGCTGCCACGCCTCGGCGCCAATGTGCTGCCGGAAATGGCGCAGGGCGAGTTTTACCTGGAAGTGCAATTGCCGATTGGCTCGGCCATTGAGCAAACCGATGCGCTGATGACCGAACTGGCGGTCTTTGCCGCAGGCTTGCCGGAGATTGAGCGCAGTTATGGCCAGGCCGGTACTGGTAGTCAGATGACGGTCGATCCAAGCATTGGCGGCAGTCACTGGGGGCGCCTGTCGCTGGTATTGGCGGGTGGCGCCGATCCTTCGGCCGAAGCGCGTAGCATTGAGCAGCTGCGCAGCTTCCTGGCGCGTTACCCGGATGTGCAGGCCCGCTTTGAGCGGCCGCAGCTGCTGAGTTTTAGCACACCGCTGGAAATTGAGCTGGCCGGTTACGAGCTGGCCGAGCTAAAAAACGCAGCCGATGCACTGGTGCAGCGCTTGCAGCAGGAAGGACGTTTTAGCGACGTGAAAAGCAGCCTGCGTCCCGGTCAACCGGAGCTGACGCTGTACTTTGATCACAGCCGGCTGGCACAGCTTGGCCTGACGGCCCGAGAAGTGGCGCAGCGGGTGGCTGTCTATGTTGGTGGCGATGTCGCTGGTCAGTTCTCAGTGCAGGATCGGAAAATTGATATTCGGGTACGGCTGGACGAAGCCTACCGTCAGACCGAGCAGCAACTGGCGGAGCTGGTGATTAACCCCGGCAGTGCCACGCCACTGCCACTGGCTGCAGTAGCCGATATTCGCCGTGAACTCGGCCCCAGCGAAATCACCCGCATTGCCCAGCAGCGGGTGGCTGTGGTCAGCGCCAATCTGGCTTATGGTGATCTGGAGCAGGCCACCCAGCTGGCGCGTCAGCTGCTGGCCGAGCAAATGCTGCCCTTTGGCGTGGTGGCCGAAGTTGTCGGGCAAAGTGAAGAAATGAGCCGGGCTTATAAGTCCTTGCTGATGGCATTGTTGCTGGCGGTGTTCCTGGTGTATCTGGTGATGGCCTCGCAGTTCGAAAATCTGCTGCAGCCACTGGTGATCCTGTTCACCGTGCCGCTGGCGGGTGCCGGTGCGCTTCTTGGGCTCTGGCTGACCGGCACCGGCTTGTCGGTGATTGTCTTTATTGGTCTTATCATGCTGGCCGGTATTGTGGTCAACAACGCCATCGTACTGATTGATCGCATCAATCAACTGCGCCAAAACGGTTTGGCGCTGGCCGATGCGGTGCTGCAAGCCGGCGAGAGTCGTTTGCGCCCGGTACTGATGACCACTCTGACCACGGTGCTGGGCTTGTTGCCACTGGCTCTTGGTTCCGGCGAGGGCAGCGAGGTTCGGGCACCGATGGCCATTACCGTGATCTTTGGCCTCTTGCTTTCTACCTTGCTGACGCTGGTGTTTATTCCTGTGCTGTATGCGCTGGTGAGCCCGGATCGTGCGCCTGGCATTGAGCCGGCAGCAACCGAAGCTGCTGATTTGCCGGAGGTGCAGCATGACTGAGCAACCATTGGCCATAACCCGGCTGGCACTCAGCCGGCCCATCACCGTCTGCATGTTGTGCATTTCGTTGCTGCTGTTTGGCGTGCTGGCCAGCCGTTTGTTGCCGCTGGAAAAATTCCCCGGCATCGACATTCCGGAGATCTACATTCAGGCGCCATACCCCAATGCTACGCCAGCCGAGATCG
This sequence comes from Alkalimonas mucilaginosa, assembly GCF_036327005.1. Taxonomy (NCBI): domain Bacteria; kingdom Pseudomonadati; phylum Pseudomonadota; class Gammaproteobacteria; genus Alkalimonas; species Alkalimonas mucilaginosa. Next base: position 253,833 of record NZ_JAUGZK010000001.1, read on the forward strand.
AGCGCTTGATCACCCGGCCAATTGAAGAAGCACTGGCAACGGTCTCAGGTATTCAGGAAATGCGCAGTTTCTCCAACGAGAACAGCGCCGATATTTCGCTGATGTTTAACTGGGATGAGCCCATTCGCAGTAAAAACATGGAAGTGCGCGAACGGCTGGATGCGGTACGCGCCCAGTTGCCAGCTGATCTGGAGCGGGTTTTTGTCTTTCAGTTTAATACCGACGACATGCCGATTTTCCAGCTGCGTATTTCCAGTGAGCGGGATTTAGCCCTGGCCTACGATTTGCTCGAACAGCACATCAAGCGTCCGTTAGAGCGGGTGCCTGGGGTATCGAAAGTCGAGCTCTATGGCGTGGATAAACGCCAGGTCATTATCCGGCTCGATCCGGCCCGGTTGCATGCGCTCAATGTCGATCCGGCGCAGCTACTGGTACAGCTTCGGCAAAGCAACTTTGCTATCACGGCCGGCAGTTTGCAAAACCCGGAGCAGCATATACTGGTCAAGCCGGTCGGTGAGTTTCGCTCGCTGAGCGAAATTGAGCGCCTGCCCATTCGCCCCGGCCTGCAGCTATCCGATGTGGCAACCGTGGCGCTGGAGCTACCAAAACGCGAGGATGGCCGGCATTTAAACCAGACCTATGCGGTTGGCATGAATGTATTTAAAGACTCCGGTGCCAACCTGGTTGAGGTGGCCAATGCGGCGATGGCGGTGGTGCGCGCCGCCGATCAGAATCCGGCCTTTTCCGGCATTCAGCTCTATGTGATGGACGATATGGCCAAGGGTGTGACGTCCTCGCTGCGTGACTTGCTGCTGGCCGGCAGCATTGGCGCTGGCTTGTCCTTTGTGGTGTTGTTTATGTTCTTACGCCACCTGGCCACCACTTTGGTGGTAGTGCTGTCGGTGCCTGCCGCCATCATTATGGCACTGGGTGCGATGTATTTTCTTGGGTATAGCTTAAATATCCTTAGCATGATGGGCCTGATGCTGGCCATTGGTATGCTGGTGGATAATGCCGTGGTGGTGACCGAAAGCATTTTTCGTGAGCGGGCTTTGGGCGGTGATGTTCGGGCGGCCACCGAGCGTGGGGTGCGCCGGGTCAGTCTGGCGGTGCTGGCGGGTACTGCCACTACTGCCATCGTGTTTTTACCCAACATCATTGGCCAGAAAATGGATCTGACCATTTTCCTTGAGCATGTCGCCATTGCCATCTGCTTGTGTCTGGGTATTTCTTTGGTACTGGCGCTTAGTTTAATTCCGCTGTTAACCACCCGGCTGAAAGTACCAGAGCAGGATGGTGCCAAATCTGCATTTGGTGAACGTCGCTATGCCAGGCTGCTTGGCGCTGTGATGCGCTTTCCGAAACTGTCCGGTTTGTTGGCCTTGCTGGTGCTTGGCAGCATTGTGATCCCGCTGGGGCAGGTCGGCAGCGGTGATGGCGATATGGAAGACAACAGCCGCATCTTTATGAACTACCGGGTGCAGGGCAATTACAGCCAGGAGGAAGTGCGGGCCGAAGTCAGCCAAATGGAAGCGTATTTGTACGACAACCAGCAGCGTTTTCACATTGATTCGGTGTACAGCTATTACCGGGCTGGCTACGCCATCTCCATTATTTTATTAAAAGACGACTTGCCGATGCCACTGGCCCAGTTGCGTCAGCAAATTCAGGCCGACTGGCCAGCGTTGGTGCGCTCGCGGCCATCCTTTAGTTTTGGCGGCGGCGGTGGCGGTTTGCAATTGCATCTGCTGGGCCCTTCCACTGAGGTTTTGCTGGAGCAGGCAGCGATGCTGGAGCCGATGCTCAGCAGCCTGGCTGCGCTTGATAACGTTAGCTCCGATCTGGAGCGCGGCCAGCAGGAAGTGCAGATTGTGCTGAACAAAGATGAACTGGCGCGGCTGGACCTGCCCGCCAGTCTGGTGGCCGAGCGGGTAGCGCTGGCGCTGCGTGGTGCCAATTTGCGTACTTACCGCACCGAGCAACAGGGCGAAGTGCAGCTTCGGGTGCAGTTTGATGAGCGCATCAGCCAGTCGTTGGCCGAGCTGGCAGCTCTGCCCATCCTGGTGCAGGCGGGCAGCAGCATTCAGTTGCAGCAACTGGCCGAGCTCAACATAGCCCCACGGCTATCACGCATTGGCCGGCTGAACCGTCAAACCGGCATCGCGCTGAGCATGAGCCTGGCCGATGGCGCTACCATGGAGCAGGCGCAGCAACAAATCCGTCAGTTGATGCAGCAAGTTGATTTACCGGCTGGTTATCAGTGGTCTTTTCATGGTGCTTTTCAGCGCCACGATGAAGCGCAGCAGGTGATGCTGGTCAATATGCTGCTGGCTGTAGCGATGATCTACATTGTAATGGCGGCCTTGTTTGAGTCTTTGTTAATGCCCAATGCCGTGATTGGCTCCTTGTTGTTTTCGCTGGTCGGGGTGTTCTGGACCTTTCTGCTCACCGGCACCTCGATGAGCATTATGGGCATGATTGGCATGCTGGTGCTAATGGGCATCGTCGTGAATAACGGCATCGTGCTGGTGGATCGCATCAATCAGGAGCGGCAATTGCAGCCAGAGACAGCACTGAAAGAGGTGATCGTCGCAGCCTGCACTGCACGGCTCAGACCCATTCTGATGACAGTCTCGACCACAGTGCTCGGTTTGTTGCCACTGGCGCTGGGCGGTACTCAGCTGGCCGGCGATGGCCCAAGCTACGCCCCAATGGCCATTGCCATTATCGGCGGCCTGCTGTTCTCCACCTTAACCAGTTTGCTGCTGGTGCCACTGACCTACTACGCACTGGTTCGGCTGCGTGAAGCAACCAGCCGGCTGCTGCAAGGCAGTAGCCGTTGGGCGAATCAAGTGTGGCAAGTGCAGTCGTAGTGACAGGCGGCCACAGCGCCGCTTTAGACTTAAAGCAGTTATATGCAATTTAGCTATAGATTTAGCGGATTTAAGTATTTTTACTTCTTTAGTGCACCCGCTATCATAGCTGCAGTTGGAATGGGTGGGTCACTGATGAGGTAAGCATGAGCATTCGTATTGAAGGTATTCAAAAGCGCTTTGGCGATTTTGTCGCGCTGGATAACCTTGATCTCAGCATTCGAAGCGGTGAGCTAACTGCCTTGCTGGGGCCGTCCGGCTCTGGCAAAACCACTTTGCTGCGGATTATTGCCGGGCTGGAACAGGCTGATAGCGGCCGGGTGCACTTTAATGAGCAGGACATCACCGGTCAGCATGTCAGTGAGCGTGGCGTTGGCTTCGTGTTTCAGCACTATGCGCTCTTTAAGCACATGACGGTGTTTGACAACGTGGCTTATGGTTTAACGGTAAAGCCAAAAAAGCTGCGGCCATCCAAAGCAGAGATCGATAAAAAAGTACGGGAGCTGCTGGAGCTGGTGCAGCTGGGCTGGACGGCAGAGCGCTACCCGGCCCAGTTATCCGGCGGTCAGCGCCAGCGTATTGCGCTGGCACGGGCTTTGGCGGTGGAGCCCAAAGTCTTGCTGCTGGATGAGCCTTTTGGTGCGCTGGATGCCAAAGTGCGCGCCGAACTGCGCCGCTGGCTGCGCCGTCTGCACGATGAAATTCACATTACCAGTGTCTTTGTCACCCACGATCAGGAAGAAGCGCTGGAAGTAGCCGATCGCATTGTGGTGATGAATAAAGGCCGCATCGAGCAGGAAGGCAGCCCGGATGAGGTGTACGACAAACCGGCCAATCCTTTTGTCTATGAGTTTTTGGGCAATGTGAACCTGTTTCGGGCCCGGGTGCAGCAAGGCAAAAGCCGGATTGGCTCGGAAGAAGTGCCATCGCCAGAACACAGCCAGGTCGAAGAGCAGCAGGGGTTTGCCTATGTTCGCCCGCATGAAATTGATGTCTTTACCGAGGCGCACAGCGACCGCATTGCGGTCACCCTGGATCTGATCACCCTGGTGGGGCCAACGGCCCGGCTGGAAGTGCTTAGGACAGATGACCAACAGCTGATCCACATTGAACTGCCGAAAGAGCACTTCAAGGCTCTCAACCTACAACAGGGCGATACCGCCTGGATCAAGCCCCGCTACAGCCAGGTCTTTTTAGGCGAAGGCATTTAAATCAGCCTGATTTAACAGGTATTTTGGTTTACCATTAGGCTTCGAGTGTTGCTTTAGAATCGGAGCCTGCCCCTTATGAATGCAGAGTTGCTGTTAGTCCTGGCTATGTTGTTGCTCTGCATGGGCTGTTTTGCTGCCAACAAGCCCCGAACCGATGTGGTTGCTCTGGTGGTGCTGGCGGTCTTTCCTTTAACCGGCCTGTTGACTGTGCAGCAAACTTTGGCCGGTTTTAGCGATCCTGCGGTGATTTTGATAGCTGCGCTCTTTGTGGTGGGGGATGGTTTGGTCCGAACCGGCATTGTCTACCGTTTAGGCGACTGGCTGGTCCGGGTGTCGGGCAATAGCGAAATCCGCTTGTTGATCTTGCTGATGCTGTCGGTAGCGGCTCTGGGCTCCATTATGAGTTCCACCGGCGTGGTGGCGATTTTTATTCCGGTGGTGCTGAGCATCTGTGCCCGGCTCAATATTGCGCCCGGCCGCTTGATGATGCCGCTGGCTTTTGCAGCCCTGATCAGTGGTATGCAAACTCTGGTTGCGACACCGCCCAATATGGTGGTGCAAAGCGAACTGCAGCGCCAGGGCATGGATGGTTTTCATTTCTTTAGTTTTACCCCGATAGGCCTGGTGGTACTGCTGATGGGAGTGGGCTACATGCTGTTGGCCCGCCGCTGGTTAAACCCCCAACTGGAAGCCGGACAAAGCGGCGCGCCACGCTTAAAGCTGAGTGATCTGGCCCGGAACTACCGTTTAAAAGAGCGTGAGCTGCGACTGAAAGTGTTGCCTGGCTCCCCTTTGCTGGAGCAGCAGTTGAATGAGCTGGCGCTGCGCAAAGAGTTTGGCATCAACGTGGTGGCTATTGAGCGCCAGCAACGCTTTCGGACCTTGCTGCTAAATGCCACCGGCAATACGCTGGTGCAAGCCGGCGATATCTTGCTGGTGGATTTGGCCGATCCTTCGATGGAGTTGCTGCCAAGTTGTCAGCATCTGGGCCTGGAGCCGCAGCCGCTCAGTCACTCGTACTTTTCGTTTCATGCCCATGAGCTTGGGTTGGCCGAAGTGGCCTTTCCACCTGAGTCCTCGTTGCCGGGCAAAACCATCCAGCAACTGGCGTTTCGTAGCCAGTACAAACTAAATGTGGTGGGGCTGCGCCGCAAGGGGGAAGCTTTGCTGGGCGTGTTGGTCGATGAGGTATTGCAGCCTGCTGATAAGCTGTTGGTCGCCGGCAACTGGAAAGATATTCACCAGCTGCAGCAACAAAGCCGGGATTTTCTGGTGCTCAGCCTGCCTGCCGAAGTGGATGAAGTAACTCCCGCAGCCCGCAAAGCGCCGCATGCATTGTTTTGTCTGGCCTTGATGGTGCTGCTGATGGTCAGCGGTGTGGTACCCAATGTGATAGCTGCCCTGCTCACCTGCTTGTTGATGGGTGCTTTGCGCTGCATCGATCTGAACAGCGCCTACAAGGCGATCCACTGGCCCAGCCTGATCTTAATTGTGGGGATGTTGCCGTTTGCGTTAGCGCTGCAGCAAACCGGCGGCATTGATTTGGCAGTCGGCAGTCTGCTCTACCTGGTCGGTGAGCGGGGGGATTATGCGCTGCTGGCGGCACTCTTTGTGCTGACTGCTGTCACCGGCTCTTTTGTCTCCAATACGGCGACGGCAGTACTGATGGCTCCGGTGGCGGTATCCCTGGCCAACAGTCTGGGCGCTTCGCCGTATCCTTTTGCCATGATGGTGGCTGTAGCGGCTTCGGCGGCTTTTATGACGCCGGTCTCTTCCCCAATTAATACGCTGGTGTTGCAGCCGGGGAAATACCGCTTTTTCGACTTTGTGCGGATTGGCACTCCGTTTACTGTCTTGGTGCTTGTGGTCAGTGTGCTGCTGGTGCCTTTGCTGTTTCCGCTTTACCCGGCCTGAGGCAACCTAAAGCAGCAATTCTGTCAGGAGCTTTCCCGCGCCAGCTTCCACTGCAAAAAGGCTTTCACCACCAAAGTAGCGATGGCAATCAGAGTCAAAATAGCCGCAGCAATAAAGGCACCGGCGGTGTTGTAGTCCTGCTGCAGCAGCTCGATGTGCAGCGGCAAGGTGTTGGTCTGGCCGCGAATGGTGCCGGAGACCACCGACACAGCGCCAAATTCACCGACAGCGCGCGCATTGGTCAGAATCACACCATACAGCAGGGCCCAGCGGATATTGGGCAGGGTAATGTCCCAGAACACCTTCCAGCCGCTGGCACCCAGCAGTACGGCGGCTTCTTCCTGTTCGGTGCCAAGCATAGACATCAAAGGCACCAGCTCCCGTACCACAAAGGGGCAGGATACAAAGACGGTGACCATCACCAGGCCGGGCCAGGCGAACATCAGTTGCAAGTCGTATTGATCCAGCAGGTTGGCAAAAGGCCCGTTGGCACCGTACAACAGCAAATACAGCAAACCGGCCACCACAGGCGAGACCGCAAAAGGAATATCAATCAACGTCAGCAGCAAGCGGCGGCCGGGAAAGGTAAAACGGGTGACACACCAGGCAATCAGGGTGCCAAACACCAGATTAATCGGCACGGTCAGGCCAGCGACAAACAAGGTCAGACCAATGGCGTGCAACATATCCGGCTCGGTCAGATTGTGCCAAAGCCCACCCAAGCCGGCCGACATGGCGGCGACAAAAATAAACACCAGTGGGATCACCAGCAGCAATACCGTTAAAGTAACGCCGGTACCAATCAGCACCGGACGCAACCAGCGCTGCTGGCTGTTCAGTTGGTTAGCGGGCTTCATTTTAAGCCCCCGGTGATGTGCTGGTAGCGCTGCTGAATGCCATTGATGATAAAGAGCAGCAGCAAAGAGGCCAGCAGCACCACACTGGCAATGGCCGCAGCAGCGGCATAGTCAAATTCCTGCAGCCGGATAAAGATCATCAGCGAGGTGACTTCGGTTTGCCATGGCAGGTTGCCGGCAATAAAAATGACCGCACCAAACTCGCCTAAGCTGCGGGTAAAGGCCAGTGCGGTGCCGGTCAGTAGGGCTGGTTTAATTTCCGGCAAAATAATGCGGAAAAAGGTTTGAAAGGGGCTGGAGCCTAAGGTAGCCGCGGCTTCTTCGTACTCTGGGCCAAACTCTTCCAGCACCGGCTGCACGGTGCGCACCACAAAGGGCACGCTGGTAAAGATCATCGCCAGCACAATACCAAGCCAGGTGTAGGACACCTTGATATCCCACAGCGCCAGGTACTGGCCGAGCCAGCCCTGAGTGGAAAAAATAGCCGCCAGCGTCAGGCCAGCAACAGCCGTTGGCAAGGCAAAGGGCAGGTCCATCAGCCCATCCAGCAGTACCCGGCCGGGGAAGCGATAGCGGGTTAAAATCCAGGCCATCAACAGGCCAAAGAACAAATTAAAGATGCTGGCGACCAGAGCGGCTGAGGCCGTGACTTTGTAGGAGGCGACCACCCGCGGATCGCTGATGATGGACCAGTACTCGGCCCAGCTCAGCTGCGCCGTTTGCACCACCAAACCGGTGATGGGCAATAAAATCACCAGGCTGATAAAAAACAAACTGCTGCCAAGGCTGATGGTAAAGCCTGGCAGCACCCGTTTGCTGCGATTCGCCACAGATCCTAGCATCTTAGCAACGCACTCCGCTTAACGACGCCGACGGCCTTCAGCCAGCAGCCGATCCAGCTCGGCATTGTTGGCAAAATGTTCACGATTGACCTGCTCCCAACTGCCAAACACGGCTTCCACCGTAAACAGCTCGGTGGCAGGGAATTGCTCGGCCACTTCGGCTTTCACCGTGTCGTGATGTACCCGGTAATAGTAGCTGGCCAGCAGCCGTTGCACCGCTTCACTGTACAAAAACTCCAGATAGGCTTTGGCCTGGCTTTCGGTGCCGTTGCGACGGACATTGCGATCAATCCAGGCCACCGGAAATTCGGCCAGCACATTGGTCGGCGGTACCACACGCTCCAGGCCCAGATCCGGATACTGTTTGATGATGTTGTTCACTTCGGATTCAAAGGTGATCAAGACATCGCCGAGATTGCGGTCAATAAAAGAGGTGGTTGCACCGCGGCCGCCGGTATCAAACACCGCGACCCGGGCTAAAAACTCGGTCATCCAGGCGCGGGCAGCCTCACGGTCATCACCAAAGCGTTGCAGGGCATCGCCATAGGCGGCCAGATAGGTGTAGCGGGCATTGCCGGAAGTTTTCGGGTTAGGGAATACCAGGCTGACGCCTTCTTTGGTCAAATCTTCCCAGCTTTGAATGCCTTTCGGATTGCCTTTACGCACTAAAAACGCCATGGTGGAGTAATAGGGTGAGGCATTGTTTGGCAGGCGTTCGCGCCAGTTTTCCGGCAGCAGGTTGCCGCGCTGGTGCAGAATATCGATGTCAGTGCTTTGGTTAAAGGTCACCACATCGGCACGCAGCCCCTGGATAATCGCCTGGGCCTGGCGAGACGAGCCGCCATGCGACTGATTGATGGTGAGGGTTTCGCCGGTTTGCTGCTGCCAGTGCTGCACAAACAGCGGATTAATGTCGGCAAACAGTTCACGGGCAATGTCGTAGCTGCTGTTCAGCAGCTCTTTGGCCTGCAGTGGCAGCGCCAGTTGGGCTCCGAGCAGGGCAGCAGTCAGTAAAATAGCGCGCATAGCAACTCCGAAATAGGCTTTGATTCAGCTAAGTTTAATATGCGCTGCAGTTACCACAAAACGAAATGCTAGTCTGTTTTGTTCTAGATAAGATGCAAAGGTGATAATCTACCAGCCTGCGTTAACCAACCAGCAATTGCCAGCCCATGCCCAGCAAAGCGCAGCTGCCAAGCAGAGTAAAAAGCCCACGTTTGAAGCCAAACAACAGCAGGCAGGCGACAAGCGTCAGCGCTAGCATGGCAAGATTGATGCTAGCTAGCTCTGGCAGCAGCAAGCGCAGGCCATAGCCTTCCAGAACCTGGCGCTCGGCAAATAGCACATTCAGACTGAACCACAGCGCCAGATTGGCAATCACCCCCACCACAGCGGCGGTAATACCCGCCAGCGCTTTGGACAGCGCCTGATGATGGCGCAGCTTTTCGACGTAGGGTGCCCCGGCGAAGATCCAGACAAAGCAAGGCAAAAAGGTGACCCAGGTGGTGAGAATGGCAGCCAGCACAGCGCCACCAATACCGTACTCACGAAAACCGGCCAGAAAACCAACAAACTGGGTGACCAGGATCAGCGGGCCAGGCGTGGTTTCGGCCAGGCCCAGGCCATCGACCATTTCACCCGGTTGCAACCAGCCGTAGTGCTCGACCCCTTGCTGGGCGACATAACCGAGCACCGCATAGGCACCACCAAAGGTCACTACCGCCAGCTTGGAAAAAAACAGCGCCAACTGACTGAAAACCTGATCGCCACCCAGCAGCCACAACAGGCCAAAGACGGTCAGGGCCCAAAGCGTTGCACAGCCAACGGCCGCGGTTTTGGTGCCGGGGCGAAGCTCGGGGGTTATCTTGGCATCTTCCTTTGCTGCGCTGTCCGGATAAAGTTTTGCGCTGAGGTAGCCGATTAACCCTGCACCCAGCACCACCAGCGGGAAGGGCAGGTTAAAGGCAAACAGCGCGATAAAACCGCCGATGGCCAGAGCCCAGGCCAGCTGGTTTTTCAGCGCTTTTTGACTGATGCGAAACAAGGCCTGCAGCACGATGGCCAGCACCGCCGCTTTTAAACCAAAGAACAGTCCCTGCACCAGCGACACATCCCCCAGCAGCACATAAAGCAAGGAGAGCAGCAAAATCAGCACAGCGCCTGGGACAATAAACAAAATACCGGCCACCAGGCCGCCTTTAACGCCATGCAACAGCCAGCCGATGTAGGTCGCCAGCTGCTGGGCCTCGGGCCCGGGCAGCATCATGCAGTAATTGAGCGCATGCAAAAAACGGGCTTCATCGACCCAGCGTTTTTCTTCCACCAGAATGCGGTGCATCAGGGCAATTTGCCCGGCCGGGCCGCCAAAACTAAGCAAGCCTATGCGCCACCAGACGGCGAGGGCTTCACGAAAGGAGATATCCAACATCAGCTAAGGATTCTTCGCTTTTTAAAAACAACAGTATAGCGGTTTTTACTGGTGGGACTATGACAAAAATGTGACACTGATTTAGGCGAAAAAGGCCAGCCGAGGCTGGCCTTACCCATACACTGCGCTTTATCTGGTTTTATAGCGCTGTTCACGCACATCAAGCCGGACATTTTTGACTGCGCTATGCTGCAGCAATTGCGCCTGCAATGCCAGTAGATCGGTTTCATTGTCGGCTTGCAGCAACAGCAATTGCCGTTGTTGTTGCAGCACCGTCAGCGGAAACTCGGCCAGCAGACTGGCCGTGTCGGCCTGATCTTCAAGCAACAGCAAAAGCTGACCACTAACCTGGCCGGTCTGGCCGCTGTAGCGATTGACCACCAGACTATTGGCGCGGATCACGGCTGATGTTGGGGCCGCAGGCGTGCCTGTACTGGCATTGGCCTGCTGGGATTTACTTTGACGGTTGTGAGGACCGCTGAACGAAGATGTGGCCTCCGGTTGCAGCAAGCGGTAGGCACCAAAGGTGGTTTCAGCCAGGCTGCAGGCTGAAAAGGCCGCCAGGCAAGCGATAAGACAGAGTTGTTTGGCGTAAGTCATCGGTGATTACTCCTTGCTGTGGCCAATAATACGCAGGGCGGCACCGTCCAATCGTGATGGCACGGCGTTGTTTTCAATCCAGTCGAAATCGAACTCGGTGTCTGCTACCGCAAAACTATCGGCAGCCAGGTCGAACAGCTGAACTGTCCAGTTGCCGGTACTGGTTTCACCGTAAAAAGCATTGCTGCGTAAGACGGAGTCTTTCAGAATGTAGCCATCCTGGGCAGCCCAGTCTTCATCCAGTGCCGGCAACAGCAAGGCCTGGCGGGATGCCAGCAGCACGCTGCGGGTACCGGATGGGGAGGTGAGTACCACCGCCAGATCACTGCCGGCACTGGTTTGGGTGCTGCCATGTGCTGTGATGCGACCGAACTCCAGCAGCTCCGGGTTACGCACGGTGAGTTTGAGCTGTACTGTTTCAATCACCAATTGCTCTGGCATGGTCAGCGTGGTGCTGACGCCGCTGGCACTGTGATCCGGGATAACCAGATTGGCTGGGGTAGCATCACCATAAAGGCCGGTGCCATGCCAGGGGCTGTAAGTTTTGGCTGGCAGTTGCCAGTTGCCTTGCTGCAAGCGCTGAAAAGCGGCACCGGCTTGTACCAGGCCAAAGCCGTAATGGTTATTGAAAGCATAACCAGCGGCATTTTCGACCCAGCCGCTGTGTGCTTCAAAGCTGCCGTTTGGCAGGCTTAACCGAATCACCGGATCCTCTGGGTGCACTCGTTTGGCGGTGCTAATTAGCAGATGTTGCAACTCGCGTGCTGTTAAAGCAGGTTCTGCTTCCAGCAACAAGGCGGCAACGCCACTGACCATAGGTGCAGCCGAGGAGGTACCATTAAAGCGGGCAGTGTAATTGCATTCGGGGTTATCGGCGTGGTTGCCACTATCAAACGGATAGAAACCGGCAAATGCACCTTCGCCGATGGCATTGTCAAAATCTGCGGCGGCTGCATCACCGCTGTAGCCGTACAGACAACTCATCAGATCGGCGGTGACAATAGCAGGCAATAGATCACCATCTTCGCCGGCCGGTGCGGTCAGCACCAAATTGGCACCCGCACTGGAGTAGCTGCTTTTATGGCCATTGGGGTTCATGGCAGCCACTATGGTGTAGTAAGGGGTTTGCTGAGCGGATTCCATATTGGCGTTGTAGCAGGTAAGTCCTAGTTCATAGGCACCGTTGTGTTGGCAAAAGTCGCCCTCGTAGAAGTAACCTTCAAACTCATTGCCGGCAGATTTGACGTTCAGGCTACCTTTGCCTGAGCGTAATTCCTCGACACTGAAACGATGCAGCTCTTCTTCCAACTGCGAATAGCCTTGCATCACGGGTAAGGTCACACCATAACTGCGGTTAAAGGCACTGATGTTGTCATCCGTGCTAATGATGGTGTTATCCAGACCATGTACCACCCATTCATCATCCAACCCGGCGGCATAGTCATCGGCCAGCAAATTGATGGCCAGCAACTGACTTTTTGGTGCAACGCCGCGCCCCCCTAGATTATTCCAGCCTTCGGCAGCAATAATACCGGCTACGCTGGTACCGTGATCGCCGGCATTGGGTTGTGACGGGGTTAAAACAGGCGTCGGGTCGTTGCTGCCATCGACCAGATTCAGCGAGCGGCCAGTCAGAATATTGGCAGCCAAATCCTCATGGGCCAGTTGCAGGCCGCTGTCAACCACAACACTGATTGAGCCTTGCCCAAAGATACCTGCTGCAAAGAGTGGTAATAGATCCACATCAAAACCGGCAGCAAGCAAACTGCGGTAGTCATTTAGCAATTGATTCACCAGGCTGGTGGCTTCACTGCGGGACATTGGCTCATCCGGATCTTGAACCAGCAGTTCAATGAGTGCCCGACGAAAGCTATCGCTTTGGGCATAGCTGGTTTGGCCGTTGTTGCGAAGGTGCCACTGCTCTGACGCCAAAGGATCCGACAGCGGTGCGGCTAGCTGCACCATGGCACTGCCCTGACGTCCACCCTGCTGCAGGGTAAAACGAAAACTGACAGCACTGTTGCTAAGGGGTGTGACCCGATAATTCAGGCCATCGACTTCCAGCACGGCACCATTCAGCGTATAGCGACCCTGTACCGGTTGTATCAACTGGCCGTTTTGTTCGATGCGTAGCAACTGGGCAGCGCCTGTTGTGGCTAAAGCACTGGCAAAGCTACCGGTTAAAGGGAGCCAATGCTGGCTGTCGGGATGGCTTAAGTTTTCTACCGCCAGTGGTGGTATGGGCGGCTCTGAACTGCCCGGGCCGCCGGAGCCACCACAGCCCGCCAGCAACAGCAGGCTGATAGCAAGTGCTGATTTTTTCATTAACATACATCTTCACCAGGTTAAAAAGTTGCGGATTTTAAGCATGGCTTGCTGGATTTGTCGAATGAATTTTTGTCTAAGAAGTGTAGAACATGCGGGGGGCAGCTGTATCGGATTTGAACAAGTAAAAAGGTCAGCGAGTGCTGACCTTTGAATCTACCGCAGAAAGCGCCGTGTTAACGGCGCGGCTCAAACTCAAACGGCTGGCGGGCGCGTTCGCGCAGACCAATTTCATTCATGCTTTTCGCATCGAACAAACGGCCGTTGACCATGGTGTATTGTACCTGGTCACTGACCCGGATGTTCTGAAGCGGATTACCATCAATCACAATCAAATCGGCCAGCTTGCCGACTTCAATGCTGCCGAGTTGATGATCCATGCCAAAGGTAATGGCCGGGTTGATGGTGGCGGTACGCAGCGCTTCCAGGGGTGTCATGCCGCCCTGGGCGAACATCCAGATCTCCCAATGGGCACCTAAGCCTTCGCGCTGGCCATGGGCACCGATATTGGCCAGGATGCCACGATCGGACATTTGCTTGGCGGTTTCTACCACCGCAAAGTGGTTGTAGTGATGCTCAGGTGCTTTTTCCCGCCGCATGCTGCGTGGTGCCAGCCGGTCCATCGGCACGTAACGGCTAAGCCGCGGGTGCTGCCAGACTTCGGTGGTGTCGTACCAGTAGTTTTCCCCCCAGATGCCGCCATAAGCGACGTTCAGCGTGGGGGTGTAGGCCATGCTGCTGGCTTCCCACAGTTGCAATACATCTTCGTACACCCGGGCCGAGGGTAGGGCATGCTCCAGTGTGGTGTGGCCATCGACCAGCATGGTCAGGTTGTGTTGCAGCAAGGAGCCGCCTTCCGGCACCACCATCATGCCCATCTCCCGGGCAGCCTGGATCACCTGCTGGCGCTGATCACGCCGTGGCTGGTTGTAGCTTTTTACCGTGAAGGCGCCCACTTTTTGCAACCGCTCAAGATGAAATTTGGCATCATCCAGACTGTCGATGTGCGAGGTAAAGCCTGGCACTTCGGCACCATAAATAATGGTGCCGGTCGAGAAAATACGCGGCCCGGCGATGTGGCCGGCCTGCTGCATTTCACTGGCGGTAAAAATTTCCCGGGTGTTGTTGGACGGGTCGTGAATGCTGGTGACGCCAAAGGTGAGACCTGCGTAGTTCATCCAGTTTTGTTGTGGGATAAGCTGATTCGCCCCCTGCGCGCCGTGGGCATGGGCATCGAACAGGCCTGGCATCAGGGTTTTGCCGCTGATATCAAACACCTTGGCGCCGCGCGGAATGCTGACTGCATCGCGGCTGCCGACAGCGGCAATTTTGTTGTTGGTGATAACCACCACCGCATCCTGCAGCACTTCATCGCCATTCATGGTGATGACCTGGCCGCCCACAAAAGCCACGGAGCCCTGCGGGATATCGGCCGGTACACTAAAGCCCAGTGAGGTGCCGTTTTCGGCGGCAAAGTCGGTTGGCTTTTGCTGATCAAACAAGCCGGCTACTGAAGTGTGGTATAGCTCCGGGCCTAAGGTCCAGTACAGGTGCTGGCTATCGGCGGTCCAGCTGATATGCTCGCCGGCCCGCACCGACAGCTGGCGTACCGGGAACTGGCGGTCGCTGCCGCTGATGTTGATTACGCTGCCGCGCTCAACAAAAGGCGTGACGAATACTTTAAAGCGATCGGTAAAAGCCAGTAATTTGCCATTGGGTGACACCTGAAACTCGGTACCGTGCGCTGCGGTGTACAGCACCCGCTCTTCCTTAGTGGTTAAATCGATGCTGATCAACGCCGGGCCACCGCGGTTGGCCATGGCGTAGACCCGGTCACTGCGCTCGCCAAACATCGGCATGCTGCCCTGACGGGTGAGCAGCTGTGGCTCACCGCCGCCGACCGGCACCTGATACAAGCCGGTATGCAGTGACCACTGCCTGGGCAGAATACTGCCAGCGCCGGCTTTGCGGTACACCACGGTGCGGCCATCCGGACTAAAGGTTGGCTCAACGTATTTGCCAGGCTCGGACACCAGCTCGGTGACGCGATTGTTGCGCAGGTTGAGCAGCTTAACCCGGCCTTGCTGCTGGTCGTTCCAGCTGGTGTACACCAGTTGGCGGCCATCGCGGCTAAACTGCGGGTAGAATTCAAACTCGTCGTTTTGCCGGGTTAGCCGGCGTGGCCGTGGGTTGTCGATGTCGGTCAGGTACAAATGCCCAAGCGCCGAGAATACTGCCCGTTTGCCATCCGGCGAGACCTGCACAAAACGCAGCATCTTCACATCGACGTCGGTTTTATCCAGATCCTGTTGTACCCGCAGCGCGGTCTGGATTTGCTTTTCGGTATCAACCTGGAAAGGGATCTGAGCTAGTTCACGGCTGCGCACATCGATTTTATGCAGCTTGCCAGCGGCCCAGAACACGATATGGCGGTTATCCGGGGTCCAGCTCAGCGTGGGGTAAACGCCATGAATGGCCCAGGTTTCCTGCATATCGCGCTCTAAACCACCGTACAGCTCAATTTGCTCGCCTGTCCTGTTATCGTACAAGAACAGTGTGCTTTGAAAATCACGCCGGCTGATATACGCCAGATAACGGCCATCGTGCGATGGCGTTGGCCGGATAGCGCCACCACGGCCGCCGATAATGGTGTCTATTTCACCGGTCTCCAGCTCAAAGCGCTTGATGCTGTAGATGCCAGATTCAGAGTCCTTGCTATAGTGAAAGGTTTGGCCCGGGGTGTCGTCTTGCGAAAAATAGACGTACTTGCCATCGGGCGAAAAGGCCGGCTCGCCGAGGTCTTTTTGCTGATTGGGCCGTGCAGTCAGCATCACGCCGCTGCCGCCGGTTTTGTGGTACAGCCAGATTTCGCCAGCACCTAACGAGCGGGTGCCGGTAAAGTGCTTACGACCGACCAGAAACTCGCCGTCCGGGCTCCAGGCCGGGCTGTTCAGTAAACGGAAGCTCTCGTTGGTCACCTGCTGGGCATTGCTGCCATCCAGATCCATGATCCAGAGATTATCGCCTCCACCCTGATCGCTGGTAAAAGCAATGTGCTTGCCATCGGGGCTAAAACGCGGCTGCATATTCCAGGCAATGTCATTGGTCAGCGCTGTGGCGGTACCGCCGCTGATTGGCATGGTGTAAATATCGCCCAGCAAATCAAACACCAGGGTGTTGCCATCCGGGCTGACATCGACATTCATCCAGGTGCCCTGGCTGGTGGAAATGGCTACGGTTTTAAACTCGCCCATCGGCTGATTGACTTGCCAGCCTTTGTTTTCGTTTGCCTCGTTTGCGGTGTTATTTGCTTCTTCAGCCAGCAGCGGCGCGCTACCGAGCAGCGCACTGATGGCCAGCACCAGCAGAGTTTTGGAGGTGGTCATAACAGG
The DNA here is from genome assembly GCF_036327005.1 of Alkalimonas mucilaginosa. NCBI lineage: Bacteria > Pseudomonadati > Pseudomonadota > Gammaproteobacteria > Alkalimonas > Alkalimonas mucilaginosa. Next base: position 270,275 of record NZ_JAUGZK010000001.1, read on the forward strand.
TTCCTGAGTTGGTTTTATATTTTATTTTGGTTATATACTTGGGTATAGAGCAACCATGCCACAAAATCTGCAGCAGGTTAAGCCGCAGGCTCAGGAAATGGGATTAAGTTGTGGGAATTGGCGATGATTACCGTGAAGGCCGCAACCAGGTTGCGGCCTTCAACCAACTACTCATGCCGCAGCGCATCAATCGGCTGCAGCTGCGAGGCTTTGCGGGCCGGGTAGTAGCCAAAGAAAATGCCAATCAGCGCCGAGAAGCCGATGCTTAACAGTACCACCTCCGGTTGAATAATGGCGGTGAAACCAGCGAATTTCTCCAGACTACGGGTCACCAGCACGGCAATGCTCAGGCCCAGGGTGCCACCTAAACTGCACAGCAGCATGGCCTCGATGAGAAACTGCCGCATAATATCACCGGGCTCAGCGCCCACCGCCATTCGCAGGCCGATTTCGCGGGTGCGCTCGGTGACCGACACCAGCATGATATTCATAATGCCAATGCCGCCGACCAGCAAGGACACTGAGGCCACGGCAGCCAGCAGACCGTTAAAAATTTGCATGGTGCGGGCACGGGTTTCCACCATTTCCGATAAATTGCGGATCTGAAAAGGCGCATCGGTGCCGGTGGTGCGCATCCGTTGGCGCAGCAAGGCTTCCATCTCTTGCTCGACCAGCGCCATATCGCGCTCATCGGCTACCTGGACAATCAGGGAGCGCACCGCGCGTGGACTGGCTAAGGTCATACCGGCAATGCGTTTACGCACCGTATCGAGCGGCATAAAAATCAAATCGTCCTGATCATTGCCCTGAGTATTTTGGCCTTTGGCTTCCAACACCCCAATCACGGTGACTGGCGTTCGATCGACCCGGATGGTCTGGCCAATCGGATCGGAGGCACCGAACAGCTCACGCTGGACAGTAGCACCGATAATAGCCACCCGGCCAGCGCTGCTAAGCTCAGCAGCTGAAAACTCACGGCCTTGTGCCAGTTGCCAGTTCTGCGCCGGGAAAATACGGTTATCGACGCCGCGCACGCTCGGTGCCCAGTTCATATTGCCGTAGATCACCTGAGCATTGGCCCAGATGGTTGGGGCTGCTACGCTGACCTGGGGAATTTGCTGCTCGATGGCCTCGGCATCCATTTCGGTTAAGGTCTGCACCGAGCCGCTGGCACCACGGGCCCCCGAGCTGGCACGCCCGCGGGCGAACACCACAAACACATTGCCGCCCAGATTCTTAATTTGCTGATCGACCTCGTGCTGAGCACCGGCCCCCAACGCCAGCATAATAATGACCGCGGCAACGCCGATAATAATGCCCAGCATGGTCAGGATACTGCGCATTAAATTAACCTGCAGGGCCACCCAGGCCACTTTGCAAAGCATCCACCATTTCATGCCAGCCCCTCCTGTTGTTTCTGTTCCCGGTAGCGGGCTAAATGCTCGCTGGCAGACTCGGCTTTTACCTGTTTGTCACTTTGCAAACGGCCATCGCGGAAGATCAGTTGCCGGCTGGCAAAGGCAGCCACTTCAGGCTCATGGGTGACCAGCACAATGGTTTTACCTTCCTGATTCAGTTGTTGAAACAACTGCATGATCTCAAGGCCAGTTTCGGTATCCAGAGCACCGGTAGGCTCATCGGCCAACACCACCGCCGGTTGATTGACTAATGCTCGGGCGATGGCTACCCGCTGCTGTTGGCCACCGGAGAGCTGCGATGGGTGATGGTCCATCCGCTGCTCCAGGCCAACCCGGCGCAGACACTCAGTGGCAAAATCCTGATTGCCATCGTGATCCTTGCGGTACAACAGCGGCAACAGCACGTTATCCAGCGCAGTAGTGCGGGGCAACAGATTAAACTGCTGAAAGACAAAACCGATGTAACGGTTGCGAATACGGGCCAGCTCGGCGGCGGATAAATGGGTGACGTTTTCACCCTGAATGCGGATTTCCCCGGAGCTGGGTGAGTCCAGGCAACCCAGCATATTCATAAAGGTCGATTTACCCGAGCCCGAAGGGCCCATCACAGCAATAAATTCGCCTTGCTGAATGTGCACATCCACCCCTGCCAGCGCCTGTACTTGCTGCGAGCCCATGCGGTAGGTCTTGGTCAGCCCCAGGCTTTCAATGACCGGCAGGCTCATCGCTCTGTCCTCACCGCCCGCACGATCACTTGCTCCTGCTCAGCAAGCTCATCGGAAAGCAGCTCGGTAAATTCATCATTAGCAAGGCCCACCCGTACCCGGCGCAGCTCAGGCTCCTGGCGGGCATTCAGCACCCAAACCTCGGCCATGCGGCCTTGTTCACCGCGGCCCTGCGTTTGCTGGCGCTGCTCGGCCATCAGGCTCTGATAACGGCTGAATTCTTCCTCGTTAAGTACCAGCCGTAGCTCATTGGTCAGCGCTTGCCTTGCTTGTTGAAACGCCTGGCGGGGATTGCTCATTGGGTTGTTGTTTTGCTGGCTGCGAAGTTGCTGCAGATTCTGATTAAACTCCTGCAGTATACGACGTACCTGGCGTTCTTTATCGGCCGGTAAATCCAGCTGTCGCAGCAGCTCGGCAGTGCGATCAGCCGGCTGCTGGCCGCTTTGCTGAGCACCCGCCGGGCGAAAACGCAGCGCAGCATTCGGAATGCGCAGTACATCCTGCTGCTGACCAATGATAAAGTTTAAGTTTGCCGTCATCCCCGGCAGCAGCAACTGCTGGCGGTTAGGCGCATCAATAATCACTTTGTAAGTCACCACATTGGCGACATTGGTAGCGGCTTTACGCACCTGCGATACCACACCCTGGAACTGCCGGTCTGGATGGGCATCGACCTGAAAGCGCACCTGCTGGCCGGATTCGATTTTGCCAATATCGGCTTCATCGACATCGGCTTCGATTTGCATCTGCGATAAATCCTGCGCAATGGTAAAGAGGGTGGGAGCCGATAAACTGGCGGCCACGGTTTGGCCAACATCCACCTGACGGTCAATCACAGTGCCATTGACCGGTGAACGGATTTGGGTGCGATCCAAATCCAGTTGGTGTTGCTCCAATTGCGCCTGGCGCTGGGTGAGTTGGGCTTTGGCACTTTGCAGCTGAGCCTGGCTGACCAGAATTTGTGCTTTGGCTACTTCATAATTGGCCAGCGCATTGTCCACCTCGGTTTGGTTGGTCAGATTCTGCTGCATTAGCTGCAACTGGCGCTGATAGGCCCGCTCCAGTCGCAACAGTTCGGCCTGAGCTTTTACTACATTGGCCTCTTGCTGAATGACATTGGCTTCGCTCATCTGTATATCGGCTTCGGCCTGGCGCACCCGGGCCTGAAAACTGCGATCATCCAACCGGGCGATCAACTGGCCTTGCTCGACATCGGCGTTAAAATCAGCGTAAATTGCGGTAATGAGGCCAGACACTTCCGAGCCGACTTCCACCGTGACCACGGCCCGGGTAGTGCCTGCGGTATTGACCACGCTTTCGATATCCCCACGGCTCAGCGCCTGGGTTTGATAGACTAATCGCTCACTGGAGGACGATGGCCACCATAAGAAAACAACAACAGCGACTACCACAGCCGCACTGATCCAATAGCGCACAGACTTCTCCTCATTCGAGCAACTTGGTTGATATGCAAACTATAGAAAGCTTTGCTTTTTGCGCCAATACCATACAGCGTAAAGGTTGTGTAAAGCTGCGTGCTTTACCCTGAAAAATGATCGCTTGGTCGCATACTGAGGTACTATGATTACAGAGTGGTAGATTGAAAGAGGTTGCTGATGAGCAAAAGTGCATGGTTGTTTGGTGGGCTGATGTTGGGGGTAAGTCTGGCATCGGTTCAAGCTGAGCCGCTGGCCAGGGATTATCATCCTGAACGATTGATCGTAACCTTTACCTCTGGCTCCGAGCGTGTGCAAACCCAGTCGGCTCAGGCTGAATCAGCCGGGCCCTTGCAACACTATTTAAAAGATGCCTCACGCTTCTCGCAACTTCCGCGAAAAGCTGTGGTACGTCGTCCGGCAGGAATCAGCTTGCAGCAAGCTAAAGCAGAACTGCAGGCAATGCCTGGCGTTCGCTCGGTTGAGTTGGATTACAAAGTGCGTAAAACCCAACAGCCGAATGATCCCCGTTATTCCCAACAATGGTATTTGCAGGCGCTACCAGGTATTCAGGCCGAGCAGGCCTGGTCAGAAACCACCGGCAATCAGCAGTTGGTAGTGGCGGTGATTGATACGGGGGTTGATTACAACCATCCGGATCTGGCCGCTAATATCTGGCACAATCCACTCGAACAAGTTAATGGTCAGGATGATACCGGCAATGGTTACATCGATGATGTGCGTGGTATTGATACCGCTAACAAGACATCCGATCCGATGGATGATGATGGTCATGGTACTCTGGTTGCAGGCATTATTGCTGCCGCTGGCAACAACCAGAGAGGCATCGCCGGGGTAAACTGGCAGCTGCAAATTTTGCCGTGTAAGTTTCTGGATGATATGGGCGATGGCTTTACCAGCGATGCTATCGAGTGCCTAGATTATATTCTTGATTTAAAACTAAATTATGGCGTTCCGATTGTAGCTACAAACAACTCCTGGGGATCTTCTGCTTTTTCTGAAGCCTTGTACCAGGCGGTGCAACAGCATCATGAGGCTGGCATTTTGTTTGTCGCCAGTGCGGGCAACAGTGCCAGCAGCTTGCCGTTTTACCCGGCAGCCTTTGATTTACCCAATGTGGTTAGTGTGGCGGCCCATGATGAAGCAGGCCAACTGGCCACTTTCAGTAATTTTGGTCGCGATCATGTAAGTTTGTCTGCTCCTGGTGTTCGAATATTGAGTACCTTTCTTGATGATCAATATGCCCTATCATCCGGTACCTCAATGGCAGCACCTGTGGTTTCAGGTCTGGCAGCGTTGCTAAAATCTGCTAAGCCTGAGCTGGATGCCCAAGCACTGAAACACCATCTGCTGGTGGCTGGCGCCGAAGCTATGGATACGCGAATTGAACATCATACCATGGCCGGTAAGCTGGTCTTGGCAGCAGACGGTGCCAACGGTGCTTTTCACTGTTCGACGCAGCAGTTGTTCCGGCGGCTAAAACCGACAACCGATACAGTGTTTCTGGAAGCCGGCAGTTGGTTGGATATTCAGTTATTAGGGATGAATTGCCTGGGTTCCGAACCGACTCCTGAGTTGCGGGTGCAACCAAGCGGTGATTTGGTTGTGTTGAATGATGCGGGTCAGGCACCGGATCGTTTTGCGGGCGATGGCATTCATAGTGGGCGCTGGTGGTTTGATGGTGTGCCAGCTACCTTGCGATTTCCAGATGGGGATGTGCGGGTAGAGACAGAGCAAGCGAACTTTTGTGCTGAGAACAATATCAGTGAAGTGTCGCTGGAAAGCTGTGAAGCCTTATTGGCATTTTTTTATCAAACAGGGGGACCCGGCTGGTTTGAGCGCAGTGGCTGGTTACAGCACAGTGCAATATGTAGCTGGTATGGTGTTCGTTGCCAGAGCGGGGATGTGACAGCGCTGGAGCTGGCACAGAATAACCTGAGTGGGCAGTTGCAGCTTAATTACAGCGCGCTGCCGGCACTGGCTGTGCTTGATCTGGCTGGTAACAGCCTGACAGGGCCTATCCCTGCCGGGATAGGAACCGCTAGAGAGTTGCAACAACTTGATCTTAGTCACAATGGCTTTAGTGGCGCTTTGCCAGCAACGCTGGGGCAATTGAGTGCATTGCAGCAACTGGCCCTGTCGAATAATTTTTTCAGTGGCAGCCTGCCTTCGACACTAAGTCATTTAAATGGTCTTCGTTGGCTGGATCTGTCCAATAACAACTTGCAAGGCAGTTTGCCGCAAAGCCTGACTCAGCTCAGTCAATTGCAAGGCTTCAGTTACGTTGAAACTCGCTTGTGTGAACCACGCAACAGCGACTACTACCAGTGGTTGCAAGCGATTAGCTTTCTTGAGGTAAACCAGGATTGCTCTAATCAGGCGCCGGTGGTGTCTGCCGGAGAGAATCGTACCGTCAGTGCAGGTAGCCAGGTGCAATTGCAAGGCAGTGCCAGTGATGCCGATGGTGAAATTTTACAGTATCGCTGGCTGCAATTAGAGGGAGCTCCGGTGCAGCTAAGTCATGCTGATAGTCTGCATAGCAGTTTTGTTAGCCCAACTTTGACGCAGACACAAAGCTTGCGTTTTCAGTTAACGGCCAGTGATCTTCGTAGCAGCAGTAGCGATACGGTCGTCATTACCGTGCAGGGGCAGGCTACAAGTCCGGAGCCATCAGGATCCTCAGGGGGAGCAGTACTTTGGTTGTTGCCCGTCGTGCTGGTGCTGATGATTGGCCGCAACAGGCGTGATCAGGTATACTTCGCCGCCACCAAATTGTGTTCATATTTTCAGGATAAGGAACTGCAGTAATGACGCCCAAGAAGCAAGGTCCGCTCTATATTCCCTACGCTGGTCCGGCTCTGCTGGAAACTCCGATGTTGAATAAAGGCAGTGCCTTTAGCAAAGAAGAGCGGGAAGCGTTTAACCTAACCGGCTTATTGCCACCGCGTTATGAAAGTATAGAAGAGCAGGTAAAGCGGGCGTACATGCAGTACTCCAGTTTTGAAAGTGCCATTAACAAGCACATTTATTTGCGGGCGATTCAGGATAAAAACGAAACTTTGTTTTTCCGGTTGGTGCAGGAACATTTGCCTGAAATGCTGCCCATCATTTATACACCGACGGTGGGCGATGCCTGTGAAAAGTTCTCCGATATTTACCGCAGCAAGCGTGGACTCTTTGTCTCGTATGAAGAGCGCGATCAACTGGATGCTATTTTGCGTAACGCCACCAAGTCCAAGGTAAAAGTCATCGTAGTGACGGATGGTGAGCGGGTGCTTGGCCTGGGTGACCAGGGGATTGGTGGTATGGGGATCTCCATCGGTAAGTTGTCACTGTATACTGCGTGTGGTGGCATAAGCCCTGCTTATACATTGCCGGTAGCGTTGGATGTGGGTACCAACAATGAAAAATTACTCAAGGATCCTATGTACATGGGGGCGCGGCATAAACGCATCGATCAGGCCGAGTACGATGCCTTTGTCGAGAAGTTTATGCAGGCGGTGTATAAACGTTGGCCGGATGCGATGGTGCAGTTTGAAGACTTTGCCCAGCCAAATGCCATGCCGATCTTGCAGCGTTATCGGGAGCGTTACTGCTGCTTTAACGACGATATTCAGGGCACGGCTGCTGTGACTGTAGGCTCTTTACTGGCTGCCAGCCGGGCAAAAGGGCAGAAATTGTCTGAGCAAAAAGTGGTCTTTGTTGGTGCTGGCTCCGCTGGTTGTGGCATTGCAGAACAGGTGATCAGTCAGATGATGGCCGAAGGGTTAAGCGATGATGAAGCCCGCAGTCGTATTTTTATGGTCGATCGTTTTGGGCTTCTTGCCGAGGGGATGGGCGATTTGCGGGATTTCCAGCAAAAGCTGGTTCAGTCCAAAGCTGCCTTAGCCGGGTGGAGCTACAGCGGTGATTATCCGTCGTTGCTGGATGTCATGCACTGCGCAGAACCTACCGTGCTGATTGGTGTCTCTGGCCAACCAGGCCTGTTCAGTGAGCAGGTGGTTCGGGCCATGCATAAAGGCTGTAAAACCCCAATTATTTTCCCGCTAAGCAATCCATCAAGGCAAGTAGAAGCAACACCAGAGCAAGTGATTAGCTGGACGGAAGGGGATGTGATTATTGCCACCGGCAGTCCTTTCAAACCGGTACAGTATCAAGGCAGAAGTTACCCTGTAGCGCAGTGCAACAACAGCTATATTTTCCCGGGTATTGGCCTGGGAGTCATAGCCGTGAAAGCCAAACGCATTAGCGATGAAATGCTGATGGCCGCCAGTGAAACCTTGGCTGCAGCTTCGCCTTTGGCCAATACCGGTGAAGGGGAGTTGTTGCCATCACTAACCGCTCTGGCTGAGCTCAGTAAACGCATTGCTTTTGCGGTAGGTAAAGTTGCACAGCAACAGGGATTAGCGCTTGAAATTAGTGATAATCAGTTGCAGGATAATATCGAAGCGAATTTCTGGCGGCCGGAGTATCGCCAGTACAAACGGGTTAGTTTTTAACGTGAATCCATTAACAGCAAAACGCATCGCAGCAACCGGATCAGCCGCTCTAAAGCTGCTGATGCCTGGGCTGTGTTTTGTTGTTTCCTCGCTGGCAGCAGCCCCTGTATCAGAGGTTGCTGAACAGTTTGACCGCCATTTTGAGCAACAACTGGTTGAACACCATATCCCTGGTGGTGTCTATGCGGTGATTGAAGGCAATCAGATTGTGCGGGTACGTGGTGTTGGCGTGCGCGCCCGGGGAGGGGATGAACCGGTCGATCCTTATACAGTGTTTCGTATTGCCTCAGTCTCTAAAACCTTTGCCGCCGGTTTAGCTGCAGTGCTGGCGGAGCAGGGGTATTTTAGCTGGAATGATCCTGTAGTGAATTATGTGCCGGATTTCTCGTTTCGCTCGGCTCGTTACAATAAAGCCCTGCAGGTAGAGCATCTGCTGGCACAAACCACAGGGGTTATACCTAACGCTTACGATAATATGATCGAAGCCAATGTGCTACCGGACCGAATTCTGCCTCACTTCAGACAGCTGGACCCGATGTGTACCCCTGGCGAGTGCTATGGCTACCAGAATGTGTTGTTCAGCCTGATCGAGCCCATAGTGCAGCAGACTACGCAAAAAGATTATGCCACCCTGATGCAGGAGCTGATTTTTGATCCGTTGCAGATGGCTACCGCCTCTGTTGGCATGGAGCCTTTTATGAACAGTGCCAACAAAGCCATGCCCCATGTGCGGGCGCGGGGGGGCTGGTATCAAAGTACCGTGGTGCCGAGTTACTATCGCTTTGCTCCCGCTGCTGGCGTAAACGCCAGTGCGATGGATTTGAGTCATTGGGTGATGGCGCAGTTGGGTCATTATCCCGAGGTAATGCCTGAGCACTTGCTGGCAACCATTACCGACAAACGGGTACGCACGGTCAGGGACTTACGTCGTGGGCATTGGCGGCAGTTTATCCGCGATGCACACTATGCACTGGGTTGGCGGGTCTACCAGTTTGGTGATGAAGAGCTGGTGTATCATGGTGGCTGGGTACGTGGCTTTCGAGCCGATGTGGCTTATTCACGTGATCGCCAGGTTGGCCTGGTGATCTTGCTGAATGCTGAAAGCAATATTGTCAGTGAGCTAAGCACCTATTTTTGGTCAAAGGTGTTTGACGCCATTCATATAGCTGAAGCTGAGCAGTTCAGCGAACTACACAGCACCGAAGACGATTAAATTCAGCTAGCCGCTAAAAATAGCCCCTAAGATTAACGCCGGCAGGATGGCTGCAGTCAGCATACCGCGCAGTTGTCGATACCAGGCTGGCATGGTAGCCGGCGGGCTCTGGTATTCACGTAACCAAACCCAGCCAAAACCTGCCGCCAGTACAATCAGTGCTGGCTGGTACGGCGATATCAGTGCCAACCAGCCAAGCAAAGCGGGTACTACACTGAAGACGTAACTGCGCCAGGCTTGTGTTTGCTCTGGCAATTGCATGGCCATGCCCCAATGCACAGCTCCCAAAAAGCTTAAGATAACGGCTCCATACCCAATCAGCGCGACCAGCGCTAACTGGCTTTGTGGCCATAACAGCACGGCAATCAAACTTAGATAAAATGGTACAATGCCGGCAAATCCAAGGATGCGGGGGTAGGTCACTGCGTGCTCCTGTCTAAACGATTCATGGTTCCATACGGTCCTGAGTGAGATCAGGATCCATACTGGTAGCTATCAATATAGAAATCGGCCTGCAGCTGCGTCAAGCTTTGGCAAAGCAGTTGTTTCTGTTGCTGCGGCAGTTTCCAGCCCAGTGGGGTCATCTCCAGCAAACTGAGATAAGCCTCCGCACCCAGTTGCTCCAGCATGAAATGGCAATGCTGCCGCCTTTGGTGCGAAAAGCCGGGTAACAGCTGAATGGCATCGCTGTGCAGTCGAACTTCAGAATAAATAGCTTGCTTGAACTGCAGCAAATGCTTAGGGGCAGCGGTGACCAGCAGCAGATAGCCACCAGGGCGCAGGCAACGTTTTACCTCGGCCAGTTCAAAAGGGGCGCACAGTACCAGCATGGCATCAAACTGCTGATCGCGATAAGGCAAGACTTTGGCACTGGCCACGCAAAAGGCGATATCCGGGTAGCGTTTTGCGGCCAGTTGAATGGCGCTTTTGGAGATGTCCATGCCAGCAAACTCGGTGTCTGGCAGAGCTGCCTGCAACTGACCACTGTAATACCCCTCTCCACAGCCGGAGTCGAGCAGGCGGATAGGCGCTAAATGCTGTAGCTGCTCCGACAGCGCAGCGACCAGGGGGTGATAAGCACCGGACTCTAAAAACTGTCGCCGCTGCTGCAACATGGCTTTGCTATCGCCCGGTTGCTTGGAGTTTTTGTGCTGCACCGGCAACAGATGCAGGTAGCCTTCTTTGGCCACATCAAAGTGATGCCGGTTCACACAACGATAGGAACTTTGCTTTGGCTCACTTGGTTCAGGGATAAGCGGCTCTTTGCAAAGTGGGCAGCGGTACAAGGAACTTACGTCAGGCTGAGTGCTGGTCATCGGGTTTTTCAAAGCAACAACAATATGTCTATAGTATCAGGCTGTGCCTTGCCGGGAAACTTGCTATCATAGCGATAGAGCAATTCTTTGGAAAATCATTATGTCAGATAACTTGCAGTGGTCGCTGGATGAGCTGTGCGATCATGCCTTTGATATCTTTGAAGCGCTGGCTTCAGACAACCTGAGTCCAGCCGATTACACCGACTACCAGCAACAGCATCTGAGCCGGGGTTTTGTCGATTTAAAAACACCGGATGACAGCTGGGAAGATTTGTACCCGGTGGCGCTTGCTGATGGGGATTATGTCGAAGCCTGGATTGGTTTATCGGGTGAGGAGGGGCAGGCCGATAAAGTACTGGCCCGCTTGCTGCTGAATAAAGACAAAGACGAGTCCGAGTGTTTCGCCCAGTGGCGCGGTCAGAGCTAATTCTCTCGTCAATCGCTGCTACGACCAAGGTCGACTGGCAACAGGGCGCTGGCTTTGTCACTCTATTCGAATACTTGCCCTGGAGAACGCTATGCTGATAGACCGTGACCAAAGTCTGGTGCTGCTGATTGATATTCAACAGCGACTGGCACCGGCCATTGCCGATAACCGAGAGGTGGAAAATGCAGCGGCCTGGGTGCTGCAAGTTGCCCTTCAGCTGGATGTGCCGATTTTGGCTACCGAGCAATACCCGGCCGGTTTAGGCCATACGGTCCCGGTATTGGCGGAGCTGCTGCCCGATGATGCGGTGCTGGAGAAAATGCATTTTAGTGCCTACAAAGAAACGGCCATACGGCAAAGGATCACTGAATTAGAGCGTAAGCAGATCATTGTGCTGGGTACTGAAACCCATGTCTGTGTGCTGCAAAGCGTGCTGGATATGTTGGCGGCAGGCTTTCAGCTGTATGTGGTAGACGATGCGGTAGGCTCGCGCGAACCCTTGCATAAACAACAAGGATTGCAGCGGATGCAACAAGCTGGCGCTGTCATTATTAACCGCGAAATGCTGGCCTTTGAATGGCTGGAATGTGCCGGTACCGAAACCTTTAAGCGCATTCATCAGGGCTGGATCCGTTAAAAAAATTTAACCCCCTCTGGACTCCTCAGTCGTCTAAGTATTAACACCACCCTGAGGAGTTTATTATGACGAGCTGCACGTATTCAGAACATCCGGTTGTAAGCAATGTATCCCGTTTTACCATCTGTTGCATGAGTGCGATTAGTGTGACTTTTGGTCTTTTTTTACTGATGCACAATCTCATCAAAGCGCCGATCGGTGAGCGGCCTGAGCCGGCACCAAGTATCCCTGTAGCTATGTTTAAAACGCCGGAAGAGCAGCCAACGGTGCTACGGCAACCCTTGCCGGAACGGCCAGAAATGACCCAACCCGAGACAATGACCTTTACCACTGAGCCAACAGAGCAGTTGGTGGATCTGACCTCACGTTTTACGCCAGGTCTTGAGCGATTCAAAGTGGATCCGCCAAGCCGGGATGGGGTGGGTATGAGAGATGGCAGTGCCAATCCTCTGGTTCGGGTAGAGCCCAGATACCCAGTGGAGGCTGCACGCCAGGGCATCAGTGGCTGGGTGCAGTTGCGTTTTTCCGTGGATGAAACCGGCAATGTGCAGGATGTGGAAGTGTTGGCGGCAGAGCCGGCGAATGTATTTAACCGGGAAGCTATCCGAGCCTTACGGCGGTGGAGGTATCAACCAAAAATCATTGCTGGCAAAGCGGTTAAGCAAACTAACCTGCAAGTGCAGCTCGATTTTAATTTACAGGCAGACTAAGCTGTAGTTAGCAGACTGGTAAGAGGAGTGTGCCTATGCTGTCGTTTTCAGCTCCCTGGGAGATGACTTCCTGCCCTGATAGTTTGATGCAGCATTATCAAAAAACGGGTGCCGCAAAATGGTTGGAAGGCTTAATTCAGCAATGTGGTGACGATCTGTATCATTTTTTACTGCGTCAGTCCGATCCTGTGCTGGCGCAGGATATTTGCCAGCAAACCTGGCTGAAAGTGATGGAAAAACGGCACAACTTTCGGGCTGACAGTCGCTTCAAAACCTGGCTGTTTAGTATAGCGCGTCATACCTTACTGGATGAGCTGAAGCGCCAGCAACGTTGGCAATCGTCGCTTTGCCCGGAACTGTTGCCTGAGCCTGCAACACCGCAGTGCTGGCCTGAAGGGCGGCAGCAGCGTTTTGAGCAAGCCTTGCGATTCTTGCCATTCTTGCAGCGGGAAGCATTGATGTTGCAACTGGAAGGGTTTTCAATTGAACAAATTGCGGGTATCACCAGTGAGTTGGAAGAAACGGTGAAAAGCCGGCTACGTTATGCGCGTCGCTTCTTGCAGTCGCGTTTGGGAGAGTCTAATGAGTAAGCAGACACCTTCAGAGCATGACGCGCTGCAGTCATTGTATCAACAGGCTAAACACGGGCATAAGATGCCAGCAGCTTTTAAGCGCCAACTGATTGCAGAGTGCGAAGCCAAGGATAAAACACCTGCAGCCTGGCGAAGCTGGTGGCAACTCTCACAGTTGGTGATGGGCTGTGCTGCCATGCTGCTGTTGTTAAGTTGGATGCAGTGGTCCCCCAGCTCTGACTTGTATCAGATTGAACTGACGGCCAGTGCGGATTACCAGCAGGTGCAGTATCACCGACTGGCGGAGCCCAGAGCCGTGCTTACCAGCCAGGCCGTGCGGGAAGAGCGGTTGCAGCAGCTGTGGCAACGTCAGCAGGAACAATTGCAGCGAGGCCATGTTATTCATACCCGCACAGCGCAGTTGCAGCAGCAGGAAGCCAGTTGGCAACTGACGATTTGTGATGAATTGCAATTGAATCTAAGCAAGGAGTTGGTAGCCCAATTGCAGCTGGGGCAAAGCATCCCAACTTATGGAGGCACGCAGTGGGTAGAGTTGGAGTTGGCGGCAACGGGTCAGGTTTTGGCGATCCGGGCCACTGAGCAGGTATTGCACTGCCCGCAAAGCAAGGCGGGCAGGGGACTGTTATTCCCTGCTATCGCAGGTTAATTTGTCTCAGGCTCTGGCCAAAGTTGCTGCAGCAGCCAAGCCAGCCGGGCAGCAGCTTGCAGCAAGCGGGTTTCGATGGTGTGCTGATGATGCAGGGCGTAACGTTCATCCAAAGGTTTGCCAGGTTGATGCTCTGCATAGATCTGTTGCACAATGACAACCGACTCATTGGCCCAGTCCAGTACATCGCCTTGTTGCCATTGCTGCAAGTTGGTTTCATTCAGGCGTGGGCGTAACCGGTCGATGCTGGCCTGGTAATCGCGAAAGCCCAGCTGCAGCAAGATACCGGTATCCCAGATGCCATGCAGGTTGCGTACTTCCCCCATAAAAATTACCCCGATGTCGTTGCCGCCGCGGTCAAAATCGTAGCCGACATGCAAGGGTTGGTGCAAGTCACCGACAAAGTGACTAAGAAACTTCAGCGACTCAGCTGCTTTGGCTGACTGGCTGTCTTGTTGCAACAAGGCATAGTGATCGTGAATGGCCGAGAGTACACAGCCATAGTCCGGGCAATGCTCCATGCTCACGGCCTGGTCTTGCCGGCGGATATTGACGTAATGATGCGGCCTTGCAAAATCGTATTGCTCCTGGCCACGCAGTTGATCGGCCCAAACGCAGGCAGGCGGAAAGCTGTCAAAGTCGGTATGCGCCAGCAACCCATCCAGCCGTTGTTGCTGGCTGACAGACAGTTGCTCATAGGCCAGTTCGCAAATCATGCGATGGCCAATCTGACCAAAAGCCAGGCTGGCGCCGGAAAATAGCAGTACAAAGAGTCCCCATAAAACACGCATTCGGTTATGCCTCCGCAATCAATTGAGTGACCTGAGCCGGGCCGGCATCGCCCAGTTGTTGTTGCAGCCAGGGTAGAAAGGCCCGGCATTGCTCTGCCAGCAGATAGGGCGGGTTGATGACCAGCATTCCGCTGCCAGTCATGCCAAAACCTGTGCTGTCTGCTTTCGGGCACCACTCAATCCGCAGCAGGTCTGTCACTGGCAGGGCGGCAACCTGGGCCACAAAACGCTCGATATGAGCCCGGTCAATCACCGGGTACCAGATGGCGTAGCAACCGGTGGCAAATCGCTGCAGGGCAAGTTGCAGACCTTTGACCACGTCATCGTACTCATGGCTCAGTTCATAGGGTGGGTCGATCAATACCAGACCGCGTCGAGCCAATGGCGGCAGCATGGCTTTGATCCCGGCCCAGGCGTCCATTTTTTCAATCCGGCTGTGTTTGCGTTTGCCCAGATGCTGGCTCAGCAAGCCGTAATCGGTTGGGTGCAGCTCGGTCAGTTGCAGCGCATCCTGCGGTCTGAGTAACTGAGCGGCAATGGATGGCGAGCCCGGATAAAACTCCAGCGCACCGTCCGGGTTCAGTTGGTGCAACAGACGCAGATAACGTCCTACCGGGCCATCTTCCAATGCGGTTGGCACCGCCTGGTTGAATAACAGCCCGATACCGCTCTGGTACTCGCCGGTTTTGCTGGCATGCTCGCCGCTCAGGCTGTACAGGCCGGCACCTGAGTGGGTGTCGTGGTAACAAAACGGCTTATCTTTGCGCTTTAGGTACTCAAGAATAGCAACCTGCACCAGATGTTTTAGCACATCGGCGAAGTTGCCGGCATGAAAGCTGTGGCGATAGCTGAGCATGGCAAACAACCAGTGATAAAAAGGGGGCGCTAGCATACTCTGTTCTGGTGGTTTTGTCATGCCAGCTGCTACAATAGCGTTTTTTATGCATCGCAAGGTTGTTTATGTCCGGCGCCCCCTCTTCCAAACGTCCTGCTGCCCGCCCCGCGCGAGCCAAGAGCGCAAAACCCTGGGCCGAGAAATCCAGCAAAAATGCCTCCCAAAAAAACAAGCGGCCTACGCAGCCAGCGGCTGCCAGAACAGCGAAAGCAGCGCCAGAGCGGGCGGTATCGCCAAGGGCGGCCGAGCAAAAAATTTATGGTGAAAAAGCCTGTCAGGTGCTGTTTGCCAGGCGGCCGGAAGCCATTATCCGGTTGTATCTGAATCAACAGCAGGCGCCAAAATGTGCCGCCATGATGAAGTACCTGGCCAAAGCCAAAAAGGCTTATCACCTGGTGGAGGATGCCGAGTTGGATAAGCTGGCTGGTAGTCAGCACCATGGTGGTATTGTGATGCTGGTGCAGCAACCCGAGTCGTTGCCGCTGCATCGTTACCTGCGTCAGCAAAAAGACGCCAACAGTGATTTGATCCTGGCGATGGATGGCGTCAGTAACCCGCACAACCTGGGGGCCATTGCCCGTACCTGCGCCCATTTTGGTGTCAAAGCCATCCTGTTGCCGGAGGCGCAGTTGCTGTATTCGGGTGCGTCGGTACGCACTGCAGCCGGTGGCGCCGAGTTTGTGCAGGCGGTGCACTGTGAAAAGCTACCTGAAGCGCTGCTGCTGTGCCGTCAGGCTGGTTATCAGTTGATGAGCACCTCCAGTCACCAGGGCGAGTCTTTGTATCAAGCGACTTTGCCAGCCAAAGCGGTGATGGTGTTTGGCGAAGAGATGTTTGGTGTTTCCAAAGCGGTGGCACAAAAAGCCGATACCCTGCTGCGGATCCCCGGCACAGATCAGGTTGAATCGTTGAATGTGAGTGTAGCGGCAGCCTTGATTATTGGCGAGTGGTACCGCCAGCATGCTGGCTAGTGCAGATCATGCAAAGTGCTGATACCTAGCTGACTGCTACTGACGATCACCAGCCCGGATGGCAGTCGCTGATAGCGCTGACTATCGAGCCGGGCATTGAAACCTATGCTGCTGTGTTCAGCAATACGGCAGTTCTCAGTGACAATCACTTTTCGTAATTTGCTGTTGGCACCCACTTCAATCTGCCCCAGCAGCACACAATCCTCCAGCTCTGCACCCTGATGAATGCGGCAATGGCTGCCAATGACCGAATGCCGGATGCTGGCAGCCGACAGCTCGCAACCAGCACCTATCAGACTGTCCTGAATACTGCTTTTTTCCGAACCAGCAAAATAGCTGGGTGCCACCGGTTCTTTACCAAAGACCGGCCAATGCTCATTGTGCAGTCGCACGGCCGGGTTTGCTCCCAGTAAATCCATATGCGCCTGGAAGAATGCATCTTGGGTGCCGACATCCCGCCAGTAAGGCTTGGTTTCACCAGGGATCAGGTGATTGGAAAAGTCGTAAACGCACACAGTCTCATGCCGAAAGAGGCTGGGGATAATGTCGTTGCCAAAGTCGTGACTGGATAAGGGGTGCTCGGCATCGTCCAGCAAGGCGTTAAATAAACAAGAACGATTAAACAAGTAGTTGCCCATGGATACCAGCACCATACCGTTGGCATCGGCCAGATGGCAGATTTGATGCAAGGCCGGTTTCTCGTAAAAAGCCGTCAGATGGTGGTTATCATCCATCGCCAGCACCCCAAAGTGTGGTGCCAGCGCCAGTGGTACCGGCATGGCCGCTATGGTCATGCCGGCATCCTGTGCCAGGTGAAACTCCAGCAGGGGACGGAAATCCATTTTGTAAATGTGATCAGCGCTTAGCACCAATAAGTGAGTGGCCAGGCTGTGCTCCAGTTGCTGCAATTCCTGGTAAATCGCCCCTGCAGTGCCTGGTAATTGCGTATCCCGGGTTTTCACCAGGTGCATATCGGCTGGGCAGCGGTGTTTGGACCACTGTTGATGCAGGTAATGATGCAACCCATCAACCTGATACTGACCCAACACCCAAATCTCATCGCACTCTGAGTTAATGCAGTTGCTGAGCACAAAATCAATCACCCGGTAATGACCGGCAAATGGAATAGCAGGTTTGGCGCAGTGACTGGTCAGGGGGCGCAGGCGATTGCCTTTACCTCCGGCCAGAATAATGCACCCCATTCGTTGATGCTGCTTTGGCATGCTGCTACTCCGGTCAATTTGTCGTTGATGGACTAGTAGGTATAGCAAAAACTGCCAGAATTGCTTTGCGCTGCATCATATGAAGTGGTGATATTTTGTGCAGTCTGGCTTTAGAACGCCGAAAACCATTGCTTGAGTTGCTGTGCCTGACGCCGGCTGACTTCAATCTGCTGGCCATCATTGAGTACTGCCAACAGACTGCCCGCTGCCATGCCGGGTTCAATATGAGCGATGGCATCAATACGGATGATATCGGAGCGGCTGACTTTAAAGAAATGCTCCGGGTTTAGCTTTTGTTCGATACGAGCCAGTGAGCTGTGCAGAAAGCTTTTGCCGTGCGGCGTATAGACAGCTGCATGATTGCCAATACTTTCAAAGCGGACAATTTCATGCAGCCGCACAATACGGTTAATGTCGCCAAACTTCAGCAAGATACCATGCTGTTCGGGCAGATAGTGCTGGTTGCTTGCAGGGTTGCTGGCTTCTGGTTGTTTGTCTGCCAGTAAGCGTTGCATGGTGTGAGCCAGCCGTGCTGGTGCTATGGGTTTAAGCAGATAATCGACCGCATTCAGGCCAAAGGCATCCAGCGCATAGCTGTCATAGGCGGTGCAAAATACAAAGCGGATCTGTGCTGGCAGGGTTGCCGCCAGTTCCAGACCTGTGACTTCCGGCATTTGAATATCCAGAAAAACCAGGTCCAGCTCCTCCTGTTGCAGATACTGGTGGGCCTCTTTGGCATTGGCTGCTTCACCAATAAGCTGACACTCCGGGTGAGCTTTTAGCAAACGTTTTAATTCGCTGCGGGCCAATCGCTCATCGTCAACGATCAGGGTGCGTAGCATAAGGCAACTCCAACGTAAGGTGGAAGAAAGTACTGCTTTGTTCAAGCTCAATCCGGGCTTTATCGCCATGCATCAGTTGCAGTCGTTTGCGGCAATTGTTTAATCCGGTACCGGTAGAGCTTTGGTTGGATTGGGCTCCGACGCTGTTTCGCAGCGACAGTTGCCAGTGGCTTTTCTGCCGGCGTGCGATTAATTCAATAAAGCCAGGCTCCGGATTTGGGCTAATACCATGCTTGATAGCATTCTCCAGCATGGTCAGCAGCATCAGGGTAGGTAAAGGCTGTTGCAGCAGACTATCATCTATCTGGACACTAAGTTGCAGCCGCTGCTCCAGGCGGATTTGCTCAATATGCAGATAGGTCTGACACAGCTGCCACTCTTCTTGTAAGCTGCTGGTGGGGCGCAGATGGGCTTGCAAATGCACCCGGAATAATTCCGATAGCTGTGTCAGGGTATCGGCGGCTTTGTGCTGGTCTTCAAAAATCAGCGCCCGTATGCTGTTTAAGGTATTGAACAAAAAATGTGGGCTTAGCTGATTCGTCAGTTGCTGCAAACGGGCTTGCTGCATTTCCTGCTGCAGCGCTTTGCGGCTTTGCAGCATTTGCCAGCCCAGATAAATTAAGCTCCAAAAGAGAAACAAACTAAGGTACATCAACCACATCATGATCATGAGCGTGGTTAATGTAAACTGCATCTGCAGGCCTTCAATACTATCTTTTTGCACCAGAGTGATTTGTTGCATATCGGTTTTACTTAGAGCCGGAAGATAGGATGCAAAAGTACTCACAGTGGCCAACAGCAGTGCCGCCAGACAAAGCCAGCCTGACAGCTGAAGTAGCGCAGACAGAGAAAACCCGCGCTGGTAATGAATTTTCAGTGGTGGTCGTAGTAGAAAATGACTCAGGATCACAAAGACACTGGCTTCCAGCAGGAAGCGAATAAAAAAGATGAGCACCAACTCCGGCTGTTCAACCTGGAAAAAAGGCAAGGTATAGAGCATATAAAACAACAGGAACAGCACAAAAGTGAGCGCCTGGCCAAGCCGGTACGGCTTACTGCTTTGCCAGCACAGCTGCCAGTGGTGTTGCCAGATAGAGCTTGGGTTATTCATAACGTAAGGCGTCTATAGGGTTTAATCGGGATGCTTTAATGGCCGGGGCCAGGCCAAAAACCACTCCTATCAGGGTGGTAAAACCAATTGACAGGAGTATGGCCCATAGCGGGATCAAGGCATCTGGCATGGCAGGTAACATTAAACCAATAAAGCTGGCAATACCAGCCCCAAGTGCCAGGCCGATAATACCGCCAAATAAAGACAGTACCAAAGCTTCCACCAAAAACTGCAGCAGGATAAATTGCGGCGTTGCGCCCAGCGCCTTCACAATGCCTATTTCACGGGTGCGCTCGGTGACCGACACCAGCATAATATTCATAACCCCAATACCACCGACCAACAGACTGATGCCGACCACACCACCAGCCACCAGCGTAATGCTGCGGGTGATGGTATTAAATTGCTCTATCATTCGCTCGGCGCTGACAAATTCAAAAGGGTCCGGCTCATCGGTTTGCAGTTTATGCCGCTGCCTGAGGATGGTACGCATTTGTTGTTGCACTTGCTCTGGATCTGCACCTGCAGCAGGACGAAACAAGATATCAATGTTACGCGCTGCCCGCTCACCATTTAATGCCCGAATGGTACTGAAAGGGGCAATGATGTAGTTATCCTGATCAAAGCCAAACAGACTGCCTCTCGCTTCAGCCACACCAATAATGCGAAACCAGTCGCCGGATAAGTTGATAAATTCCCCCACCGGGTTGGCGGGCAGATCCAGTTTTTGGATCAGCGACACGCCAATAAAAGCCACCCGCCGCCTACGGTCATCATCGCTGGCTGATAAAAACCGGCCCAGCTCCGGATAGACCCGTACGACATTCTGATAGCTGCTGTCGGTACCGATGATCTGGGTTTGAGTGCTGTTGCGGCCATAGTACACCTGTGAGCCCATGCTAAAGGCTTGCATGGTAGCGGTCATATCTTCGACCTGATGCACCCGGTTTTTCAAGACCAGAAAATCATCATGATGCAAGTAGTTAAAGTTTCCCAGCATTTGCTGGTTGGTAGGGGTGTAGGCCCGCAAGGTCACCATATCGCTGCCTAAATCATCCAGTTGGCTGGTGATGCTGTGGCTAAGGCCTTGCATAATGGCTACCACCGTAATAACAGCGGCTACACCGATAATAATACCCAGAGTTGTCAGGGCACTGCGCAATGCATGAGCCCGAATGGAGGAAAAAGCAGCTTTACTGCCTTCAAAACTGGCATGAATTAACTTAAACATGCAAGCGTGCTCCTTGTTCATTGCGCACATCCTGTTCGACCTCGCCATCGACCAGCCGGATAACCCGCTGACAGTGATCGGCAATGTCTTGCTCGTGCGTGACCAGAATAATGGTATGGCCTTCCTGATGCAGTTGATCGAACAGCGCCATGATTTCTCTGCTGGTTTTGCTGTCCAGGTTACCGGTTGGCTCATCGCCTAACAAAATACGTGGTTTGGTCACCAAAGCTCTGGCAATAGCAACCCGCTGGCGCTGGCCACCGGACAACTGGTTGGGGAAGTGGCCGGTTTTATTGGCCAACCCAACCCGTTGCAAAGCGTCGAGTGCCATAGCCTGTCGTTTTTTATTGCTCATGATTCGGTACACCAAAGGCTGCATGACATTGGCTAGCACAGTGGCTCTTGGCAACAGATTAAAACTTTGGAAAATAAACCCTACGGCTTCATTGCGCAGTGCTGCCAATGCTGCTTCGTTCAGGGTGGAGACATCCCGACCTGCCAACTGATAGTGGCCATTGCTGGGAGTATCCAGGCAACCAAGAATATTCATCAGGGTAGATTTGCCGGAACCGGAAGGGCCGATAATGGCGACATAATCGTTTTCAGCAATACTCAGGTTAATGTGCTGCAAAGCGTAAAAGGTCTCACCAGCCATAGGGTAGCTTTTACTGACTTGCTGCAACTCAATCACAGATGCTGGCATCTTATGGCTCCTGCAGGCTGGCATTAATGCGGCTGCCATCCTGAATTCGCAGCAGAGTACGGGCCGGGCCAATAATCACCTGCTCTCCCACGGTTAAGCCAGACAGAATCTCCTGAGCAATATCGGTGGCAAGCCCAAGTGTCACAGGCTGCTTATTGGCTTGTCCATTTTCTACCTTCCAGACAAAGGCGCTATCACCATCCTGCTGTATTGCTGCAATGGGTACCTGTATGCCGGCATCTTGCTCCGATAAAATAATTTCAGCCCGGCAACTCATGCCTGGATACAGGGCAATGTCCCCCGGCTCAAGCAGCACTTTTACCCGAAATGACAGGCTTTGGCTTTGGTTCATATTACGGGCTGAGGTGGCTATTTGAATAACCTCGCCGGGAATGGCCTGATGCGGGTAAGCAGCGGCGAAAGTCTCTGCTCGCTGCCCAAGGTGGACATTGGCAATATCGGCTTCATCAACCCGAAGCTCTGCCAGAATGGCGCTGGGATCGGCCAGTGTCATTAAAGGTGAGCCAATAATATTGGTGCTGCCGGCAATTACGGTTTCACCTGGCTTGATATCGACGGTAGAAAGCAAGCCAGCAATTGGGGAGCGGTAGATAGTTTTACTGAGGTTATCTTCTGCCATGGCAAGGCTGGCTTTGCCTTGCTCTAATGTTGCTTTGGCGGCAGCTATATTAATGTGAGCAATATCCAGTTGGCTCTGCAGACTATCGATGGTTTCCTGTTGCACCAGACCGGTTTGATGCAGTTGTTGTTGCCGGGAAAACTGCCGCTGTAAATCAGCTAGTTGTGCTTTGGCCCGTTCAATATCAATCTGTTGACTGCGCACCATGGCGCGGCTGCGGTTGACATCGGCTTCAAAAGCCGTGGGATCCAACCGCATCAGCATCTGGCCTTTTGCTACCGTATCACCTTCTTCTACCAGTACTTCCAGCACCCGGCCGGTGACTTCGGAACGAATCTGGATCTGAGTATTAAACTCCAGGTTGCCCGAGGCAAGAATGCTATCGGCTAAAGCACCTTCGGTTACCAGCACAGTACTGACGCTAATAGCTTGTTGCGATTGCCGGTATTTGCTAAGAGCTACCAGTCCAGCCAGCAGCGTAGCAATCAGCAGTAAAATAACCAACTTTTTCATAGTTGCCCCAACTAAGTCAGATAAAGACAGCCCAAAGACCAAAAATAATCAACAATGGTAGCGCCGCGAGTAAGGTACTTTTAACCGGCGAATAGCCGCTCCAGCTGTGTAAACCAGTGGCCATCAAACCAACCATCCAGAAGTAAATTAAGTTCAGGTTATCTGCCCAGGCAAACCAGGCATCGCCAGGTTGCAGGCCCAGCAGCAGTTGATTGATAGACAAAAAGTTAGCCGCATTAAGTGGCAGATTGGGATCGTTGCTTACGGCAATCAACACCATCAGTCCAAGCATCACCAGCAAATAGGGCATGTAGCTCCATACTGCCAGTGCATACCAGTCACCGTAAGCGCGTTTGGTGCCAGGGTTCCCCACCAACATGAGGTAGAGTGCGAGTAAAGCCAGTATGATGGGCGTCATCACGATAGCGCTGCCTAAGGCAATAAGTGGCATTTTGTCGGCCATTTGACCGAAGAGTGCCCGGCTTTGCTCTATCTCTGCTGGTGTCATCTTGTGAGCGCTGGCAGCGATTTGCTGTTCTACCAGCCACTCTGGGCTCATGCCCTGAAAAAGCCACCAGGAAGCAAAAGCACTGCTAACCAGCAGCAGGATAAAAGGAAGCCAGCTCCAGCCTTTCTTTGCTGGCAGAGCATCTAATAATTGCTTGGGTGCTACGTAGATATCCAGTAGCCCCTGTGACATTGTTTTACTCATTTTTCGCTCCTTGTTTTGATGCTAACAATTTCCCACTAATGGCAACCCCCATCAGGGCAAACCAGGCAAGCATAGAAAAACCCGCCGGAATATTGGCGATGGCTATTTTGCCAAGATGGCGGCGATTAAAAATCAACGCCAATAGGGTCGGGATAAAATAAATCGCTAAAAACAGGGGGACAAACCAAAGCAAAAAGATCAGGTTACTTTGCTCCAGTACGTGTGCCCACTCAGTCGCATCAAACATAGCATTCTCCTTGCAACCAGCTAAATTAAAATTGGTAACGATTTTTTACAATCGCTGCAGTAGATGCCACAAATGATAGTCATGTGCAAAAAAACAGCTGGAAGAAAAGTGATGAGCGGCTAAATAAAGGGATTTTCGGTCAATGCCGCAGGTTGCAAGAGTCAGGCTGGAGGGGTATCGCCCAGGTAGCGAAAACGAGGTAGCTGTGTACCTTGGTATTGCACTTGTTCACTGAACATCGCTAGTGGCCGGGCCCACAGTGATGATGCATCATACAGTGGCCGGTAGATAACCAGCCATTCTTCAGTTTCGCTGTGACGGGCTACATCCAGCACCTGATAATAAGGGCCTTTGTAGTGTTGGTAATAGCCAGGCTGAATAAGGGGATTGTCAGGCCTGGTTTTCATACCAGCTCTCAAAAATAAGCACCGCCGAGACGCTATCGACTTTGTCCTTACTGAGGTTACGAAAGCCACCTTCAGCAAAGAGTTGTTGTCTGGCATCGGCAGTGGTAAGACGCTCGTCATGCAGTTCTACTGGCAGCCCAAAGCGTCCATGCAGGCGATTGGCAAACTTGCGGGTGCGCACGGTAAACTCTTGTTCTGTGCCATCCATATTCAGTGGCAGGCCAACCAGTAACAGATCCGGTTGCCACTCCTTAAGCAGTTTTTCAATCTGGTCCCAATCAGGAATACCATCGCGGGCCCTCAAAGCAGCCAGTACACTGGCGCTGCCGGTCAGTTCCTGACCGATAGCAACGCCAATGCTTTTGGTGCCGTAATCAAAGGTTAATACTGAGCGGTGTTTATCTGTACTCATTAAGCATGTCCTGCGGTACTGCTCAGTTGCCAGGTTTCAATGCCCATTTTTTTGGTGGCTGCCTGCCATTTGTAGGCATGGGCCAGGTCAAAAATGATGCTGCTATCGGCTGGGATCACCAGCCAGGAGTTATCGGCGATTTCCTGCTCCAGTTGACCGGCCACCCAGCCGGCATACCCCAAAGCCAATAAAAACTTGTCCGGGCCTTCGCTAGTAGTCAGGTTTTGCAGGATATCTTTAGACGTGGTGATCATCAGATCATCGTCCAGTTGCATACTGCTTAGATAGCCTGGCTGTGCTTTGTGCAGCACAAAGCCGCGATCAGCCTGTACAGGGCCACCGGCACAGACGGCTTGTTCTGTGATCGGATTTTTTGGGTCGTACTCGATATCCAGTTGTTGCAGTAAATCGCCTATAGTTGCTTTTAGTGGGTGATTGATGACGATGCCCATGGCACCCTCGGCATTGTGTTCACAGATATAGGTCACGCTGCGTTGGAAAAATGGGTCTTGCAGCGATGGCATAGCAATCAAAAAGTGATGCTCAAAGGTATTCATGCTGCGCTCCTTCATTCGCTACCTGCCGACCTTATTGTTGGCAGGGAACAGACCAGGTACTTCATTGACCGAGCAGTTGTTCGATGGCATCAAACAACTGACCAGTGATATGCACGGGAGCTTCGGCTTCAATTTCCCGTACACAGGTGGGGCTGGTGACATTGATCTCTGTAAGTTTATCACCAATTATATCCAAACCTACAAAAATAAGTCCTTTGGCTTTTAACGTTGGGCCCACCGCTTCGGCAATGGCACGATCAGTGTCGCTCAGTGGCCGCACTTCACCACGGCCGCCGGCAGCTAAATTACCACGAGTTTCACCCTTGGCTGGGATCCTGGCCAGCACATAGGGGATAGGCTCGCCATTGACCATTAAAATGCGTTTGTCACCCTCGCTGATGGCCGGCACAAATTGTTGCGCCATGGCATAACGGCTGTTGTGGCCGGTCAGGGTTTCCAGTACCACGCCAACATTTGGATCATCGGCTTTCAGACGGAAAATCGAAGCGCCGCCCATACCATCAAGTGGCTTGATGATGACATCCTGATGCTGTTGCCAGAAGGCTTTGAGCCGGGCTGAGTCGCGGCTTACCAGCGTTTTAGGGGTGTATTGGCTAAACCAACTGGTGTAAAGCTTTTCATTGGCATCGCGCAGGCTTTGCGGTTTGTTGACAATTAAACAGCCTTGTTGCTCGGCCAGCTCCAGCATGTAGGTAGCGTAGATGTACTCGGTATCAAAGGGCGGATCTTTACGCATCAGGATGGCGTCTAAATCCCCTAATGCAATATCTTGTTGTTGCCCAAACTGGTACCAGTTGGTTGGATCTTCTTCTACCATTAACAGCCGGGTACGAGCCCTGGCTTGTCCTTCCAGCAGATACAAGTCTGCCATTTCCATGTAATGGATGGTGTAGCCACGGCGCTGAGCTTCCAGCAGCATGGCAAAACTGGTGTCTTTTTTGATAGTGATGTCCGCAATGGGGTCCATCACAATACCGATACTAAGTGCTGTCATAAGATCCTCAGGCGAGATCGCCAAATTGCAGCTGCAGGGCACTGATGGCCGTTAGGGCAGCTGTTTCGGTACGTAATACACGAGGGCCAAGCCGAATGCCCAGATAACCAGCTGCCAGCGCAGCTGCCATTTCCTGCTCACTAAAACCACCTTCAGGGCCAATCATCAGGCGAATGCTTTGGGCTGGCGCTAATGTCTTTATGGTGTCGCTGGCCCACGGATGCAAGGTCAGCTTCACATCTTTTGTTGGTTCGGCCAGCCAGCTTGCCAGTGGTAATGCTGGTTGGATCTCAGGTACCTGGCTGCGGCCTGATTGCTCGCAGGCAGAATGCACAATTTTTTGCCATTGCTGCTGCTTTTTTTCCAAACGCTCACCATCCAGCTTCACGCCACAGCGTTCTGAAAATAAAGGTGTTATAGCACTTACCCCTAGCTCCACTGCTTTTTGGATGGCAAAGTCCATCCGGTCGCCACGCGAGATCACTTGCCCCAAATGCAAGTGTAGGTTGGACTCGGTTGCATTTGGCTCTGAACTGGTAACAGAGACCTGCACTTGCTTTTTGCTGAGGTGCTCAATCTGGGCTGAGTAATTTTTGCCATCACCATTAAATAGCTGCAAGGCATCACCTGGTTGCATTCTTAGCACCCGGCCAACGTGAGCGGCGGCTTCGTCAGGTAAAGACAAAGACGAGGTATTCAGTGGTAAGTCGACAAAGATTCTGGGTATGCGCATAGGATGTTAAGGTTAGTGCGAATTACTCTATGGTAGCAATTTGCAGCGCATAGCCAAAGAAAAACCCGCCGTAGCGGGTTTAGTGGCTAAAAGGTATTCGGCAAGCGATCGCTTATTTTGCCGGGAAACTATGGCTGGCTCCGACACCGAGTGGGATATCAAAGCCCCAGAACAACAACAGGAAAGCGGTCCAGCAAACCAGCAGGGTCACGGTAAAGGGTAGCATCAGGGAGATGAGGGTACCAATACCACTGGATTTGACGTATTTCTGGCAGAACACCACGATCAGTGGGAAATAAGGCAGCAGTGGCGTAATGATGTTGGTACTGGAGTCACCCACTCGATAAGCAGCCTGAGTTAAGTCTGGTGATACGCCCAGCTCCATCAGCATCGGCACCATGATGGCGCCAATTAAAGCCCACTTGGCGGAAGCAGAGCCGACCATCAGATTGACAAAACCGGTCAGCAGCACGATGCCAATCAGGGTAAAGCCCATCGGGAAGGCCATTTCTTTTAACCAGTTGGCGCCTTTAATGGCCATCAAAGCTCCCAGGTTGGACTGGCCAAAAGCATAGATAAACTGAGCACAGAAAAAGGCCATCACTATGTAATAGCCCATACCGCTCATGGCTTTACTCATGCCTTCAACGACATCGCGGTGGCTTCTCACTGTACCAGCGACATAGCCGTAGACGACGCCCGGAATTAAAAAGAAAATAAAGATCAATGACACGATAGAGCGCATCAGTGGCGCCGCTGCATCGGCCAGTTCACCTGTGTCGGTGCGCCAGGCAGAGCCTTCCGGCAGGGCGGAAATCACCAGCAAAACAAAAGCAGCTACCATAGAAAAGGCAGCCCACATCAAACCTTTTTTCTCACGGCTGCTCAGCTCATCCATCACTGGTAAGTCGGCCGCATCGGCATCTACCTGAGTGTTTTTCAGCCGTGGTTCAATCACTTTATCGGTCAGGAACCAGCCAACCAGAATCACCAGGAAGGTGGAAGCCGTGGTGAAGTAAAAGTTGTTTAGCGGGTTGATCACCAGATCGGCTGCCGCCGGATGGGCGGATAAATTCACCGCTTCCTGGGTAAAGGCAGCCAGCATCGGGTCCAGGCTGGATGGAATAAAGAAAGTTGCGGAAAAGCCGCCAGACACGCCGGCAAAAGCGGCGGCAATACCAGCCAACGGATGGCGGCCCGCTGCGTAGAAAATCACGGCTCCCAGTGGGATCACCAGTACATAGCCGGCATCGACCGCGACATGACTGAGAATACCTACCGCAATCAGCACAGGGGTAAGCAGCATTTTGGGTGTGACACTTAAAATAGACCGAAGGCCTGCATTAATAAAGCCGGTATGCTCAGAAACACCCAGACCGAGCATGGCTACCAGCACAATTCCCAGAGGAGCAAAGGTAACGAAGGTATTGACCATGCGGGAGGTAAATTCTGTGAGCGAACTGCCTGCCAGCAGGTTGGCAATTTGAATGGATTCGCCAGTACGGGGATCCACTTCATTAAAGCTGACGCCAGACAGCAGCCAGGAAGCGACCCAGACAAATACCATCAAGAGGGCAAATAAAATAGCCGGATCGGGCAGTTTATTCCCGACCACTTCAATCGCGTTCAGAGCGCGATTGAGCATGCTCTGCTTTTCAGCTGGAGCGGCCTGTTGTGCGGACATAGGTTTTCCTTGTAATTTTTATGGGGCGAGCGTGCGCCATGTTCCCCTGAAACTTTGATTGTGATAGCGGTCTGAACATCAGTTCTCAGACAAGGCTGCCTTATCATACACAAAAAACAGTTTGGTGAAACTGTTGACTGTGTACCTTTACTGGTACTGAAGCCAGAAAAAAGGAGAGCCTGAGCTCTCCTTAAGTGTGTTTATACGGGCTTATTTGGCGTATTGACGTAGCGCTTCAGCTTTGTTGGTTTGCTCCCATGGGAACTCATCGCGACCAAAGTGACCATAGGCTGCGGTTGGCAGGTAAATAGGACGCTCTAGTTGCAGCATATCAATCAGGCCGTATGGGCGCAGATCAAAATGCTCACGGATTAAACCAATCAACTGACTTTCTTCCAGCTTGCTGGTGCCAAAGGTTTCAACACTGATGGAGGTAGGTTCGGCCACCCCAATGGCATAAGATACCTGAATTTCACAGCGATCGGCCAAACCTGCAGCTACAATATTTTTTGCCACATAACGGGCTGCGTAAGCCGCCGAGCGATCTACCTTGGATGGATCTTTACCAGAGAAAGCACCACCGCCGTGACGAGCCATGCCGCCATAGGTATCGACAATGATTTTACGGCCAGTCAGACCACAGTCGCCCATGGGACCACCAATTACAAAACGGCCGGTTGGGTTAATGAAAAACTTGGTGTTGCTGGTGAGCCACTCGCCAGGCAGTACCGGTTTGATGATTTCTTCCATCACGGCTTCGCGCAGATCGTCGGTGCTGATGGTATCGCAATGCTGGGTGGATAATACCACCGCATCAATACCTACCGGCTTGCCATCTTCATAGATAAAGCTGAGCTGAGATTTAGCATCCGGGCGTAACCAGGGCAGGGTACCATTCTTACGCACCTGTGCCTGGCGCTGCACCAGACGATGCGAATAGGTGATTGGCGCTGGCATCAGCACGTCGGTTTCGTTGCTGGCGTAGCCAAACATCAGGCCCTGATCGCCGGCACCTTGTTCTTTTGGATCGGCGCGATCAACCCCCTGATTGATATCCGGTGATTGCTTACCAATAGCATTGAGTACAGCACAGGAGTCGGCATCAAAGCCCATATCGGAATGCACATAACCAATTTCGCGTACAGTTTTGCGGGTCAGTTCTTCAATATCGACCCAGGCGCTGGTACTGATTTCACCACCCACCAGCACCATACCGGTTTTAACGAAAGTTTCGCAGGCAACCCGCGCTTTTGGATCTTGTGCCAGAATGGCATCCAGCACCGCATCAGAGATCTGATCGGCGATTTTATCCGGATGCCCTTCGGATACGGATTCAGAAGTAAAGATATGTTGTGCCATGGGCCTGTTATCCATCAAAAAGTTAAATACAAAGCGCCCGCTGCAAAGGAGTTCTCCAGTGCGGGTGCCGAGTTATAACGGCTATTTTAGTGAAATCGATCAGTCTTGGCTAGGAAAAATTGACGGCCAGACGTCTTTGACGCTGTATTGGCAGGCACAGGATTGACGTTGAAGGAGCGTTTTAACGGCCAGGGGTGTGATTTAAATTTGCCATTGGCCGATGGCTGGGCGAAAATACGCAGCACAAAAAGCAGGGCAGTCAGACCCTGTTGCATACTCACGGTATAACAGCACTACTCAGAGTGATGGTTTTGCCATGACTCAAGTCAATTTTTACCAACTACCCAGGAGTTAGCATGCCTTCTCGTAAACAACTCGCCAACGCTATTCGTGCGCTTAGCATGGATGCGGTTCAAAAAGCCAATTCAGGCCATCCGGGTGCCCCTATGGGCATGGCGGATATTGCTGAAGTGCTGTGGCGTGATTTCTTAAAGCACAATCCAGAGAATCCAAATTGGGCTGATCGTGATCGTTTTGTGCTGTCGAACGGCCATGGCTCCATGTTGCTGTATTCGTTGTTGCATTTATCAGGTTACGAGCTTGGCATTGACGATTTAAAACAATTCCGACAGTTGCATTCTAAAACACCCGGTCACCCGGAGTATGGCTACGCTCCTGGCGTAGAAACCACCACAGGCCCGCTTGGTCAGGGCATTACCAATGCGGTGGGCATGGCCATTGCGGAGAAATCGCTGGCGGCCCAGTTTAACCGGCCAGGCCATGATTTGGTCGATCACTTTACTTATGTGTTCCTGGGCGATGGCTGTCTGATGGAAGGTATATCGCACGAAGCTTGCTCGCTGGCCGGCACTTTAGCCTTGGGTAAACTGATTGCCTTCTGGGACGACAATGGTATTTCCATTGATGGCGAAGTCGAAGGTTGGTTTACTGACGATACGCCAGCACGCTTCAAAGCCTATGGCTGGCAGGTGATTGAGTCGGTGGATGGCCATGACGCGGCTGCGGTCAAAGCCGCCATTGAACAGGCGCAGGCTGAAACCGGCAAACCAACCCTTATTTGCTGCAAAACCGTAATTGGTTATGGTGCACCGAATAAAGGCGGCAGCCATGATTGCCACGGTGCGCCACTGGGCGATGCTGAAATTGCTGCCAGCCGCGAATTTTTGCAATGGCCGCATGCGCCTTTTGAAATTCCGGCCGATATTTACGCCGAATGGGATGCAAAAGCCAAAGGTCAGTTAGCAGAACAAAGCTGGCAACAAAAACTGGCTGCTTACCGCGCTGCTCATCCTGAATTAGCCGCTGAGTTTGAGCGTCGTACCAGTGGCGAGCTGCCTGCCAACTGGACCGAGCAAAGTGCTGCTTACATCGAACAACTGCAAGCGAACCCAGCGAACGTTGCAACACGCAAAGCGTCGCAAAATGCGCTGAATGCCTTTGGTCCTTTATTGCCTGAATTTATGGGTGGATCGGCCGATTTGGCCGGCTCCAACCTGACCATTTGGTCAGGTTCAAAGCCACTAACGCACAATGATGCCAGTGGCAACTACATTTATTACGGTGTGCGCGAATTTGGCATGTCGGCCATTATGAATGGTATTGCGTTGCATGGTGGCTTTGTGCCGTACGGTGCTACCTTCTTAATGTTTATGGAATACGCCCGTAACGCGGTGCGGATGGCTGCGCTGATGAAGCAGCGAGTGATCTTTGTGTACACCCACGACTCCATTGGTTTGGGCGAAGATGGCCCGACTCACCAGCCGGTGGAGCAATTGGCGGCACTGCGTGCCACGCCAAACCTGATGAACTGGCGTCCATGCGACCAGGTCGAATCCGCCGTTGCCTGGCAAGCGGCCATTGAACGCACGGAAGGCCCAACCAGCTTGATCTTTACCCGTCAGGGCTTACCACAGCAAGAGCGCAATACAGAGCAACTGGCAGCGATTCGCCGGGGTGGTTATGTGTTGCTGGATTGTGCAGGTACACCGGAACTTATCCTGATGGCGACCGGCTCAGAGGTGCAACTGGCGATGAGTACTGCGCAGCAACTGCAGCAAGAAGGCCGCAAGGTACGAGTGGTATCGATGCCATCGACGGATGTATTTGATGCGCAGGATGCCAGCTACCGCGAGCAGGTACTGCCGGCTGCTGTCAGCCGTCGTATCGCCGTAGAGGCGGGTATTATGGATGGCTGGTACAAGTACGTGGGTTTGAACGGCAAAGTCATTGGCATGACCGGCTTCGGTGAGTCGGCGCCTGCCGAGCAGTTGTTTGCTTACTTTGGCATCACCAGTGACAAGGTGCTGGCTGCTGCCCGCGAACTATTGACCCAGTGATAAAACAAGGACAGCCCGGGCTGTCCTTTTTTCTAAGGAGCATGAAACGGATGCCCAGTGTGCAAGAACCTATTCGTGTTGCTATCAATGGCTTCGGTCGTATTGGCCGTAACATTGTCCGTGCGTTGTACGAATCGGGTCGGCAAGATATTCAGGTGGTAGCCATCAATGAGCTGGCCGATGCCAAAGGGGTGGCACATCTATTAAAGTACGACACCTCACATGGTCGCTTTGCTGCTGTGGTCGAGCGGGTGGAGCAGGGCATCAGTGTGAATGGCGATGTGATCAAGCTCTTTGCCGAAGCGGATCCTTCTGAACTGCCCTGGCAAGAGCTGGGCATTGATGTGGTGCTGGAGTGCACCGGAGTGTTTCATTCCAGGCAGCATGCCAGCTGGCATCTGGAAGCCGGTGCCAAAAAGGTGCTGTTTTCACATCCGGCCGATGCCGATGTTGACGCTACGGTGATTTTTGGTATCAATCAGCAACACCTGACGCCAGCGATGCAGATCGTTTCCAATGGTTCCTGCACCACCAATTGTGTGGTGCCGGTGTTGCAACTGCTGGACGATGCCTATGGCATTGAAAGTGGCACCATCACCACCATCCATGCGTCGATGCATGATCAACAGGTGATCGATGCTTACCATACCGATTTACGCCGCACCAGAGCGGCCAGTCAATCCATCATTCCGGTCGATACCAAGTTAGCGCTCGGCATTGAGCGTATTTTGCCGCAATTGGCCGGGCGCTTTGAAGCCATTGCTGTGCGGGTGCCAACGGTCAATGTCACGGCGATGGATGTCAGTCTTACCTTGCATCAGGATGTAAACCCAGCCGCAATCAATCAGGTGTTGCAACGCGCCGGCAAGGCGCAGCTGGCCGGTATTTTGGATTACACCGAAGAGCCATTGGTGTCGGTGGATTTTAATCACAATGCACACTCCTGCATCGTTGATGGCTCCCTGACCCGGGTCAGTCACAAACGGCTGGTAAAGTGTTTGCTATGGTGTGACAACGAATGGGGCTTTGCCCATCGGATGCTGGATACAGCCAGAGCCATGATGGCCTGCTAAGACAATTTATTTCATAGGGAGAAACAGATGACAGTGATACAGATGACCAAGCTGGATCTTGCCGGCAAGCGAGTGCTGATCCGGGAAGACTTGAATGTACCGGTGAAAGACGGTGCCGTGACGTCTGATGCTCGTTTAAGAGCGGCGTTACCCACCATTGAACTGGCCTTAGCCCAAGGGGCTGCTGTGATGGTGATGTCACATCTGGGCCGGCCGGAAGAAGGCGTTTACAGTGAAGAGGCTTCGATGCAGCCGGTGGTGGCCTGGTTGCAACAAGCTCTGACGGTTCCGGTACGTTTAGCGCGCGATTATCTGGACGGAGTGGATGCCAAGCCAGGCGAGCTGGTGGTATTTGAAAACGTCCGCTTTAACGCCGGTGAGAAGAAAAACGATGATGCACTGGCACAAAAGCTGGCGGCATTGTGCGATATCTTTGTGATGGATGCCTTTGGCACGGCGCACCGGGCTCAGGCTTCTACCCATGGCGTTGCCAAATATGCGCCTGTTGCTTGTGCCGGCCCTTTGCTGGCGAACGAACTGGATGCCCTGGCTAAAGCGCTGCAAAATCCAAAACGGCCGCTGGTTGCCATTGTTGGTGGCTCTAAGGTGTCGACCAAACTCACTGTGCTGGAATCATTATCTGGCGTGGTCGATCAACTGATTGTTGGCGGTGGTATTGCCAATACTTTTATTGCCGCCTCAGGCCATGGTGTTGGCAAGTCCTTGTGTGAAGATGAGTTGATTCCGGAAGCCAAACGCTTGATGGCTGCAGCAGAGAAGCGAGGTGCCAGCATCCCGGTTCCATCGGATGTGAAAACCGGCAAAGCATTTAGTGCCGATACAGCCGCAGAACTGAAAGCCGTGAATGAGATTGCCAGCGATGATATGGTATTTGATATCGGGCCCGTGACTACAGCTGCTTTGGTTAAGTTGCTGAAAAATGCCGGCACCATTGTCTGGAATGGCCCGGTGGGTGTATTTGAGTTCGATCAGTTTGCCGCTGGAACCGAAGCCATTGCTAAAGCCATTGCTGATAGCCCGGCATTTTCTATTGCTGGCGGTGGTGATACCTTAGCTGCCATTGATAAATACGGCATTGCGGACAGAATTTCGTACATTTCGACTGGTGGTGGTGCTTTCCTGGAATTCCTGGAAGGCAAAACCCTGCCAGCAGTCGCTATACTGGAAGAACGGGCGCGGTCAGCGCTTTAAAACATTACAACCATAAGCTCAAAGAGCATTGATAACTTTGTACCCTAACAGAGAGAGGATCTCATGGCACTTATTTCATTACGTCAGATGCTGGATCATGCTGCAGAGCATGGTTATGGAGTACCAGCATTTAATGTCAACAATCTGGAGCAAATGCGCGCTATTATGCTGGCTGCGGATCAAACCGATAGCCCGGTCATTGTGCAGGCATCTGCCGGGGCGCGTAAATACGCTGGTGCGCCTTTTCTGCGTCACCTGATCCTGGCAGCGGTGGAAGAGTTTCCCCATATCCCGGTGGTAATGCATCAGGATCATGGCACCTCGATGGCTGTGTGCCAGCGCTCTATCCAGCTGGGTTTTTCATCTGTAATGATGGATGGCTCCTTGGGTGAAGATGGCAAAACACCGATGGATTACGACTACAACGTTGCGGTTACCAAGAGTGTGGTCGATATTGCCCATGCCTGTGGTGTTTCCGTCGAGGGCGAACTGGGCTGTTTAGGCTCATTGGAAACCGGCACTGCCGGTGAGGAAGACGGCATTGGCGCGGAAGGGGTACTCACCCACGAGCAAATGCTGACCGATCCGGATGAAGCCTTTGAGTTTGTGAAAGCCACCGGTGTGGATGCCTTGGCCATTGCCTGTGGCACCTCGCATGGTGCTTACAAGTTCAGCCGGCCGCCAACAGGCGATATTCTTGCCATCGATCGGATCAAAGCTATTCATGCCAAAATTCCCAATACCCATCTGGTAATGCATGGTTCGTCGTCGGTGCCGCAAGAGTGGCTGAAAGTCATCAACGAGTTTGGTGGTGAGATCCCGGAAACCTACGGTGTACCGGTTGAGCAGATCCTTGAAGGTATCAAGCACGGTGTTCGCAAAGTGAATATCGATACCGATCTGCGTCTGGCATCTACCGGAGCGATTCGGCGCTTTTTGGCGCAGCATCCGGCTGAGTTTGACCCTCGCAAATTCCTGCAGGTATCCACCAAAGCCATGACCGAGATTTGCGTGGCTCGTTATGAAGCTTTTGGTACTGCAGGAAACGCCAGCAAGCTCAAGCCCATCAGTTTGGAAAAGATGGTGGACTTCTACAATTAAATAGTAGGTCGCTGCTTTTTTGCTCGTTTAATTTAATAAAGTTTGACAATAAAAAAAGCAGAGCTTTAACAGCGCATAAATGACGCTAAAAGCTGCATAAATAAGCACTGTTTGAATTCATGCCAAAGCCCGTTGTCGTATTGACAATGGGCTTTTTAGCTGCAATGATGCAGTTGGTTTACCCTCTAACCAGGGCTCTCTATTCGTGGTCGATGCAATGGCTTGAAGTGCTTACTGCCATTGACTGTAGGGTAGTATGAGATAAGCCCTAAAACTCCAGGTTACGTTAATCAGCAATTATTGGTTGGGAACTATGCTTAACAATAAAATGAGTAAAAGTCTTATCGCATCGGCTTTTGCCGGTGTCTTCGCCTTTTCCGGCGGAGCGATGGCGAATTCCGGCTTAGAGCAAATTCATCAGGAAAATAGCCAGATCGTCCGTGAAGCAGTGCGGTCACAGGAACGCATCAACACCATCTACGAACAAACCCAAGAGTTGCTTGGCCAATATCGTCAAGTCGTTGATCAAACCGATAGCCTGAAAGTATACAATGACTTCCTGCAGACTCTGGTCAATGATCAACAGCGTCAAATCAACTCCATCCAACGTCAAATCGATACCCTTGAAGATACCCGCCGTGGCACGGTACCTTTGATGTTTAAAATGATTGATGCGTTGGAAGAATTCGTTAAAAACGATATTCCGCTTCGCACTGAGCGCCGTATGGAGCGTGTTGAGCGCTTACGTGATTCCATGGCCCGCTCTGATGTGCAATTGTCTGAGCAGTACCGCCAGATTATGGAAGCTTACAGCATTGAGGCCGGTTACGGTTCTGAGCTAGCTTCATTCCAGGGTACTCTGAACCTGGCTGGCAATGAACTGACGGTGGATTATGTTCACCTGGGGCGTCTGGCTCTGATGGCGATGTCACTGGATGGCAACAATGCCTGGCACTGGAACCGTCAAACCAACAGCTGGGATAAACTGCCAGATAGTTATTTAAATGGTGTTAGCGATTTCATCAAAATGGCGCGCCGGGAAATTAACCCTGATATGGCACGCGTACCACTAATCGCAGCGGAGTAAGACGAACATGAGAACCTTATTTAAATCACTAATCGTTGCTGTTGCGGTAACTGCTACTGCCAGCCTGGCATTCAATGTTTCTGCCAGCACCAAGCTGGATGAAATTCTCGAGCAAGTGAAGCGCGAGCGTCAACTGGAAGGCCGTGTTAATCAGCAGCGTGAGCAAGCTTTTATCAATGCCCGTCAAGATCAACAACGTCTGCTCAATGAAGCGCGTCGTGAGCTGGCTAACCAGGAAGCTCGCGGTGAGCGTTTGCAAAAAGAATATGCCGATAACGATATTTTGATTGCGCAAAAAGAACAGGAACTGATCGCTGCTCAGGGTACCCTGGGTGAGTTGTTTGGTATGGTGCGTGGTAGTGCCAGCAATGCCATTGGTCTGGTATCCAGCTCTATCATCAGTGCACAATACCCAGGCCGTGATGAGCCATTGCGTGGTCTGGCGGCAGCAACTGAATTACCTACCATTTCAGAAATGGAAGACCTGTGGGTAGCATTGCTGACCGAGATGGTCGAGTCGGCAAAAATTGCCAGCTTTGATGCGGA
The DNA here is from genome assembly GCF_036327005.1 of Alkalimonas mucilaginosa. Taxonomy (NCBI): domain Bacteria; kingdom Pseudomonadati; phylum Pseudomonadota; class Gammaproteobacteria; genus Alkalimonas; species Alkalimonas mucilaginosa. Next base: position 307,338 of record NZ_JAUGZK010000001.1, read on the forward strand.
AGTTGTGAACCTGGAAGGTGGTAGCTCGACGCAACGTGTTACACGTTTCGGTGCTTTCCATGTGACTACAGATCGTGACTATCTGTATTTCAATACCGACACCAACCAGCTACAACCTTTAGGTCGTGCTCCTATTTCACGTGTACACAACTCAGTATCTGATTTCCACAGTGCCCGTGCCGGTAACCTGACCAACCTGTTTGTTGACCCAACCAAAGGCAACAGCATTTTGCGTTTGAACCAGCAACGCGCGACTTTGTCTGAATACTACCACCAGGGTAAAACTGTTGGTTACCTCATCACTGTTTTACTGGTAATTGGCCTGCTGATTGCGATTGAGCGTTTTGTCGTGTTGACTCTGGTCGGTGGTAAGATCCGTACTCAGTTGAAGAACCTGTCTAATCCGTCTGATGGCAACCCGTTGGGCCGTATCCTGAAGGTATACCACAGCAACAAAACTGCAGATGTGGAAAACCTGGAGCTGAAACTGGACGAAGCCATTCTGCGTGAAACACCAAAAGTTGAGCGTGGTATTGGTATGATCAAGTTGTTCGCAGCAGTAGCACCTTTGATGGGTCTATTGGGTACTGTTATCGGTATGATTATGACGTTCCAAACCATCACGCTGTACGGTACTGGTGACCCGAAACTGATGGCAGGTGATATCTCTCTGGCTTTGGTGACCACTGCACTTGGCTTGATCGCGGCATTGCCACTGATCTTCGCTCATAGCATTGTTGCTTCAAAAGCTAAGTCTGTACTTCACGTTCTGGATGAGCAAAGCGCAGGTATCATTGCTGCTCATGCGGAGAAGGAGAAAGCCTAATGATGCTCCAGCTGATTGAGCTGTGGGAATCGGTACAGGATTTTATTCATACCGGGGGCAATGTCTTGTACATTGTCGCCCTGGTGCTCTTCATCATGTGGTTTCTGATGTTAGAGCGCTACTGGTATCTGAAAGCGGTGTTTCCAAAGGAAAAGAAAGCCATTATTTCCCGTTGGGATGCGCGCGAGGACACCACCTCCTGGTATGCTCATAAAATCCGTGATACCTGGATTTCTGAAGCTACAACAAAAATTGACCAGAATATGCTGCTGATAAAGACACTGGTCGCTATGTGTCCGTTGATTGGACTGCTTGGGACTGTAACCGGGATGATCTCCGTCTTTGACGTGATGGCCACTCAGGGCACAGGTAACCCAAGAACCATGGCGTCTGGTATCTCCATGGCGACTATCCCGACGATGTCAGGAATGGTGGCTGCACTTTCCGGGGTCTTTTTCAGCTCGCGGTTAGAGATCAGAGCAAAGCGGGAAAAAGCAAGCTTGATTGATAGCTTACCGCATCATTAAAGAGAGATTTTTATGGCACGTAAACGTATTCGTGAAGACGATGAGGCCCAAATCGACATTACGCCGATGATGGATATCGTTTTCATTATGTTGATCTTCTTTATCGTGACTACTTCCTTCGTCAAGGAAGCGGGTATTGATGTCAATAAACCTGAGTCGACTCAGGCAGAGCAAAGACCAAGTGCAACCATCTTTATTGCCATTCGTCCGAATGGTGAGATCTGGATGGATCGCCGGATGGTTGATGTAGAGCGGGTTGCTGCGAACATCGAACGTCTGGTAGCTGAGTCGCCGACTGATACCATCATCATTCAGGCAGACAAAGAAACCCAGCATGGTCGGGTAATGGAAGTCATGGATCAAATCAAAGCGGCAGGTGATTACATCATCACAATCGCCGGGGAGCAGTGATACTATGGCACGTTTACTAACATCGCTATTTCTTGGTGCTGTGGTAACGTTTCTATTGTTCTTGTTGATGGCGACCCTGGTCAAAGGGACCGGGGAGCGTCGTGATAACGAGCAAGAGCGGATTGTTGTAGAAATTAATACCACGCCGCCGGATCAGGATGTGCAGGTACGGCGACCACCACCGCCGCCACCGCCACCACCACCGGCACAACCGCCACAAACGCCACAGACGCCACCGGATCAAACTGATGTGTCTGGAGCCGTTGGCTTTAATATGCCTGGCATCGATCTAGGTGGTGCTACCGGTGGTATTGGTGACCCTTCAGGTTCATTGATGCGTGATGGTGATGCACAGCCTATCGTCCGGATTGAACCTCGTTACCCAGTGCAAGCGGCTCGTGATGGTTTGCAAGGGTGGGTTCGTTTAAGCTTTAGCATTATGGAAGACGGTAGTGTCGATAATGTCGAAGTAATTGAAGCGGAGCCTCGCCGGGTATTTGACCGTGAAGCCATTCGTGCACTTCGTCGTTGGCGCTACCAACCTAAGATTGTTGATGGTCGTCCACAGCAGCAGCATGGTCTGCAGGTACAGTTGGACTTTTCACTTGATATGGCCGGAGGTTGATGATGACTAAGTTAACAAAACTCAGCTCAGCTCTGGCAATCGCTCTTGCACTGACGGCAGGCTCATTCTATGTTCCGGCCAGTCTGGCAGAAACTGCTGCACAACAGCAACAGCGTATTCAGGAGCGTAAAGATCGTCGCAGTCAGGTCGTCAGTGAGCGCACAGGCCGTTCGGTCTCGAATGCTTTTGATCTGTACCAGGAAGACAAAACTGCCGAAGCTTTGAGAGTCTTGCTCGATACCAGAACCAGTTCTGATTTCGACCGGGCTTTCGTTGATCGCTATATCGGCCAGTTGTACATTGGTGAAGATAATCAAAAAGCGTTGGAGTACCTGCAACGGGCCGCAAAGCCGGATATTTTAAGCTTTAATGATCAGGCTGGTTTGCTTGAGACCATTGCTCAATTGCATTTGCAGAATGAGGCTTATCAGCAAGCAATTGATGCGTACCAGCAATGGATGCATTTTACTGGGGAAGAAAAACACGATGTCTATTTCCGGATGGCTGCCGCTTATCAGCAACTGGAACAATATGGCAATGTGATCAGCCCGATCAATCGTGCAATTGCGTTGTCTGATGTACCTCGTGAAAACTACTACACGCTAAAGTTTGCCGCTTTATTTGAAGGGCAGCGTATTCCTGAGGCAACGGCAGTGCTGGAAGAAATGGTAACATTGTTTCCAGACAGCGGTCAGTGGTGGTTCTTCCTGGGTAATACCTATCAGTTGCAGGAAGATTTTCAAAAATCTCTTTCTGTGTTAAGGGTAGCGAATATCCAGGGCTTTCTTGAATCCCGTTCTCATTTTCAAATGTACGGTCAGATGTTTGCAAACAACGAAATGCCATACAAGGCAGCCTCATTGTTTGAAGAGAAAATGAAAGCCGGTGTTATTCCAGAGAATCGCCAGATTTTGTTGGCAACTGCCAGTAACTATCAGGCAGCTCGTGAATATGCAAAAGCGGCTGAGTTTTATGGCCGTTTGGGGCAGCTCGAGAACGATGCAGAAGCATACCGTCGTCAAGGCGAAGCTTTGCTGAATATTCAGCGTTATCGTAATGCGATCACTGCGTTTAATCGTGCTCTGGAGTTAAATGTAGAAAATACAGCTCGGGTGCATATGAGCTTGGTTAATGCCCATTTTTATCTGGAGCAGTATCCGCAAGCTTTGGCATCGGCACAACAAGCCCGTCGTGATGCTTCATTAGCACGGCAGGCCCGTAGCTGGGAAGATTACATTCGCGAAAAAGCCAAGCAAAAAGGTGTAAACCTATAACCTTTTGCTTTTGAATAAAAAACCCGCCAAATGGCGGGTTTTTTATTCAGCACAAGCAGGGTTGTGGTTAGTGCTCATTATTAGTTTCGCTGTTGCGTAGATCAAGCATCCGGTACTTATCGATCAATGAATACAGGGTCGGGCGGGTGACCCCAAGTAAGTCGGCTGTTTTGGACAGATTGCCGTTACTCAAAGCATAAGCTTCCCGAATGGCTTGTGTTTCGGCATCTTCCCGCACTTTGCGCAGTGTTCTTGGGGCCAGGTCTTCTGTCGATGGTAATAGCCCTAGGTCGCTTGCAGTAATTTGTTTGCTGTCGGCCAGAATGACGGCAGATTTCAGCTTATTCTGCAGCTCGCGGATATTGCCAGGCCAACGGTGGCTAAGCAGTGCCTGAATGGCATCTTCCGACAACGAGTGGACCTGGGTTTTAAACTCCTGGTTGAATTTATGCAGCAAGGCTTTGGCGATGATCACCACGTCCTGGCCACGGTCCCGTAATGGCGGAATAAACAGGGTCATTTCACTGATACGGTAATAGAGATCTTCCCGGAAAGTTTGCTCAGCTACCATTTCTGCCAGATTACGATGGGTTGCGCAAATCACCCGTACATCCACTTCGATTACCTGCCGGCCACCAAGGCGCTCGATAACCCGTTCTTGTAAAAAACGCAACATCTTTGCTTGCAGGCTTAGTGGCATATCACCAATTTCATCCAGCAGTAAAGTACCGCCATTGGCACACTCAATTTTTCCCAGTGTGGTCTTATTGGCGCCGGTAAAGGCTCCTTTTTCATAGCCAAAGAGCTCACTTTCCAGCAAGTTTTCAGGGATTGAAGCACAGTTAATAGCAATAAAAGGTTTTTCAGCGCGAGGACTTTGTTTGTGAATGCTGCGTGCAAATACTTCTTTACCAGTACCACTTTCTCCCTGCAATAAGGTAGTAATTTCAGTTGGGGCAATCTTTTCTACCATGCGACAAGCTTTTAAGATGCTATCGCTGTTGCCAATAATATCCTGTTGATGCAGCCCGGAATGCCGCAAGTAACGATTCTCTTGTTCCAGCGTACTTAGTTTAAAGGCTCTGGCCAGGATCACATTCAGTACATCGGGATCGATGGGTTTCTGGTAATAATCGTAAGCACCCAGATTCACTGCTTTTAATGCGTGCTCTTTGTCGGTATTGCCGGTGATAATAATGACTTTGCAGTCAGGGTGTATTGCCAGGATATCGGTTAGACAGGCTAACCCTTCACTGGCATTGCTGGGATCGGGCGGTAAGCCAAGATCAAGGGTTACCACAGCCGGTTCGTAGCGGCGCACCTGAGTTAACGCTGAGCTTCGATCTTCAGCAAATACCAACTCGTAATCGGGCAGGCTCCATTTTAGTTGTTTTTGAATACCGAGATCATCTTCGACGATTAACAGTGTTTTCATTGCACAATCCTTGTCTTTATTACCTAGTAGTTTAATGGAAGTCGCATGGTAAAGGTAGTCCCCAAGCCGACCTCACTCTGTACTTCCAGAGCACCACCCGATTGCTGGGCAAATACCAAGGCATCGTAAGCACCTATGCCCATGCCGGCATTGCCCTTGGTCGAGTCAAAAGGCTTAAATAATCGTTGCTGAATAAAGTCAGGGCTCATACCGCAGCCCGTATCCGTGATAGTAAGAACGAGGAAGTCCCGTTTCTGACTTAGCTCAATGCTGACACTGCCATTCTCTGGGGTTGCATATTGTGCATTATCAATCAGATGAAATAACACATTGGCAAAGCGCTCTTTATCCAGTCTAATTGAAACCGGAGCATGTTCTGCCAGGGTTGGAATAGGATGTTGGCCCTGACAGCGATTATGAATTAACTGCTGAATCAGCTCACCTACTTCAAAACGTGAGTCTGTCTCATCCGTTCGCTCTTTATTCATTAGTTGGGCCAGCATTTTATCCATTCGGCGCTTGCTGGCGGCTATGGTCTCGAAAGCGTCTTCAATAAATTCCGGGTTGTCTTTGTGCCGCTCGGCGTTTTTCTGCAATAAACCAAGCTGTGCGGTAATATTCTTCAAGTCGTGGACCACAAAGGCAGACATCCGGCTAAAGGCTGCAAATTGGGCATTTTCCATCAGTTGCTTGGTGGCCTCAAGTAAAAACAAATAACTGGCAATTTGCTCGGTCACTGCTATCAGGTAATCCTTTAATTCCCAGTTTAGTTTTAGTTGTAGGTTTGCTTCGGCATTCAACAGGCAAAGTCCCCACAAACCATCTTTTGCCCGGATAGGAATAATGAGTTGTGTATCAATGTTTGCTGCAGACAGCTTCATCGCTTGAACAAAGGGATCATGGGCTTGCTGTAAATCAATGATCCAGTTGCTGTGCTGATGATCGCGGATATAGCCGTCTATGATACGGTACTCTTCAGCCGTTAACTCCGGTCGATTTATGCGGGCCAGAGCTCGAGGCTGAGGATCCAACCGTAATAAGATCCCCCGGGTATAACCGATAGCTTGTAGCCATGCTTGCAGAGTTTCCTGATGCACCTTGTCGTTATTGACATCGATTTGCCGTAGCCGATGGGTAAGCTCCAGCCATTTGACCCGATAGTCAAACGTATTTTCAAAGAAGTGTTTCTCAATAAACACCCGCAGTTTTCGTCGCACGCCATCGGACAGCACCAGAGCTGTCAGTAAGGCAAATCCCAGTACAATAAATATTGCTTGTAGTAACTCGGACCAGGCACCACCGCTGTAACGAATATAAAAGCCTGCCAGTGCCAGTAAACACAGGTAAGCGCCTGCACCAAATACTAATGAGCTTTGCAGCACGATATCCCGTGAAATATACACCCGGATATTCCAGGCTTTAATGCGACGCACAGCAATAACCAGCATAGGCAGCATCAGCAATTGGATAAAGCTTCGGGCTGACCAGAGTTGAGCATCTACCTGACGGAACAGGCTGCCCTCCGCCAGCAACACAAAATCAAACAGTATAACGACGCCCAGTGCAATGATCAGAGGCTTAAATTGCCAGCGAGCTTCGCCCGATCGCCGGTACAAAGCCTCTAACAAAGCCAGTACAAAAATACATATCAGTAATTGGCCGCTCAACAACAAATGCAGTGGCAGGATTTCTAGCTGAGCCAGAAGGGTCCAACTAATAAGCAGCAGACAACTTAGCCAAACCACTTTCCGCTGAAAAAAGGTGGCAAGTAAAGCGTGGGTGTTGTGCAAGGCTGCGTAGAGAAATAAAATCAGTAACAGCAGCCGGCTGTTTTCCAGCCAGATAGACCAGCTTGATTGGTAAGGGGCATGCGCCGCCAGAGCGTAAACCAAGGCCCAGCAGACTGTGACCAGGGTATAGCCAATCAGCAATGTTCTGGGTACATTGCGTGCTTTGACGGATAGCAATAACGCGAAAAAGAACAAATATCCGGCAGCGGTCAGGCTAAAGCCAATTTTATCCAGCGCCAGCTGACTCCAGAACTCCTGCATAAGCAACCCGCTGCTCAGGGCTGTTGCAGCAATTGCCGGACATACTGCACCGGAATGGCGTAACTGATCCCGCTGGGATCGCTCAGAACGGCTTCTCTGGTTGACTTTACATGCACCATATTGATCACACCAATCACCTCACCGGTATCCTGATGGATCAGCGGGCTGCCACTGTTGCCCGGGTAGGCAGTCGCATCCAATTGATAAACCAAATATGGCTCCCGTAACTGCCGCAGAGCCTGAATATGCAAATCACGAGAGTTATCTGCAGGGATAGCTACAGGCGTGACGGCAGATATAATCCCCTGATGCGTTGCCGGATAAATCCCTAACACGCTCGATATGGGGAAACCGGTGAAAGCAATGCGGCTGCCCTCTGGTTGCAATGCATCGCTGGCAAGCTTCAGAGCAGGTAAGGCTTGTTCTATTTCCATAATTGCCAGATCGTACTGTGGGGCATTGCGCCGGCTTACCATGCGATGCATGGTGATATCGCGCGCAGAGCCGGAAATGACAACGTACTCTTCGCGACGTGACTCATCCAAGGTTCTGCCAATCACATGATAGTTCGTGACTACCTGTTTACCATTACCCACCACAAAGCCTGTGCCAATAAAGTTGACTCTGGGGGAGGCTGTTGGATTATGAATGGCGATGGCAACAACCGAGGGTTTCACTTGAGGTATGAGGTCAACTAACTGCGAAGCTTGAAGCGAGCAGCTAATAAAAAAAATCCCAACGAGCAGCAAACGCATTTTTATCATCCTTGGTCTAAACTGGTTATGCAGATACACAGTGAACAGTGTATCCCATTGTGTCACTTTTGCCCAAAGAGACCAACATTATTCATCACCAAGTCAGGATGTCAGCATGCTGGTACAGCCGTTAGAGCGTGAAATTGTGCCCATTTTTTCTGGTGGAGGTACCCGCCTTTGTTGCTACATTGGCATTCTGATGGCTTTAAAAGAGATGCGATTGCATTTTAATCATTTAGTAGGGGTTTCTGGTGGCAGCATCGTAGCCGCCTTGTATGCTGCCGGTTGGAAGCTGGATGCCATCAAAGTGCTGGCCATGGACACCGATTTCCGTCAATTTAAAGAAATCTCTTTCTGGTCGCTGCTTCGGACCGGAGGCTTGTCTGATGGCAATCGCTTCGAAAAGTGGCTGGATGAAAAACTGGCAGGCAGAACCTTCGCAGATCTGGAGCTGGATCTGCATGTGCTTGCCACTGATATTAACGGTGGTGGTCCTGTGGTATTTAACAAAGCACTGACGCCAGCTCTTAAAGTATCCCAGGCGATTCGTTATTCCATGTCGATACCTCTGCTGTTCTCTTTTAAAGATTTCCAACATCATGTGATGGCCGATGGTGTGATCTTGTCTGAAGATGCGCTGCATAAAGATTGGTCTGGCCGTCATGTCCCGGTAATTTGCTTTCGTTTAAAAAGCGATGCTGAGGAAAAACCGGTCCAGAAGAATAGACTTTTCCCAATCGTTTCGTACATTAATATGCTAATCCAAACCTTTATGAATGCTGTGTCCAGAGAGTATGTACACGCCGAGTACTGGCACAGTACCGTACTGATCAATACGGGTGATGTTTCATCGGTCGACTTTAGTTTATCGTTGGAAACCAAGCTGCATTTGCTACGACTTGGCTACCAGACTACGATGGATGTTATTCCTGTAAAATTAAACTGGCTTCGGCAATAAACTCAGGCCATACTTAGATGAATCCTAACTGAATGCAAAACACAAATTACGGACAATGAAAAAGTTAAAGAGCCTGGCGGACAAGCCTGTGATTGGTGGGGTGGTGAAAAAAGCGATGGCATCATTAGCAAGTAATGATGCTAAAGTCATTTCACGGCATTTTTCGCAGTATTTAAAGCCACAAATAGCTACCACGGACGAACTGAAGCACGAAGTGTATCAGCTACGGCATCAGGTGTATTGCGAAGAGCTTCATTTTGAGGATATTAAAGACAGCTATGAGGAGTGTGACGAGTTTGATGATCGTGCGGTACACTGCTTTATACGTCACCTGAGCTCGAAAAAAATGGCCGGTACCGTCCGCTTAATCACTACTCAGGATCAACACCAACCTTTACCTCTGGAAAAGTTTTGCAGCCATGCGATTGATCATCCAGAACTAGCACCCTCGTGTTTTCCTCGTGATTCTATTTGTGAAATGTCGAGACTTGCTGTGCCTGAGGGGTTTCGAAAGCGTGCCATTGATAAATTTAAAGGCGCTGCAACCGGTGCTATTAACGAGCAGGTTTTCTCCGAAACTGAACTGCGTTGTTTCCCTTACATTGCGATTTGTCTGTACATGGCGGCGACGGCCATGGCCATTCGCAGTAAACGCCACCATGTTTTTGTGATGATGGAGCCAAGGCTGGCCAGAAGCTTGACCTTCGTTGGCATTAAATTTCAATCCATCGGCAAGTTGATTGAGTTTCATGGCAAGCGGGCGCCTTATTACATTGATGCGCGTGAATTGCCTAATACGCTTAGTAGTGGTTATGTCAAGCTACTGGAGTCGGTGGAACATGACTTAATTCAGAGTGGGGGAATGCCGGGTACGCTCAATCAGCCGGAGGGGGATTTGGCTTTAGGCTGGCGGTTATCGCCTTCGTGAAGGCTTCGTTTCGTGTGAACGAATAAAGAGGACTCTATGTTTAACTATCAGGAAGCATTTTCCCGCAATATAGGCTGGGTGACACAGCAAGAGCAGGAGCAATTACGTCAGTCCAAAGTTGCTATTGGTGGATTGGGAGGCGTTGGTGGCGATCATGCGATTGTTTGTGCGCGGCTAGGTATTGGCAGCTTCCATATTTCCGATTTAGATCACTACGATATCGCCAATTTTAATCGTCAGGCCGGAGCCTGCATGGCAACCGTTGGTCGTGCTAAAGCGGAGGTAATGGAAGAAACGTTGCGTGGTATTAACCCTGATGCCCAGATTAAGAACTTTACTTCGGGTGTAACGGATGACAACTTAGAAGATTTTCTTGATGGTGTGGATGTATACATTGATAGCCTTGATATTTTTGCACTGGAGATACGCCGTAAAGTTTTCCGACGTTGCTACGAAAAAGGCATTCCAGCGATCACTGCCGCCCCTATGGGGATGGGAACATCCATGTTGGTGTTCAGGCCTGGCGGTATGAGCTTTGATGATTACTTTCATATTCAGGATCCTCAACCCGGTGATAGTCAGCAGCGCAAGGACGAGATTTTCCGTGATAATATTATTCGCTTTGTGATCGGGGTGTCGCCATCGTTGCAGCAGCGCCACTATTTGGTTGAGCGCTCCTCAGTCAACTTCCTGCGTAAAAAGGTCCCTTCTACTTGTATGGGCATTTCGCTTGCTGCTGGTGTGCTTTGCACCAATGTATTAAAGCTGTTGCTACAGCGTGGTGATGTGATCTATGCACCTCGTGGTTTGCACTTTGATGCGTATCGAAATAAGTTAATTAAAACCTGGCGCCCAGGGGGTAACAGGAACCCACTGCAAAAGTTTATGTTCCGTACCTTGAAACGTTTGGTTAGTCACGACTAACTCTGTCTACAGTTGCTTGCCAGTTATTTGTAAGTCTATCCATCAGATGTTTATTGCGATGCCATTTTGTATTACCTGGCATCTTGCTAATAAAAAACCCCGCACTGCGGGGTTTTATAGTCACCATGAAATGGAGTTTAATCGTTAAGCGCGGCGCTTCATGCGACCACGGAAACCCATACCCAATAAACCCAAGCCTAAGATGGCCAGTGAGGTAGGCTCTGGTACAGAGAAAGAGACACGACCACTGTGGGTTGCTTTTGCCAAAGTGAAGGTGGTGCCATCATAACCAATCACATTTGGCAGGGCCTGAGTGTTTTGGTCTACAATGAAGCGGAACATTTCAGCCATACCAGCCAGGAACTGATCATCGTAAATGTCAGAGAAGCTGGTATTGGCACCCTGGTAGTCGGTCCAGAAGATGCTGCCTGCATCGACACCATTGATTTGATCGGTTTTGTTAAAGTTATCCAGGTAGCCCTGAATGATGGTGCCGTTACCAATATCACCACCAAAAGTAACGTTCATATCGAACACCTGAGTGTAGCAACTCAGGCTGGCACTGCCGATGCAGCCACCTAAGTCAGTGGTCACGAACATGGAGATGGTACCAGAGTTCCAGTTTACACTGCCATCGCCCTGAACTGTACCTACCAGATCATTGAAACCAAAAGCTAGGTTCCATGAGTTCAGGTAGTTGTTGTTGCTTGGGCCAATAGGACCGGTTTGAACTGGCAATAACGAGGTGAACATGTTATTGCTGAAGTCTGAACCAAAGTTAAAGCCACTACCCAGCAAACCGCCGGTAGAGGTAATGACATCACCTGCATCAATGGTGCCGTTGCCGTTACTATCGACGACAGTTGACCAAGAGTTGTATGCAAACTGCAGCTCGTCCAGCCAACCAGTGGTGGTGGCACCATTGGCAGTATTGGCATTGCCGCCGTAATCTACATTCATATCAAGAAAGAAGGGGGTTGCTGCGGCAGAGGTGCTGACCAGAGCAGCTAAACCTAAAGCTATTTTTAATTTCATGGTGTTCTCCTGAACAAATTAGTTATCCGAACTTCATTGATAACAATGCATGCACTGTGCCAATATTTAATTGCTTGATTTTGCTGCAGTATTATAGGGTTTGGGGTGGGAGGTGTAAAAAAATTAGACGTTTTAAGCAACCATCAAAAGTGTTTTTTTATAGATAGCTTTAGGTTATATTGTGACCTCTTATAAAAGTAGCGCAACAAGAAACCTCAGGGAAGAGACTGATTTGGTACCTAACGGGCCGATAAGGTGCTTTGGCTTTATGCATGGTGCCGGTGCAGCGAGTTATTCAGCGGGTACGTACGGAATTCTTTGAGGGGTAAGTTATTAGCAACTTCTTTGATTGCTTTGAGCTGGTGTTGGCAACGACACCTGCATTAAAGCGTGAGGTCTACAAAGTGCGCTATCAAGTGTACTGCGATGAGCTTGGCTATGAAGATAAAAGCCAGTTTTTGCAGCCACTGGAGCGTGATCGCTTTGACCCGCACTCGCAGCACTTTTTGATTCGCCACAAGCGCACTGGTCTTGCTGCTGGTACTGCCCGATGTGTTGTGCCCTTTGATATGTTTGGGCATAAACAACCCTTACCATCGGAACTGTTTTGTCGGCACGCATTGGATCCAAGCGTGATCACAGCCATGGGCTTGCGACGTGGTGACTATGCTGAGGTATCCCGTATTGCGATTCCTGCTGTATTTAGACGGTGTATTCCTGTTGACCATCCGATGAACCTGGAACAACGAGTTTGTCATTTCAGCCCAGAGGAACGGGTAAACTTTCCTCACATTGCTACCTGCCTGTATTTCGCTTTGGCCGCTTTTTATCAACAGTGTGATGCCATTCAATCCATGATAGCGATGATGGAGCCCAGATTAATGAAGCATCTGAACCGGGCTGGGATCTATTTTCAGCCAGCTGGACAGCTGATTGATTACCATGGCTCGCGGCAGGCCTTTATATTGTATAAAGACGATTTACTTACAAACATTAAGCCGCTGTTCAAGCCTTTCTTTGAAAGAGTGCGTAAAATTGTTGATGCTGAACTGGCATCAGAAACTCCACTGGCTCTTGAGATTGCTTAAATCGTAGAAACCGCGCTGACTGACTGCAAAACTACACCATGCTGGCTGGAAGAGGAAAAGGGCCAAGCGGCCCTTTTCCTAATACGTAAAGGGTAAATGATTACTGCAGTTGTTGCTGCAATTGTGACTTACGTTCAATGATGGTTGGATCCTCACTTTGTACTTGCGATAGTACATCGCGTGCCTTGCTGGCCTGATTGGTTTTGCCCAGCGCTTCTGCATAATTAAGCATTACTTCGGCATGAGCTGGCCGAAGATCCAAAGAACGCTCAAATTGAGCCAGAGCTTTTTCGGGTTGGTTCAATTTCATCAATATTTTACCGTAAGTATCTATGATATCCGGATGGTTTGGAACCAACTCCATAGCGCGTTCAGCATAGGGTTTTGCTTCGGCTGGTTGATTATTTTCACTGAGCAACCAGGCATAATTGTTCAGGGCTACTACGTTATTCGGCTCAGTCTGCAATAACTGGTGATACATTGCTTTTGAACGCTCTGCATCTGTTTTTAACAGCAGAGTGGCGTAATAAGTATCCAATCCCTGATCAGAGCCGTGTTGATCCATGTGTTGCTGTAAAAAAGACACGGCCTGTTGCTCTGATTGCAGTGCAACGATATTAAGCGCAATAAATACAGCTGTTTCATGGGTAGGCGTTGCTGCATAACTGTTTTGAAAGGCTTGCAGTGAGGCGGGGCGATCACCTTTCATCAGGAGCAGCCTGCCTTTGACGAACTGGAGTTGTGGGCTCTGTGCTGTTGCCGACGGTAGGTTATTGATCACTGCGATAGCTTGATCCAGCCGGTCCAGCTGGGCCAGTAAGGTAATTTGTGCGACGACCAGGGAGGGATGCCCCGGATGATCAACCAGCAAGCGGTTTAACAGTTCCAGTGCAGACTCGCGCTCATTATTTAGTGCCAACGCGTTGGCATAAGCGTAGCCAGCCTGAGCATTGCCTGGTTGTTGGCGGTGCCAGCGCTCAGCCAGTCGGACAGCAGCAGACAAGTTGCCTTGTTGTTGCTGTGATTCGATCAAAATTAAATGATGCAGGGCAGGGATATCCTGGCTTTGAATCGAGGCACCTTCAAGGATGCGAATAACATCCTGAAAATTTCGTTGATCATGAGCCACACGAGCCCGCAATAAACGGACTGGGTAGATGTTTTCACTTTGTGCAAATAACCGCTCTATACGCCGGGTGGCATCGGTCGTGTCTTGACGCGCCCTGCTAATGGCATAGTACTGCTCTAATCCTGCCAGGTATTCCGGATATTCATCCAGCATGGTTCTTAGTTGTTGCTGCGCCTGTTCAAGGTTGCCTTCCTGCACCCGGACCATCGCCTGGAGCAAGGAGGAGAAGGGGTTCAATGGCTTCACCGCCAGAGCTTTGCCTGAGCGAGCTAAGGATTCATCAAAACGTTGTTGCAGGAATAACGCATAGGCTTGCAGGTTATAACCCGCAACCTGCATTTCTTCATCCTCAAGCCACTGCTCAGCTAGCTCAGATGCTTTGTCAAAGTCACCTTGCTGCAGGTAGGTCATGGCTAACACCAGACGTGTCTGGTTCACCGATGGATCCAGTGTCAGAGCTTGCTCCAGATCGCGAATGCCAGCCTCGCGTTGTCCGTCAATGCCAAGTTTTATGGTACCCAATGTGGTTAAGCTGGCTGCATCGCGTGCTGAGTGTTGCTCGTATTGGCTGATTAAGTCTTGCGCCGAATCTGTCGCACCTTTTCGTACCAGTTCAAAAGCGGTATTGGCAATCAGTTGCAGGTTTTGTTCTTCCTCAGGCAAGCTGGCTAAGATCCTGCGCGCTTCTTCGGTTTCGCCAACACGCAACTGCAAAACAGCATACAAGCGCTGCGCATCTGGCACCGAATGCAGCTGATCACGAATGGGCGTCAGAAAGTTCAGTGCTTGAGACTCCAGGCCAAGACGCACGGAGGATAGGGCAGCAATAATACGGGCTCTGCTACTTATTTGTGGTGAACGAATGGCTTTTTCACTTTGCTCTTTGGCTGCGGCAAAGTCTTCACGTTGAAAACTGATAATACTCTGTAAATAGTTGGCCATCGGTTGTTCAGGGAAAATACGCAAAATACTCTTCAGGTGCTGTTCTCCTTCGGCAAACTGACCATCCCGGACATAAGCCTGGGCCAGCAATAAGCGAGCAAGGTGAGCGGTAGGCGTGCGCTCAGTATAGTGCTTCAGGTGGGTAATGGCCGATAAAATATCATTGCTGGCGAGGTGGATTTTACCTTGCAGGTATAGCGCTTCGGCATACAGCTCACTGCTATCATCAATAGCCAACAGTTGGGTCAGCGCCTGCTCTGCCTCCTCCGCCGCCAGCTTTAGATGGGCGTTAGCAAAAGCAGCAATATCGGCATAGGTCGAGCCGGATAGCTGCTCAAAATGCAATAAACCAGCTGGCGAGTCTCCTAACTCGACTTCAGATAAAGCTCGGAAGCTGTCGAGTAAGCCCCGGGTGCGAGCAGATAATTCGTGGTTCTCCGCTAATAGCTCTATGGCCGCCGGATAATTGCCTACCAAATAATGAGTATGCATTAAATCAAAAGCGACTTCTTCTGCCGGAGCGCCATAGCGCAGTGCCCGTTCCAGTTCACGCTCTGCACTGGCGACATCACCGCTAAGTAGTAATGCCTGGCCAAGAGCTAAGCGGAAGCGGTAATTATCCGGGTCTTGTTGAATAGCTGAGCGTAGCTCGATGATGGCTGCGCTGTACTGATGGCTGGCAATGTAGTTTTGTGCATCCAGGTAATGTTCTGCACTGTCTTTTTTGCTGCAAGCAGTAAGTACGGCCAGCAGTGCCAGACTTGGGATTAACCTTGTTGTTTTCATTGTGTTCTCCTTTGGGAGGCAGTTATCCGAACAAGCCTCTGGTATCAATAACGACTTTGGCCGCTACATCGCCAGGTTTTAACGACTTAAATTGTTTGTGATCGACCAATACTACCAGAATGTGTGCACGCTCTAACGCTTCATGCAGGCTCACTACTTGTTGGCTAAATTTCTGGTAGTGTTTGGGCAATGAGTGGATATTCGGTTCGACCCATAAAACCTCACCAACTTGTTGTTCAGTGAGCTCAATTGCAATATCCAAAGCCGGGCTTTCACGTAAATCATCAATATCGGCTTTAAAAGCAAGGCCCAGGCAAGCAATCACTGGTTTTTTAAATTCATCAGCGGCTTTTTTCACCCGGTTTATCACATAGTGTGGTTTCGTATCATTCACTTCACGAGCTAATCGAATCATTTTTGCTTGTTCTGGTGCTGAATCGACTATGAACCAGGGATCTACCGCAATACAGTGCCCACCGACTCCTGGGCCGGGAGCTAGGATATTCACCCTAGGGTGGCGGTTTGCCAATTGAATAAGATCCCAGACATTTATTTTTAGTTGATCACAGATCATGGATAACTCATTGGCGAAGGCAATATTGACATCGCGAAATGAGTTTTCTGTTAGTTTTGCCATCTCAGCAGTACGGGCATCCGTCAGTAAGCATTCCCCTCGAACAAAAAGCTGATAGAGTGCCATGGCCTGCTGTGCACAACGGTCACTGATACCGCCAATGATACGATCATTACTTACCAGTTCTTGCAGTACTCTGCCAGGCAGCACTCGCTCAGGACAATGTGCAATGGCTACATCCGATTGATCTGCATTCTGATGTGGCATGGTGAGATCCGGCCGCAGATCGGCTAGCCATTGCGATATTTTTTCTGTTGTCCCCACCGGGGATGTAGACTCCAGTATCACCAAATTGCCTTTTTCAATAAAAGGTGCAATGCTTTGTACTGCCGCTTCTATGTAGCTTAAATCTGGTTTCTTATCGCCTTTAAAGGGGGTCGGTACTGCAATCATAAAGACATCAGCTGCTTCAGGAGTGGTGGCAGCGCGCAGTTTGCCGGTCGATACTGCAGCTTGAACCAACATATCCAGATCAGGCTCAACAATATGAATTTTGCCTTGATTAATGGTATCAACAGCATGTTGGGAAATGTCTACACCGTGGACTTGTACGCCTCTCGATGCAATGACAGCAGCAGTAGGTAGTCCGATGTAACCTAAGCCGATAACTGCCACTTTCGAAACTAACTGCATGATACTGCTCCTTAAAATTATTCTTAACGATGATACGTACTTGATCTATGACTGAATCAGCTGCGACAGGATCTGTTGCTCTGTCACACATTGGTCATTGTCACAATAAATGAAATACCAGTATAACTCTGTTTCCTGATTCAACCAGAGTGCTTGTTGTAGCCGGTACAGCCGCATTTTTAATCCTGAAACAGTCCTTTGATTACCGATTTGGTGCCAGTAATAGATCAGGCCAGTCTGCCCAGATGGAGCTTGGGCCCATAGCCATGCCCCTTCTGCTGTTGCCATCAACTTTTGCTGCCTCCAGCCTGCAGGAAGCATGTTGTTAAGGTAATAATTCGAGCGGCGCGCGTCATCGCTGCCACTAAAACTGTAGTGTTGGAAAAATACCTTATGCAAACCAGCTTGCTGCTCTTTATGAACGTGATGATCGGCTACAAAAATCTGTGGGCTAATGGTTTTGAACGAATGGCTTTGTGGCTCTGCAGTCACATCAATAGCTGCTACGCTATACAAAGGTGACGATTGTGTCACCAAATTCACCATCAGTGTTGAAAGTACAAGCAAGGGAGTAAATAGCAGTACATAGTGACCTCGTTGCAGCGTCAGAGTTGACGCAGCTTGTGGTGATGGCTGCAGTGCCTTGTCACGGTCCAAAAAACTACCAAAATAAAAAAGTAATGCTATAAAGGGAACATAGAGGTACCAGCCAAAGGTATTATGATCCTCCATCAGTGAGCTCTGCATCTCGGTATAATCGCCAATCAGTATCAGTAAGACAATGCGAATCCAATTGGTGATTAATGAACCCAGAATTGCTACGGTAAAAAAAAGCAGGATACTGCGAGCCCTTTTTAAATTTAAAAATGAAAAAATAACACTAAGTGCCAGTGAAACAATAAAGTAGCGCAAGCCACTGCACCCATCTGCAATCTCAAAGGTGCCAGCAGGAATATGGATGAAGTTGCCGTCGACAAAGGTTGGCACATGAGTCCAGCGCATAATTTCGGTCACAGCTAGTACCGATATTTTTTGTAAAATACCGTTAATAGCTCCCCAAATTGGCGTAATAAACCAAACTAAAGCAGCAGGTACGATAACACTGCTATTTCGTCGGTACAGACTTAGCAAGGCAAAGATGAGCACCAGAGGGAGTAGCAGCCGGCTTACAATGTTTTGCTGTGCTAATTGCAGTAACAAGAACACAAAAAGACTGCTGATAAACAACGCAAAAAAAACACTGTTCCAGCTTAGTACCAGTTGTTGTTGTTTCCAGGCCCGCCAGTACAGGTAAGCTATCACGAACGGAATCAGGTAAGCGTGTGAATAGGTGCCATCATCAAAGCTGTATGTACGAAAATCTGCCAGAATTGTTGGGTTTACCAGGAAAAAAAGCAGGAAAATGCAGATAGCAGGGATGAGAACAGCAAATGCCTGAGGTGCACTGTTGGAAGTCTCCTTTTGAACCACGGTATTAATCCTTTAATAACAGCGTTGGATTAGGCTAAACTATCGCTTGTCAAAGGTCAATGATAACCCTGTTAAAGCGTTCAGACATTCACTGTGCTTTGTAGTCGCAACGGGCATGAAAGTATATTAATGACAAACAAATAGATGTATTTAGAGCCTGGAGCATATGTTTGAATAAGTTACTCAAAATCTGTGGCTGGTTTTTTCTTGCTGTATTGATTGCTCTGTTGGCGCTGTTGGTACTTGCTTTGCAAACCAGGCCTTTGGTCGTTAGTAGTTATAGTGTTACACCGGAAACTGCGCATAGTGCTGAGCAACTCGCACTGCGTTTACGTCAAGCTTATGGCAAGACGGAGCTAACAATCACCTCGGATGAAGCCAATGCTTTAATTGCCATTGCCAGGCGACTTTACCCTGCAGTTCATGGACGGGTGAATATCGGCAACCAGCAATTGTTGGCTGCTGTCAGCATGCCAGTGATGCAAGACAGGCTGTTTTTGAATGTGTCTGCGTTGTTGCTACCATCAAAGCAAGGACTTGCAGTGCATGAGGTGCGGATAGGGCAGTTACGGCTTTCGGGGGCTTTGACATTGCGTCTGGTTGAGTGGGTTGGTAATTATTACCTGCAGCCAGTTGGCGCAACCCAGCTGCTTGCAGCCATTCAGGAAGTATCCTTTGAGCAAGATGTTTTGATGGTCCGCTACCAGTTACCAGAGCAATTGCAGCTTGGACAAGTTGCCAGGCTGCGTGAGCAGTGGCAACCTTATGGTGATCCTAAACATATCCAACATTATTATCAGCTCCTGGCGAGACACCATGCAGAGAACGCAAACTTGTCTGATTATTTAAATGTGCTGTTTATCGAAGCCGCCAGGCGCGCCCAGCAAGGCTCGGCAGTAGCCGAGAATCAGGCCGCACTGCTGGCACTGGCTGTGTTTTTTGGGACATCCAAGTTTGAGCTTTTATTAGGGGATATACGAAGCAACAATCGCTATGCAACGGCACCACCACGAGTCACTTTAGCTGGTCGACTCGATCTACAACAGCACTTTGTGTATTCTGCCGCGATAAAAACCCTTACCAACAAGGATATTGGGTATTTAGCCGGAGAAATGAAAGAGTTACTGGATGCAAACCCTGGCGGTAGCGGCTTTAGCTTTGTTGATCTTCTGGCAGATATTGCAGGGGTGCGTTTTGCAGAAATTGCGCTTGGTTCGGAGCAAAGTGCAGCAGCCTTGCAGCGCTTTATTGTGGCGACACATCTGACCGACGCTGATGTATTGCCCGATTTCAGAGCTTTTCCTGAGGGGATTGCTTACGATACTTTTAGAGAAGACTTTGATACAATCGAGTCAGAAGCATACAATCAATTGGTTACAGCTATTACAGATGCCTTGCACAGCTTACCGCTGTATCAATTGGATAGCCTTTAACATCTGTGACTGGCTGATTGCAAGTCGCCAACAAGGAAGCTGAATTGATGTTGAAAACTTTAACTGTGTTTGGAACCCGCCCGGAAGCCATTAAAATGGCACCTTTGGTCAATGCGCTCAATGCTGCTGCTCATATTGATAACAGAGTATGCGTGACGGGGCAGCACCGCGAAATGCTGGACCAGGTTCTGGCTCTGTTTGAAATAGAGCCTCATTATGATCTCAATATCATGAAACCCGGGCAGGATTTGTTTGATGTCACCATGCATATTCTTGAGCGCATTAAAGCTGTGTTGCGCGAGTTCAAGCCAGACTTGGTTTTGGTGCATGGCGATACCAGTACCACCTTTGCCACAGCATTGGCCTGTTATTATGAAAAGATAGCAGTCGGTCATGTGGAAGCTGGCCTTCGTACCGGTAATCTCTACAGTCCCTGGCCGGAGGAAGCCAACCGTCAGTTAACCGGAGTTATTACTAAGCTGCATTTTGCCCCCACAGAAACTGCCCGTCAGAACTTGTTAGCCGAAGGCAAAGACGACGGTACCATTTGGGTCACCGGGAATACAGTGATAGATGCACTGTTATCCGTGGTGGCAAAGTTTGATGATACCCCAGAAAATTTTGCCGAACTGGCTAAACAACTGCCATGGGGGGGAGCGCAAAAGCGGATGGTGCTTATTACTGGCCATCGCCGCGAGAGCTTTGGCTCTGGTTTTGAAAATATCTGTGCTGCGCTTAAAGTGCTGGCAAGCCGTTATCCAGAGTGTGATTTTGTCTACCCGGTCCATTTAAACCCGAACGTGCGTGAGCCGGTGTTTCGTTTACTCGGCGAACAAAGCAATGTGCATTTGATAGAGCCGCAGGATTACCTGCCATTTGTTTATTTAATGCGCCAGTCGTATTTGGTATTAACCGACTCAGGTGGGATCCAGGAAGAAGCTCCATCGCTGGGTAAGCCGGTACTGGTGATGCGTGATACTACGGAGCGACCGGAGGCTGTGACAGCGGGAACTGTGGTATTGGTCGGGACGGATACAGAAACCATCATTCGGGAAGTTTCCCGGTTAATGGATGATGCAAGCTGGTATCAACAAATGAGTGTAGCACACAACCCCTATGGTGATGGCCAAGCTTGCCAACGGATTGTTGAAGCTATTGTGCAGCAACATCAAGCCGGCAATGTACAGCCAGGTTAGTAATTTTTGCCACATCAGGATGAACTATGAACCACGGATTCTCACTTGCAAACCTGAAAATTGCCGTTATTGGTCTGGGCTATGTTGGCTTGCCTCTGGCAGTCGAGTTTGGTAAAAAATTTAGCACCCTGGGTTTTGATATTCAGCCGAAACGGATTGAAGCCTTACAGCAGGGGATTGATCATACGCTGGAGGTAGATACAGCGGAACTGGCCGAAGCTCAGTATTTGAGTTTTTCCAGCGATCCTGCTGCACTGGCACAAGCCAACTTCTTTATTGTCACGGTTCCTACCCCGATTGATCGGCACCGCCAGCCTGATTTAACGCCGTTGATTAAAGCTTCTGAAACCCTGGGTAAGGTCATCAAAGCCGGCGATATCGTGGTCTATGAATCGACCGTCTATCCTGGCGCGACTGAAGAGGACTGTCTGCCGGTGATTGAGCGTATGTCAGGGTTGCGTTTTAATCAGGATTTCTTTGCTGGCTACAGTCCGGAGCGGATTAATCCAGGTGATAAAGAGCACCGGGTAACCAGCATCAAAAAAGTAACTTCTGGCTCTACCCCAGAGGTCGCTGATTTTATCGACCAGGTCTATGCCAGCATCATTACGGCAGGCACCTACAAGGCTAGCAGTATCAAAGTTGCCGAGGCGGCAAAAGTCATAGAAAACACGCAGCGCGATCTGAATATTGCGCTGGTGAATGAATTGGCAGTGATTTTTAGCAAGTTGAATATTGATACCGAGGAAGTTTTACTGGCTGCCGGAACCAAATGGAATTTCTTGCCATTTCGTCCAGGATTAGTTGGTGGCCATTGCATCGGTGTGGATCCATATTACCTGACGCACAAAGCACAATCGATTGGCTATCATCCGGAAGTGATTCTGGCCGGCCGGCGCATTAACGATGGCATGCCTAAGTTTGTGGTATCCTCACTGGTCAAAACCATGCTGAAAAAGCGCATTCAGGTACAGGGTGCCCGGGTATTGGTGTTAGGGTTAACCTTTAAAGAAAATTGCCCGGATATTCGTAATACCAAAGTCATCGATGTGGTGCACGAACTGCAGGATTATGGTATGCAGGCCGATGTGTACGATCCCTGGGTATCCGCCGAGGATGCACGGCATGAATACGGCATTGAACTTTGTGCTACACCACAGCATTCAGCCTATGATGCGGTGATCCTGGCTGTTGCCCACCAGGCATTTAAAGACATGGGAACCGAGCAGATCCTGGGCTTTGCCAAAGATAACCATGTGTTGTACGACCTGAAATATGTGCTGGACCCTGCCAAGGTAGAACTGCGCTTTTAACCCAAGGATGAGAACCATGAGTGTGTATCTGGAAACGCTGGAATCTTTACAACAAGCACCGAAACGATGGCTGATCACAGGCTGTGCCGGCTTTATTGGCTCCAATTTGTTGGAGGTGTTGCTGCGGCATGATCAGTACGTGGTTGGCCTGGATAACTTCGCGACTGGCTATCAGCGCAATTTGGATCAGGTTAAGGCGCTGGTAACACCAGAGCAATGGCAGCGTTTTCGATTTATCGAAGGTGATATCTGCCAGCCAGATCATTGCCAGCAAGCCTGTGAAGGAGTGGATTATGTGCTGCATCAGGCGGCGCTCGGCTCGGTGCCGCGCTCGATTGAAGATCCAGCCCGTACCAACGCTGCCAATATTACCGGCTTTTTAAACATGCTGATTGCCTCCCGCGATGCGAAGGTGCAGAGCTTTGTCTATGCTGCTTCCAGCTCGACCTATGGCGATCACCCGGCGTTGCCCAAAGTAGAAGATACCATTGGCAAGCCATTGTCTCCTTATGCCGTGACCAAATTTGTCAATGAGCTCTATGCGGATGTATTTTCCCGCACTTATCAATTTCATTGCACTGGTCTGCGTTATTTCAATGTGTTTGGCCCGCGTCAGGATCCAAACGGTGCCTATGCGGCTGTTATCCCGAAGTGGACTGCTGCTATGATTGCCGGCGATGATGTGGCGATTAATGGCGATGGTGAAACCAGCCGCGATTTTTGTTTTATTGCCAATGCGGTGCAGGCCAACATTCTGGCGGCAGTGACCCAGCTAGAGCGCAGTGAAGTATTTAATGTGGCTGTTGGTGATCGCACCAGTTTGAATCAGTTGTTTAGCGCGATTCAGCAAAGTTTACAGCAACATGGGGTGGGCTATAGCAAAGCACCGGTGTACCGGGATTTCAGGGCTGGTGATGTGCGCCACTCCCAGGCTGATATTAGCAAAGCACAAACAATGCTGGGTTATCAGCCGGAGTACAAAGTTCAGCAAGGGCTGGCGCAAGCGATGAGCTGGTACCTGCAACTAAGTCGTTAACTCATTCCGTTTATTGATACTGCGACGGCTGCTTACTTTCCGCTGGCTTTTCTTAGGAAAGAGGCAGCCGCCCGTTCATCCTATAGCTCTATTCTGAGTAAGCCATCTGTTGTGGCCTGATAGGTGTTGCTGGCTGGACTGTTTGTAGGTGTGATTTCGATGATGCGCCCTTGTTGAGTGACATCAAACTGAATCATGGCCTCCGGTTGCCAACCAAGAATATACAGCGACTCGATCGAAACACCGTCAGGAAGACTTAGTTGAAGAAAGCTTTCTTTAGGCTGGTCGGGATGGCGGCTGAACAAGATTAACGTGCCTTCGTTCACAAAACCGGCTCCAAACCAATGATCGGAATTAAGGGTACCATTTTCACTGGTGAGCAAGAATTTTTCTTGTGGTTGGAACGCCGTGTCAAACAACAGCTGTTCAGTGCTAGCGGCATTGCTGTATATTGATGGTGCTTTGCCGGCTCCTCCCTCGAATTCAAAGAAGGTTAGAACTTCCGTATGGACCTGAGGTTGTGATGGACTTATTTTCAAACGCCACTTACGTTGATTATCTGGTACCGAGTGTTGTGGCTCATTGGCCCAGTATGCTTCACCATCGATGACTTGGATACTAGCCTGTTCTGGCCAGGCAACCTGATAATAGCCGATCATCTCATTAGTCTGGATACGAAAGCTCTGTAGCCGGGATGTTTCTGGCAGCGGTTGGCCCTGAAATAGCTGATTGACTGTTACTTGCCGGATATACTCATCGCCTTCTTGCAACCCTAACTCAGGTTTGTAACGTATCAGGTCACGAGTTTGTTCCGGCAATGTATGCACGGTATCAAAGATCGCCAGGGTCTGTTCGCCAATCAAAGCCAGTTGTCGGTTGACGGACTTCGCATAGACAGTGCCAAAGTAGCCTCTCATATTGTAAGCACAGGCTGCTTCGGCCGAGATCAAAATCGTCTTCTGATCCTGATGCAAACTGCGATAAAAAGGATCGGCTAAAGCTCTCATGGTCGGGTTGGATGAGCCCACAGGGCTGGCATTCTCAATCAAAAGGGTGTTATGGGCATTACCAATAGCCCCAGCGGCACTATAGGCTGTGACCTGCTTGGTGATCCAAGTACCTCTGTGTGCCAGGTCAAAATTAAGTGCATCTGAATGTTCGTGATCGACGCGGTGTCTTCGGTTGATAAAGAATAGATTGGTTGCATCAGAGTCCCAGCCTGTTCTGGCACTAATTAAACCCACCCCTTTGGACAGATGCATGCTTGGTATTAATTGGACGGCTCCTGAGCCCGGGGGCTGATAAAATAAAGTTCGCTCTATACCTGGGTACAAAGATGTGATTTTATGGCCTTGCAGCTCTATGAGATGCTCAAGCCAGTCTTGGAATGTGGCTTGCAGTGGTGATTCCTGCAGGAGCTCTAACAGATACATGGAAAACTGATAGCGTTTATCCCGCAAGACAGGTTGATAGTCTTGCCCCTGTTCTACCGAGCCATACTGATAGACACCGGTAAAGCCGGCTAAATTAAAGTGCAGTAAAGCTTCTGCTGTTTTTTCAATATAATGCAAAGGAAGCTCTTTTCCGCGCAGATCTTTATTGATTAAAGCAGCACGCATCCAGTGGATTTGAGTGCCCTGGCTATAGGCAGACCCCTCAGCCCAGGCTCCACCTTGCATAATATCATTCATGTAATAATCGACGATGAAGCGGTCAAACATGGTATCAGCGACAGCCAGGCTTAGCTCTCCCAGCTCAGCATGAGCAGGGCTTTGTTGCAATAAGTAGCCAAACATAGTGAGGTTACCTGCAATTGAGGTAATTTCGTCGGTATCTGTGATGCGCAATCCTACAAAATCATTGTTATGATGGGTGTAATCTAACCAATGCTGTACCCATGTTGCGATATGTGCTTCTGCAATGGCTTGTTCTTCGTTTGAGAATGCAAAGCGAAGCCAGGCGTAGCCGATAGCAGCTCTGTTTCCATCGGTACGAAATCTATTGCGGTTTTTGTATTCAGCCCAACCGACTTCAGGATCCGCATAATAACGTTGCCATAGCAAGGTTTTGGCTTGCTCAAGATAGGCTTCATTGCCGGTCAGATGATAGCCAAGAGCATAGGCTTTGGCATATTCTCCGCTGTTGTAGGGCGTTCTTCCCAGATAGGTATCCAACCAGTGCTGCATTGCACTTAAGGCACTGTCATCGTTGGTTATCAGAGTTCTGATTCTGTCGATTCGGTTTGGTAATAAGAACAAAGTAGTTGCTGCATCTGCCCTAAAATCCGGTGATGTTTCACTATTCCCGTTATTACCTTCGGCACCTGTTGACGGTGGTACCTCCGTGTTTGTAGAAGCGGCAAGTGCAGACTCATCAGTACAGCTTGCAAGTTGCATCATTGTCAGAATAAGCATTGACAGTAAAAAATATCTGGTCATAGCAGCCTCTTCTGGAAACCGGATAGTCAAAGAGCTAGTCTAGCTTAAATGCTGGTGTCTGTCGTCTGTTGATCAATCCACGTATCTTTTGCGCCAGCTCAAAGATTCCTTATTTAATGCGCCAGTATTTGGTGCATCCAGGGCTGATTGGTGTAAAATAAACCATGAAGTGCACCCTAAATGACAAAAATCAGTAGGACTCTATTATGGATGATAGTAAGCGCGTGATTCTGCTTGAATTCAATGAACTTTGCCCTCAATTACTTGACCGCTTTATGCAAGCCGGTGAGTTACCGAACTTTTCTAAGCTGCACCAAAGTGCCGATGTCTATGTGACCGACGCCAAATGCGATGTGGAATATTTAGAGCCATGGATCCAATGGGTAACACTGCATACTGGCTTGCCATATGAAAAGCATCAGGTGTTTCGCTTAGGGCAAGCACAAAATCTACAGCATGACTCTATTTGGGATGTGTTGGCCAAGCACAATAAAACCAGTTGGTTGTGTGGTAGCATGAATACCAAATGGGATGCCAGTGATACTAAGATCACAGCGCTGCCTGACCCATGGAGCATCGATGTGATGGCATCGCCGCACAGCCTGCAGCCATTTTATCAATTTGTTCGTGCCAATGTTCAGGAGCACAGCAATACCAACTTTAAGTTATCTGCCGGTGATTATGTGCGTTTTCTGTGGTTTATGCTGCGCCATGGTCTGAGCTTTACAACCAGCAAAAAGTTAGCAGGCATGCTGTGGAAGCAACTGACCAAAGCCGAAGACCGCTGGAAAAAAGCCACGGTGCTCGACTGGTTGCAGTTCGATGTGTTTAAACACGTGTATCAGCAGCAAAAGCCACACTTTGCTACCTTCTTTTCCAACAGTACGGCGCATTTTCAGCACAAGTTTTGGCGTTACATGGAGCCGGAAAAGTTTCCACTAAAGCCCTCTGACACCGAGATAAAAAAATACGGTGGAGCAGTGCTTTATGCTTACAAAAATCACGATGCGCTGATAGGTGAGGTACTCAAGCTGGCGGATAAAGATACCGTGGTGATTTTATCTTCAGCTCTGAGCCAGCAACCCTACACCTTGAAAGATGAAGAGGGTGGCAAGCGTTTCTACCGGCCACACGATATGCAGAAAATCCCAGCAGTGTTTGGCCTAAGCGGTGTGCAAAAAGTAAGCCCTGTGATGTCGCATCAATTTCATTTGCTGTGTGATGATGCCGCTTCAGCGAAAGCAAACTTTGAGCGCTTGCAAGCCATGACGTTCAATGGTGGACCTTTGTTTTCATTACGGCTTGAAGGCCATGATGTGTTTGGTGGTTGTCGTATTTCTACCCTAGTACCTGAGCAAGCTACCTTTGAGCAGGATGGGCGAAGTCAGTCCTTTCATCAGGTATTCTACCTGGCGGATAGCCTAAAGAGTGGCATGCACCATCCGCATGGTGTGTTTTGGGTATCGCAACAGGGGCGAAGTCATCAGAAAGTCGCGGAACCAATTCCGTTGGAACTGACCATGCCAAAAATCCTGCAGGAGTTTAGCTTGCAGTCGCAGTTATAGCTTTGCCATGAAGCAGTTTATTTACTGTGTGCGTCAACAAGCGTGGTCAGCGGCTGAAGTTGAGCCTGTGCTGGTTGTGACTTCGTTTGGCCAGCTTGTACGATGGTGCCCGTCGTTGCTACGGGTACTAGGTACGAAAGAGTTCTGTAAGTTTACTATTAAGTTGCTTCGCGGTGACAAAGCGATTTATTTTTACCAGCAGGCCGGCCAGATCCAAAGTTACGGCATCATTACCTTTGGTTATTGTAAATTATATCAGGTAGATAACACCGATGCCGTCATTGGCCCTGTCAATACTCTGGCCTCTTTTCAAGGGAAAGGACTTGCAACCAAAACGTTGAAAGCAGCCGTGCATTGGCTGTTCACTGAGCGCCAATGCCAAGCCGTTTATATTGATACCTCCGAGCTCAATCAACCCATGCAGCAGGTCATTCGAAAGTCTGGCTTTCCTGAGGCTATCGGTTATTTCACGCGCTGAAATTTTACAGTTGCCAGCTGACTTTATGCGGGTAGAAACAAAACTTCTTTTTGAATCGCTGCATGCTCTGGCTGGCACCAAAAAAAGTGCCGTAGGCGTAATAGCGCACGGCGGGGTGCTCCTCTTCTGCATGACGCGCCATGGCGATGAGCAACATTGGCACAACACCATAAGGCTGGAATTCGTGGTGACCATAGATGTGTTCAATCATCATCAGCTCACCGGCAATGAAACAACCCGCATAGGCAACTAACTTACCCTCTTTGTCGAACACCCCAAAGTAACGGTAATCGTGGGTGGGGCTGGTGCTGGCTGGGTCGGTACGCTTCTTTGGGGGCGTGTTCAAGAAAGAGTCTGGTAACTCGCCTTGGCGCACCGGGGTCGAGCGTCGGATAGCCCAGATTTCATCCAGATGCTGGTTGTAATCAATAGGGCGGGAGGTGAAGCCGTTGCGCAAGGCTTTTTTATAGTTGCGTCTGGCTGAGCTCTCGATACTGCTCAGGTAATGCTCAAACCCTTTCGAGATATCGCACATGGCGACACCATGTACCATGCTTTTAAATAAAGGAAACTTTCGATGCCGACGATTGGCATCTTTAAAAAACTGCTCGGTAATACTCCGGTAAAAGGCATGGGTGTTATCTGTTGCAGCCAGTTGCAGTGAAATGGTGACCACCGGCATGGCTTTAAACAGTTTCCAGCTATTCAGTAGCTGTTGCAAACGAGTCTTCATAAATTCCTTTTAAGGGGTGTCGGACGCTGCACGCATGCTTCCGAGCACTTCCAGATTTCATATCTGCACGGTTGCTGCATTATATCAAGGCAGTATCTTGTGGCAAATCTGTTTTAACTGCTTCTTCCAGGTGCGAAGTGTGCTCAGTATGGCTGTTGTTGCCTCTGCGGTATAAACTTGCTGCGTCTGATTGCTGTAGTTTTTTTTGTAGCCGGTAGGATTACCCCGCATCAGATCGTAATGGCTACATCCTTTATTGCGAGCATGGGACATGGCCAACAGGTGCATGCCAACACCAATGTTCTGGAGGCCTGGCGTCGGCTCAATACCGCTCTGGTAGTAGTAAAGGCATTCCTGATGGTAAAAACCATAATAGGCTGCGATGCACTTGCCGTGTAGATGAATACGAAATAACAGCAGCTGTTCACGCTCCAGAAGTTGTGCAGCCAGAGCCTGATGAAACTGCTGAAACACCTCCGTACTGAATGCGCCTGGCTTTCCTCTACGTTGCCATTGCTGTTGATGCAGCCGGGTCAAGTCGGCAAAGAAAAGCATGATATCCTTATGTTCAGTACAGACATCCATTTCAATGGCGGTTTGCTCAAAAAAACGTCTGGCGTAGCGGCGTAGTGTACTTTGCCGCAGTGCGTCAATTTGCTGGTGCTGCTCCGCTAGAATGGGTAATACAAAACGCTTACCGTGATACTGTTGATGGTAGTGCCAGTTCTTAGGAGGGTGCTGTTGCAACCAGTGAAGACTAATCGCATTTGCCAGTACATTGTCAAAGATGATTTTTTTAATGGATGTCATAGGTTTCAGGCTGGCAGAGAATAGCGCCAAACTGGATTGCTCAAAACCTTTGGTAATTACAAAGTCCTGGAACTCACTACAGACCTCAGCGATTTCAGGTTCTCCGGTTCCTACAAATCTGAGCTCAGTCCCAAGTGGTGTTTTTTTTAAATACAATGGGTAGAAGGCAACCAGTTGGTCGCTCGCGTAATGCAACTGCATCCACAATGTATCTTCACCCATGGAGTAATGCTGCAGCCATGCATCCAGCCAATCCAAAGAGCAACACAGCGGGTACTCTGGCTGACTTCCAAGAAAATGCTCCAACTGCTGCATGACCGAAGTAAATTCAGTACGTGAGTGGACAATCTGGCATATCAATTGCGTCATTTAGCGGCTCATTGTGCGAAAGAGAGTTGTTCAATTTGAGGGCTCATGGCATCATAGTTACCACAAAGCTTTAGGATAACCTGCTCACAATTGTTGCTCCTAGCTTTGGACACAGCTTACTATTGCCATTATTTCGTCACAAGCTTATTTCATGGAGGAAATTACTGTGATTCTCTGCTCTGAAGCCTTATCCCTATACAGAATTGCTGCCTTCACAGGATCGGAGCACAAATTTTGAGTTCTGGAGAGCATCAGTTAGGTCGCAAAGTGGCAGTAGGAACGATCTGGTCGATAGCGGGTCGTTTCATTGTTAAAAGCCTTGGTTTTATCAGTATTCTTATCCTCGCCCGGATCCTGGCACCTGATGACTTTGGTGTGATTGCTGCAACCATGATCATGGTTGGCTTATTGGAAATCCTTTTTAACTTTAGCTTTGATATCAACATTATTCAGAAAAAAGAGGTGACAAGTACCACCTTAAACAGTGCCTGGACTTGTAAGTTACTGTCAGGTCTCGCTTTAACCTTGTTGCTGTTCTTTGGTAGTCATGCGATTGCTCTTTACTTTGCCGACCCCCGGCTTGTACAGGTAGTGCAAGCAATTGCTTTATTGCCCTTATTAAAAAGTGCAAAGAACATTGGCTTTGTGCTGTATCGAAAAGAGCTGGACCTGAAAAGTGAGTTTAAACTCGATGCTTATGCGAAAGCGGTATCATTTGTAGTCACTGTGAGCTTAGCATTATGGATGCAAAGTTACTGGGCCCTTTTGCTTGGCATATACAGTAATGTGCTGGCAAAGCTGGTGCTTAGTTTCTGGATGCATCCGTATCGGCCATGGTTTTGTCTTCGTGAAGCCCGAGAGTTGTTTTCATTTTCAAAGTGGTTGCTCCTTAGAAATGTGACCGTGTATTTTAATACCAATGCACCCGCTTTAATGATTGGCCGTTTATCAACGCCTGAACAGCTTGGTTTTTATTCGATAAGCTATGAGGTGTCCAACTTGCCAACGACCGAGCTGCTTTATCCTCTGTCGCGGGCCGCTTACCCTGGTTATGTGAAATTGAACGAAAAGCCGGCCGAATTAAGCCGTTTTTTTCTTCGAATGTCTCGCTTGATTGTGCTGGTGGTTGCTCCGGTTTCTTTTGGCCTGGCGGCTGTTTCAGAACAGTTGGTAGCCGTTTTGCTTGGCAGTCAGTGGATGTCTGCTGCGCCATTGCTGGGTTTATTGGCTATTTATGGCTTTGTCAGGGCCGGCAGCCAGAATGTAGAAAGTATTTTTGTTGCGTTAGGCAGGCCAAGACTGTGCTTTTTTATCATGTTCGTTTTAACGCTTGGTTATATTCCCTGTTTGTACCTGGCATTTCAGTTTGCTGGCCTTCAAGGGATCGCCTATGTCATGATAGCCAATGCGATTGTTTACTCTGTGGTGTCCTATAGCTTCCTGGCACACTTGCTGCAGTTTAAGTTAACTTCCGTTTTGCATGTGTATGCCCTGCCTTTAGGCGCAGCGATTCTGATGTTCTTTGGGGTAAGGGTTCTGGGGGATTATACGGCTGCTTTTGTAGAGCCATTATGGTTGTTGCTATTGCTGAAAGTCATGATAGGGGCTTTTATTTATCTTGCGATCCTGTTGCTGCAACATGTTGTCGCGCCGGCAGGTAGCTTATTTTCAGAAGCATGGTCACTCGTGCGGCAACTGAAAAAACGTTAAGCAAAGCATTATCAGGTGAGTCTTATGCATCCAAAACGGATTTTATTTATTACTGCTGAGTTTCCTCCCGGCGGCGGCGGCGGCGTCGGCCGAACCTATACTGCTGCCAATGCGCTTGCTCAGGCAGGGCATCAGGTCGTAGTTTTGTGTGCTTCGGCAAACAGCTATTCGTTTATTGATCCTTCCTACCCTGCACCGCATGCAAAGGTTGCTGTCATTCAAGTATGGACGCCCGAGCTCAGACACTGGATCCGCAGAATTCGAACGCTGATTAAGTCTTTTAATCCGGCAGACCGGTTTTTCCTCTGGCGTCACCTTGCCGTAAAAAAAGCCAATAACTTGCACCGGAAAGCGTCTTTTGATTTGGTGATATCCAGCTATCCATTTTTTTCCAATCATGCCGTAGCATACAGCATTGCAAAACAGTTTGGTTTACCGTGGATTGCCGACTACCGGGATCCGCCCTGGTGGATGTACAGTAGCAAACACAGAATTCAGCCAGAGTTCTTTGATTTTGCAAAGTACAGTGTGAAGACCATCACTACCACAGAGCGAAGTAAGACCTTGATTTGTGAAAAGCTTGGCATCTTGCCTGATTCTGTGCAGGTCATCAGCAATGGTTGTGATGACATCGCAGCCAGTATTCAGACCTCATTGCCAGTCGATGGCAACATTGAACTGCTGCATACTGGCTCGGTTTATGAAGTTGGACGGGATATCAATGCGCTTATTCGGGTTGTAAGCAAGATGCAGCCTGGCATTAAGCTGCGCTTTATAGGCGACCCGCCGTATCAATCTACCAAAGAATTGTTGGCAACACTGCCAGATACTGACTTTGTTGGGTTTACCCCATACATGCCCGCAACTGATGCACTCAGTTATGCTGCTAAAACTACTGTGCTGGTGGTAATCCAGGGAGACTTGTTTGAAAACCAGGTGCCAGGTAAGGTGTTTGAGTATCTTGCGCTGCAAAAAACAATACTTTTAATCACCAATCATGGCAGTGCAACCCACCAGCTTTTAAAGCATGAACCGAATGTCGTGTTTGCGGAATACGGCAATGAAGAATCCATCCGGCAAGGGATTGCGCAGGCGCGTCAGCATCAGGTTGTGGCGGTAGATAGATTCAGGTACACACGCCGACAAGTTGGTGAACAGTTTGCGGCTTTGGTAGAAGCATACCTGGATCATGCCCAGGATGTATAATGGTAGGGCAGCTTTGCAAAGAAGCGGATTCATTAAGGCGACGATATGACGCACGTTAGGGTACAAGCTGTCCAACAGGCGCAGCAACAAACTTTGCCACAAGAGCAGAGCTCATCCATTGTGTTTTTTTTCCTGTTTCTATATGCCACTTTCGTGTTGATTCGGCCACAGGAATTCATCGGTTTTTTAATCGGTTTTCCGATTATTATGATTTTTACCATTTTGGGCACCGCTACTGCGTTGCTGGTGCACCGACCTTTACGCTGGAGCATACAGCAAACCATGTTATTGCTGATGCTTCCTGTGATCAGCGTCTCTGCTTTGCTCAATGGTTGGGGTACCAAGGGACTGGTTGAGTCCCAGGGTATGCTGATATCATCGATTTTGCCTCTTTTTCTGTTTGCCTCTGTCGTAAGTACTGCCTCGCGGCAAACCAAGTTGATGCTGTTGTCTATCACGGCTTCCTTAATCATGATTCATAATGGCTGGGTTCAGTACACAAGCTATGATGCTTTTGGCTGGACGGGTACCCAGGCTGTGGCCGGTGATTTGCGCCGTATTGTTTACGTTGGAATTTTCCAGGATCCGAATGATTTAGGCATGCTGATCGTGATGAACCTTCCTTTTGTGGCCTACTTTTTCCACCGGGGCGGGGCGATGATGAAGTTACTTTGCCTGGGTGTTTTTGCGGTGTTTATGTATGGTGTTTATATTACTGGCTCTCGTGGAACCGTGCTGGGCACAGCGGCTTTGTTTGGCTTTTATCTGTTATTACGCTATGGCGGTACCCGCATGATCCTGGCTGGTATTACACTTGGTCCAGTAGTGGCTACCTTGCTTTCGCAGTTTGGAGGGCTAAGTTCCGATGAAGCTTCAGCTCGTGCGAGGCTATATGCCTGGTACGATGGGGTGCATTATCTGCTTGGGAACCCGGTGTTTGGTATCGGTAAAGGCAATTTTATGGACTGGCATGGCCGGACGGCTCATAACTCCTACATCCTCGTTGCTTCCGAGTTAGGGACTTTGGGTTATACCTTGTGGGGAGGGGCTTTAGCATTAACCGTTTATATTGGGTATAAAATTTTTAAACTACCAGTAGAGCGTTTTGCCAATCATCCTCAAAAAGAACTGATCCTGAATGAAATTAAAATCAGTACGGCTTTGTTTTTCTCGATGATTGCTTATCTTGTCACTGCTTTTTTCCTAAGCCGCTCTTACATATTGTTGCTATTCATCTTTATAGGTATGAATATTGCTGCACATTACCGGGTAATGAAATGGGCGCCTGAAATTAAGGCCTTACTCACTTATAAAACAGCGCTTTATTGCGGGCTTGCATCCTGGATTTTGGTCTTCATGGTCTATGGCACCTTGAAGGTGTCGTTATAATGAGTCAAAGTTGCAGCGAGCCGGTATGAAGCGCCAGCTGATTGGCAGTTCATTTTATCGGGTGCTTGAAAACCTGATAAACGTTGCCACTGCCTTGCTGCTGACTCCCATCCTGCTTGCGGCATTGGGGACTAGCCAATATGGTTTATGGCTGTTGCTGTTGTCCGTTATCTTTATTTTCCCGGTATTTGATTTTGGCTTTGCTACTGCTATTCAACGAGCTATGGCACAGGCCATTGAACGACAGGACGCATGCTCAATTCAGCGCTTGTTTTCAACCGGGATGCTGCTGTTTGCCGGTCTGGCAGTCCCTGCGTTACTCTGCACTTTTCTGTTGGCTACTAATCCAGCTTGGCTAGGGGTAGAGCCTGATTTCAGGGCATTGGCGACCTTTGCCCTGCTTATCCTGTTAATCAAAGTCGTCACCGATATGATTGCCAATGCGATGCATGGGATCTACAGTGGTCACTTACGATTTGACTTAGATGCTAAGATTTCCATCGTGCAGACCATTCTGCGCTCAGTATTGATGGTTGTGTTTGTCACTGAGTTTGGTTTAATGGCGCTGGTATTCGCTACTCTTGGCACAGACTTGTTGGCGCATCTTGCGCGATTTGTGCTCGGATACAGGCTGCAACCGGATTTACGTTGTTCATGGCAGTTGGTGAGTTGGCGTGCAATCAAGGAGTTGTATGTATTCGGCCGGCATGTCTTTTTGTTGGATGCCAGCAGGATTATTCGTACCAACTCAGAGCCACTGCTAATCAGTCACCTGTTAAACCTCAGTGCCGTAAGTTTTTATGCAGTAGCCGATAGATTAGTGCGACAGGCCGAGATGCTGACCCGATCGGTACTCGGCTCTTTACAGCCCTTTTTGATTCGTAAGCAGCATAGCGGTATGCTCACTGAACAGATCGCAGCACACAGCATTCAGTTAAGTTTGTTTTTTCATGGTGTGTTGTTGCTGTCAGGCCTGGTTTGTGGCCCGATTTTCATTGAGCTGTGGCTGGGGCAGGGCTTTGGGCAATCACAGCAGTTATTGCCTGTGTTATTTCTCGCGGTGCTGTTTAAAGCATATACCATACCACTGAGCCAGTTGTTTATCGCTCATGCCTGTCATCATAAACTGGTGCCGCTGCATCTGATAGGTGCGGTTTTACAAGTTGGCTTTATGCTGTTATTGGGGAGCTTATTCGGTCTGATGGGCATAGCCTGGGCTGCGGTTGTGATCAATGCGTTGGTGTTTACGGCAGGCTTGTGTGTGCAGGCAAACAGAATATTGCAATTACCATGGACCGCAATGTTGCCTGGTTTGTTAAGTTTGTCCGTGTTATTCACCCTGGCGTTTTTGTTAAGCATGCATCTGCCTCTGTGGCGCCCTGAAGCCAGTTGGCTGGAGTTTTTGGTAAAAGCTCCGGTCATTGTGATTACCGCGGCCCTGGTATGTTACTACTCGCTCATTCGAGCTCCGCTTCGAGGCAGGTTGCAAGCCAGCTTGCAGGAACTTATCTCGAAGCAGCGTTAGTGGTTTTGTACCCACAACCAGGTAGCAAGCGAGTTCGAACGATGTTGCCAATTCCACATTCGATAGGTATTGCCAAATACGCCTGCACAGTTCTGGCTTTCATTTTGTGTCCACTGCGCTTGAATGTGGCTTATACGGGCGGCTAAACGTTTTCTGTCTGACGGATCCTCGGAAAAGTGATAGGCCAGAGCCAGTGGCAAAATGATTTGAATGTTATGTTTGTCAGTCCAGTGATACTGTTCGTGCGCTGCGATCATGGCCTTATCGGAAGCAAAAGGGGAGGCGGAGTACAGTAAATCGGTGGCCAAATCAGAGGCACCTGTACAGGCTCGTCTGCTCTGTGCATCGAATCTGGCTTCGTACTGAGCTTCCAACTGCTCACCACTCAGATACCGACTGCGAAAACCGTAACGATCAATGGCATCTCCCAGGCGCTTTAGCATCCCGGGTATCCGCTCGTCTTGGGTTATTTGGAAGCTGTGCCATAAAAAGTCGGCAATATTTTCTGACATCCAGGGGGAGAAACGACGGTTATCGGTTTGGCCGGTAGCCGCTTGAGCTTCCCGTTCATGCCCTTCATGCACGCTCCAGGCATGAACAAAGGCACCGCTTTTAGGCAGCCAGTTATTAAAACGCTCCCATCGGGTTGTTTCGTTCTGCATTGCATACAAATGGTCGAGCCGTTCATTGAAGTGATACAGCAAGCGTTCTTCACCGGTGATTTCAAAGGCATGCACCTCTGTTAATCCCACCAGTCCAGCGGCACGCTCGGTAAAAGGCTGGTTCTCTCGATAAATTCGTTGTCGGGTATTGGGTTGATGGTTACCTAGATCTGCTTGCAAGGCCATATTCACGATTAGGGGAGGATCCCATTGTGAGTCATCGCCACTGAGCGCCAATGCAAGCTTTGCTGGCTGAGCGTAAATGTATTTACCATCGGCACAAGATACCGTTTTAAAGGTCCAGCAGCCTGAGCCACCACCGCGGCTTGGTAGACTCCCGTCATTGCGAACATATTGAAAATAAAATTGTTTGGATAAAAAAGCTTCCCTTAAATAACGCAACTCCCCGCTGGCCATGTAGGCTTTAAAAAAAGCGCTTGGCCGGTCAAACAGCCAGTCTGCAGCACGTGATTCCTGGTAGTTCAGTGAGCCGGCCCAGTGGCTGAACTGACCGGACAAGAACTCAGTGAGGTGGGTGTGCCCTGAGATTGGGGCATAAGGAGGGATCAAAGCTGTCGTTGCTAAATAATCCGGGCTGTGAAGTGCATAGACGCGCGGGTGGAAGATACCTGAATTGATGGGATCGGCTTTAGCCCAGCCAAGAGAATGTGGCTGTTCTTCAACAATAAGATCTGCTGCAACCGGAGATGCTTTTATTGTAAGTGTGAGCTGTACAGAGCCCTGAGTCATATCCATCTGATGGAGCTGTATAATCAAGGAACGTATGCTTTGATCGCGCCAATGCCACAGTAAGCCCGCTCTTGCCGCTCTTGCCAGCGGTTGCCCATCTTGGTATATATGAAGTTGACTAGGATCGGTCAGTATTCCTGGTGCCAGCGGGAGACCAAAGGTGACCAGTTCTTTTTGGCTGGGTGTGATATAAGGATCCGCATGCAGTGTGAGCAGGATATCTTGCGCCAGCGCATCCGCCAGTACTACTTTCCAGACGAGTACGAGTGCTATGCAACTTTTAACCAATGTTTCCTCCTTCCAGTCAGCCATGAATCTTGTATCTTATGCGTGCGCCTTCGCTTACAATATTCATTAGGATAGCATTTACTGACAGGGAGCGTGACTATGCTGTACTTTTCATTTCTAAGCAAACACCTGTACCCATTGTACGAATCGTTTCGTGGTAGAAAAACGCATCTTTACTATCGAGAATACCTGGCAAATCAACACAAAACTCCGGATGAAATTGCGGCCATCCAATTGCAAAAACTAAAAGCCTTGCTGCATCACTGCCAGTTGCATGTCCCTTATTATCAGAAAAGCTGGCGTGAGCTTGGGTTTGACCCTGCCAGTGTGCAATCTGTCGCTGATCTTAATCAACTACCGTTATTGACCAAAAGCCTGGTGCGACAGCATTACGATGAGCTCATCGCTTCTAATTTTCGTGGTAAAAACATCACCAAAACCACGGGTGGTTCAACGGGGGAGCCCTTTCGATTTGAACATGACAGAGAGAACTATGATCGTCGGCAAGGGGTCGCCTGGCGAGGTTACGGTTGGGCAGGTTATGAGTTAGGTGATAAGTCCTTGTACTATTGGGGAGGCGCCATTGGCCGTGTAGCCAAGAAAGCAGCTTTGAAGGATAAGCTCTACAATATGATGCTGGGGCGGAATGTCCTGAATGTTTTTTACATGGATAAAGACAATATTCATCGTTTTGTGGATGAGATCTTCAGTTTCAAGCCGCACGGGATTGTAGGGTACACATCCCCCTTGTTTGAAGTAGCCCAGTATATCCTTGAGAAAAACATCAAAGTACCATCACTTGGTTGGATTATTTCGGCAGCAGAGCCGCTTTATGAAAGTCAGCGTGAAATCATTGAGCAAGCCTTTGCTACTAAGGTATTCAATACCTATGGCTGCCGGGAGTTTACTTTAATTGGTGCTGAGTGTTCCCATCAGCAAGGCCTTCATCTGAATACAGATCATTTGGTGGTTGAAGTGACGGATGATTTTGGCCAGGGTACGCAAGGTATTGGTAATATGACCATCACCGATTTGCATAATTATGGCATGCCGTTGATTCGTTTCGTCAATGGCGATCTTGGCAAACTGAAGCAAACCTCTTGCAGTTGTGATTTACCTTTTCCGTTGTTAGAAAGTGTGGAAGGTCGAAAGCTGGATAAAATCGTTACCCGGGAGGGGAAAATCATACCTGGAGAGTTTTTCCCCAGATTGTTCCGTGAAATGCGTGAAGTGGAACGTTATCAAGTGGTACAGGAACACCTTGATAGGATAGAAATAAACATTGTGGCCTTGCCTGGGCTGGATAGCGCGGCCATGGAGCACAGCATTCAATCCGCAGTGAAAGCTGTTGTGGGGCAAGAGCTCAGTGTGTTCTTTCATTATGTAGACGCTATTGCTCTAACCGCCAGTGGTAAAAACCGGGTCACGATTTCTAAGCTTGATGTGGCCTCTTGACGCTATACAGCTCAGTATACTGTCTCTGGGTGTTGGTCAGCGAATAATTGGCAGAGATACGGTGCTGAGCTTGATGACTTAGTTGATGATATGGATAGTCATTCAGTAAGAATTTGCGCAGATGCTCTGCCAGGGCTTGCTGGTCACCATAGTCGTATAAGTAACCATTTTCTCCATGGCGTATCAGTTCAGGATTACCGCCAACCTTGGTTGCGATGCATGGGACTCCGCGAGCTAACCCCTCCATGATCGCCAACGAAAGGCCCTCAGATTTTGAGCAGACCACCTGCACATCAATGGTCTGATAGATTTTTTCCCGATCAAGCACCAAACCATGAAACTCAGTTTTGATATGCCCCAGAGTTGCCGCCAGCTTTTGCAAAGGCTCTTTTTGACTGCCAGTACCAAAGATATGAACTGTAATATCAGATTGGCATCGCTCTGGTAGTATCTTCAGCGCTTCAAAAAGATGCTCAGTGCTTTTTATCCGTTCGAGCCGGCCAACCACACCTATGTTCAATTTGGTTTCATCGGCTTTTGCACGCGCAGTGATAGCAGGTACAAAAACGCCATTGCATACGGTGATACAACGTTCTGGTGCCCAGCTGTGGTGTTGCAAGAAGCTCGTTCGTGCATCATCAGAAACAAAAGTAGCAACGTCAGTCACTGGTTTAAATAGCTTGTGCATCAGCTTCCAGCTGCCATGGGTATATGGGTTGGCACCATGGCGGGTGTAAATGACTTGGTATTGTTTGGGCTGAAGCCATAACAGCAAAGCAAGAGACTTCATCACTGCAGGACTGTGCACATGCAGCACATCAGGTTTTATGCGCTTGAGTAGTGCATGCAGTCGGCGTAATAGACTCAGCCTGCCTGCACCGCTGTTTAGATGGTAACAGCTAAGACCGATATTGTGCGCCTCTGAGCTAAGGCTGTCTTCCATGGTACCGTAACTCACGATTGTAGGAGTCACGTTGTGTTGAAGCAGTTGCGTATGTGCTAAATCTATCACAAAACGCTCTGCTCCTCCTAAGTTAAGGCTTGACGTAAAGTGTATAACTTTCATTTTCTTTTTCTTAGGTATGCATGGAATACCGTAGTAGCTTTCAGCTTGTTTACCTCATCGTCAATAACACAAATCCTGTTCATGTCATGTCGATCGCTGAGCAGGTTATTAATGCTTGAAGTGTTGTTAAACGCCAACCGGTAACCCGCTTTTTGGGCGAGGAGTTTTGTTTCACTGGTATAGCAATGCTTACTACCAACCGGGTAGGCAACTGCGACAATGCTGGCTCCCAACTTTTCTTCGATGATTTGCTTGGAGGTTTGCAGCTCTTCTGCTTGCTGAAGTACGGGCAGTTT
The DNA here is from genome assembly GCF_036327005.1 of Alkalimonas mucilaginosa. Lineage (NCBI taxonomy): Bacteria > Pseudomonadati > Pseudomonadota > Gammaproteobacteria > Alkalimonas > Alkalimonas mucilaginosa. Next base: position 347,487 of record NZ_JAUGZK010000001.1, read on the forward strand.
GGAAAGGATTTTGTGACTGCGGGTATGAGAGCCAATATCCATTCCTGCTGAATGCATAACTTGCAGATCATGCCAGTTCACAAACAACTCTTGATGACGCTCGCGCAATTGTTCGCAAAGTCCGGCATGACTATCACGCAATCGGGCCATGAATGCTAAGGATTCCTCTTCGGGTATTTGCTTGATTTGCCGGGTGAAGATCCTTATTTGGTGCTCGATGGAGTCCTGGGTTAAGTGCAATGCTTCGCCACTGGCAGGTGTGACCAGAGTTTTACCGATATTATTGCGCAAAATAAAGCTTAGCTCATCCCACCACGGAATAGCATCAGTATCAATGAAGTCTGTTGGGATCAAAAAAAGTGCAGGTAACTGGTGCTTTTGAAGAATAGGAAAGGCGGTATCAAAATTGTCTTTGTAGCCATCATCAAAGGTAATCATGGCGTACCGCTCTGATAAATGCTGACCATCCAGCACAGCTGAAAGCTGTTGGCTGTTTAAAACCAGGAAGTTTGATTTTATTTGCTCAACTTGTTTTTCAAAGGCATCGGCACTGCATGAGAATACATCACGAGCATAAGGGCATTCGAGTTTATTACCTATTCGATGGTAATTAAAAATATAGATGCCATGCGGCAGTCGTTGCCACAGCTGGCTGACAATGGATGAGTTGCTCAGATAATCTCTAAGCAGTTGGCCTAGACGTCGCTTCATTGCTCTGACGCCTTAACCAGGGCTTTAAACTGTGGGCGCGGTAAAAAGTAATCCCGATAGTCATTCGGGTTGCCACTTTTTCCGGCTTCAGCTGCTTTGGCTATATTGTACATCTCACGGGCAGATACATAGTGCAGTACATACTGCTTACCATCGTTGTATTGCTCTTCCAGATAGCCATGCAAAAAATGGCGGGGTTCGCCAAGCAAGGTATCCATATCGCCTTCCTGAGCACCGTGGGTATGTACTTTGATAAACACCCATTCAGGGCGGCCTTTCACGTGAATATTGCTGTTCACCCACTGATCAATACGGGTTTTGAGGAGAGGCATGGTTTTACGCACATCGCTGTTTTCAATGTGCGGCATACCGCTTTGGGTACGCCAGCTGAAGTTAAGCCCGAGTGGGCCTTGCAGGATCATTAAATCGCCGCTGGCGGCCTTACCAACTTCCACATCCACACCGCTATCATGCGATTTGCACTGACCATCCCGGCCTGTAGCGTAATAAATGCTATTTATTTTACGGGTTTGGGCCGGGCTTGGTGCTGAAGGCAGCGTCATATCTACATAGCAGCCTGAGTCTTTTAAGACCTTTAATTCATTGTTTACGCCGCAGTGTTTGCCACCAGGTAAGGAATTATCAAGCGCCCAATTGCCATGGATAAAAGCATACTGAATTTGGCCTGTTTCCGGGTGCAAGGGCAGAGCGCCATGTTCATGGTGCAGGACCTGGGCAAACTCTGTGAGGGTTTTATACAGGTTCTCTGCCGTATCATCATCATGATGCAGATGAATTTCAATCTCACCGTAGCCGCGGGCACACAGATCAGAGAGTTTTGCCAGATGTTCGTGCCGATACTCTTCTTCCGGATAAAAGAAGGTATGCTTCGGAGGTTGACCATCCGCATCCTGATGTTGGCTGGCCATCGCCGGATAGTCGTGATACCAGCGGTCCACTCTGGCACGCTCGCGTGCTAAATCTTTGTTTTTCCACTGCGGTTCAAAGTGGTCGACGAAACAAAACAAAATGTGTTTTGGTCCCTGGTGTTTAGGTCTTGGTGTCAGGCATTGGCGCAGATAACTGCCAAGCCACAGATGCATATGCTTTTTGCGCAATACCAATACAAAGAGCCCAATAAACAAAAGCAGCAGAACAGATACAATCATGATAAGCATTATTTAGCATCTCCATGGCGTGCGGTACGCTTCCATGCCCCCTGTTGGTTGCCTCGCAAAAACCGCAAGAAACCTTGGGCCAGGGCCACATTCATTGAAACAAAAAAACTGAGGATCGCCAGCCAGGATGGGGTGGGTTGTTTTTGTTGGATCCTGAGGTGACCCACCCAGGCCAGTCCATAAAAAAGTAACTGGCCGGCTAAGGCCGCCTGATACCAGGCAGAAGACAGTAAAAATAAGTTGCTCAGCAAGACCAGCAGCATCAGGTGTGGTCCAAACCAACGCAGGACTTTATGCGACCAATAACACCAGCTTAGAAGGCCTCTTAATGGGGAAAGCGCCCAAAGATGCTGGCGAAAAGCCCGATAATTGCCGAGACCAATCCGTACCCGCCGGCCATACTCATCCTGCAGCGATGGTGCAACCTCTTCGGATGCCTGAGCATTCGTAGTGTAAACAACGTCATACCCTTGGCGTTTGATATTCATCACGATGCAAAAGTCATCCACTACGGTGCTGGCTGGCAAGGGTTGATACAGCGTGCGGCGGATTGCATAAATAGCGCCATTGGCACCGAGTAAAGCGCCTAATGCTGACTCGCTTTTTTTTAAAAATTGTTCGTAGCGCCAGTAAAGACCATCCGAATTAGCGTTACCATCGTCTGTGTGCAGATGGAGTTCACCGCAAACCGCGCCTATCTGTTGTTGGAAGCTCATTACCAATTGGCGGATAGCATCTTTTGCAAAAAAGGTATTTGCATCGGTAAACACCAGAATATCAGCTTTAGATTGGGCAACCAGATCATTTAAAACAGCAACTTTCCCCCGATTTTCGGTGTGCACATCGGCTTGAATCCTTGGGTCATCAAAACTCTGAATGATAGCACCTGTATTGTCCTTGCTACCATCAGAGGCAACGCGGATATTGAGAGGCCCGGGGTAGTCTTGCTGCAGTAAGTTATGCAGCCGCTCGGCGATGCAACTTTCTTCGTTAAATGCCGATAAGATCACGTCCACACTTGGCCAATGTTCAGGCTGCTGTTGTGTCGGAGTTTTCGGGGTGATGAACAGCTTAAGTAAGAGTGGGTACAAAAAATAACTATACACCAGCAAAAAAATAGCAAGCCAGAACACTGCGGCCATCATGGGTGATCTTCCTGTTTGATGATTCTGGCCGGTATGCCAACCGCGGTTACATGATCCGGTAAATCTTTCACCACTACAGCATTGGCGCCAATTTTAACGCCGTTCCCGACGCGGACACCACCGATAATCTTTGCCCCTGCACCGATGAAAATATTGTGGCCAAGTGTCGGAGCTTTGCCTTTTTCATCGCCGATGACTACACCGCTTTCAATGACAATATTGTCGCCACCCCGTACCTTGGAGTTGATGACGACGCCGCAAGGATGCATCAAAATGAGTCCTTTGCCAAACTGACAACCAGCCCCGAGCACGCATCCATTGATAAACTTATTCAACCAGAGAGTGATAAAAGCCAATGGGGTAAGCCGGTAGCGGATAAGCGCAGAAGTAAGACGGTAAAGGAAGTTGGCACTGCTGCCATCGCTGAGCAGGGTGCGCAGCATGGATACCTGATAGCCCTGCTGCTGCATAAAGTTCTGCTTTTGACGAAGATCCAGCCAAAAAGTTTTCATATCAAATCCTGGCCAGAACGTTCTGAATATTCTGGTGCCAATTAAACCGGGTAGCATGTTGTACAATAACATCTTTTTGCCACGATTTGGTCAGCGCAGCAAGTATAGCTTCAGCTAAAGCCGTACTGGTTTGTGGTTCAACTAAGATCCCGGTTTGCTCTGTAACCACTTCCGGGATGCCGCCAACACGTGTTGCAACAACGGGGGTACCACTGGCGCAGGCTTCAAGCAGCACATTAGGAACACCTTCCCGATAGCTGGGAAGGACAAGCAGTTGTGCTTTACGAATGTGTTCTGCAACTTGATGAATGGGTAAAGCACCATGAAAGGTTACCCGTTTAGCTAGACCATGCTGCAAAACCCGTGTTTTCAGTGCATCGGTTGCCGGGCCCTGGCCAATAAAATGCAAATCACAATCCGTTTCTTTGTGCGCCAGGTGAAAGGCATCCACCAGCTCGAAAACACCTTTGGTATCGAGTAAATTACCAACAAACAAAATCTTTTTATCAGTTGCCCCTGTTGGTTCCGGGTAGAACAGCTCAGCATGGACACCATTGTAATTGGTACAAACGGTATCTTTATCTAGCCCGATGGCAATGAGCTTTTGTTGCAGGGCCTGACTGGCGCAGAATATGGCTTTTGCCTGGCTTAGCCAGGTTGTCATCAGATGCCGGCGCTTCGGATACAGAGTATGCTCGTTGACATCAGTGCCATGAACTTTAACCAGAACAGGGAGCGCCTTGTTTTTGGCATACATCAGGCAAGCGACCGCATCAGGAAACGCCCAGGAAGCAAGCAGGTGCGTTGGTTTTGCCTGGTCAATCCAATATTGCTTTCTGGCAATGGCCCATCGTTGGAACCATGGTGTCAGTGAGCGACCAAAGCCAGGAAGCTGAAAGTAGGGCGCATAACTAATGCTCTCGGTTTCGAGGCATTCATGACGGTGTTTAAGCCATTCACGCCAAGGCACTAAGACCAAAACGCGCAGTGCTACCTGCTGCGCCAACAGCTCAAACTGTTGTTTATTAAAACTGGCTCTGTGAGGCGCCCAGGGCACAGGGTACAAATTGGTAATGGCCAGGATGGAAATAGGCTTATCGCTCACCGATTAAGCTCCGGTAAACTGGCAAATAAGCATTTGCTGTGTTCAGCCAATTGCGCTCATTGTGGACAAAGTCCAGGCCATTGCTGATGAGCTGCTCAAAGAGAGCTGCTTGATCAATGTGGTCTAAGATAGCTTTGGCCAGATCCCCGGCTGAATCTGCTTTAAATAATAAACCTGTTTCCTGGTGACGAATCAGTTCACGATGTCCACCTATATCGGAAGCAAAGACAACTTTGCCTTGCGCCATAGCTTCCAAAGGTTTTAATGGTGTCACCAACTCGGTTAAGCGGATACTTTCGCGCGGAAAAATAAGCGCATCAGCCAGGCTATAGTAGTGACTGACTTGCTCAAATGGCACACGGTCTACAAAGGTAATGACGTCATGGAGTTTGCATTGGGCGACCTGCTGCTTTAATGCGGCCTGCTCATTTCCGCCCCCCACCAATAGCAAATGTATATCAGGACGTTGTTTGCTGATAATGGCCATGGCCTCTACAGCCGTAGCCAAACCTTCGTATTTAAAGAATGAGCCGACAAAGGCAAGCACTTTTTTACCGGTCAACTTAAGCTGCTGTTGCAGCAGTAAATTTGCTTCAGTCAAGGGCTTAAAGCGTTCAATATCAACGGCATTTGGCGTCACAAAAATTTTCTCTGCGGGAATACCCCGCTGGATCAAGTCACTGCGTAAACCTTCACAAATGCAGCTGATGGCATCTACCCGCTCAAACGCCATCTGTTCGATGCGCTTAATCAGTTTATAACGTAGGCTGCCTTCTTTGGTTTTACCTGTATCAACGGCCGCATCTTCCCAGAGAGCCCGAACCTCATAGGTCACCGGAATGCCATATTTTTTTCCTACTCTGCAAGCGGCCAGTGCATTAAACATGGGAGAGTGCGTTTGGATAATATCTGGTTTGTGTTGTTGCACCATTGCATCAATATGCTTAGCCAGGTAACTGACATGGTGCATATAATTGACAAAGGGTATGCGACGTAAGAAAGATGATGAAGCCGGGGTACGCTGATAGCAAACACCATCCACATCCTCTGACAACGCTGAAAATTCTTGGTAGCGCTGACTGGTAAGCTGGACTGTTTCAATGCCCAGCATACGTTGATGACGGATAATGGCGTCTGAACGAAGTGAGTACCCACTGATATTTGGTCGTGAGTATTCGAGTATGTGCAATACTTTCAAGAATAACGCCCTAAGTTTATTTTTATCGTTATCGGCCTTTACCGAACAAAACTATCTCAACGGTGCGCACCAGAATCACCAGATCCAGTAACAAACTACGATGTTTGATGTAATACAAATCAAACTTTAGCTTTTCCAGCGCATCTTCAGTAGTAGAGCCATAGGGGTATTTTAATTGAGCCCAGCCGGTCAGGCCAGGTTTTACATTGTGGCGCTGTGCGTAATAAGGAATGTCTTTTTCCAGCTCACAGACAAACTCCGGGCGCTCCGGGCGGGGACCGACAAAGCCCATTTCACCACGGAACACATTAAAAAGCTGTGGTAATTCGTCAATGCGGTACTTGCGAATAACACGACCCACCCGGGTGACACGATCATCGTCTTTGGTGGCCCACTTGGCTCCACCAGCTTCCGCATCGGTCCGCATGCTACGGAACTTAATGATATGAAAAGGCTTTCCATCGATGCCAACCCGAACTTGCTTGTAAAAAATAGGCGCGCCAGTACGACGACCATCTTCTAAATAGATGAGTAGAGCAGTAATAGCCATAATCGGCCAGGTTAAGGCTAATACGAATAGCCCAAGCAGGAAATTAAGACGGTAATCAAGATTGGTTTTTAACCACTTTTTGTTATCAAACCCATTGGAGTATATCACCCAGCTTGGGTAAATCAGGTTTACCGCAATCTGCCCGGTTTCTTGCTCAATGAAGTCCAAAATTTCTACTACATCAATACCACGGGTTTTGCACTTAAAAAGATGCTCCACCGGCAGCATATTACGTCGTTCGTCACAAGCAATCACCATCTGGTCAATGGCATTCTCCATCACAAATTGAAAGAGGTCTTCTTGTACGTTCAAATCAAGAATGGTTTCATTTTGCAAAGCACCATCTTTGTCGCCATCAACCCGGACAAAACCAACAATCTCGAAATTCCGTCTGTCTACTGTGCGGCGCATGCGTTTTTCGATGATGGAGGCACGTTCACCCGCGCCCAGGATTAGCACCCGACGACGACTTATCCGCGTGACATCATGGTAGTGGAAAAAGGCCCGGAAACTGCTGATCAGAACAATCGAAATCGTGGTAGCAATCAGCATGTACCAGCTATTAATTGCGATGGAGTCAAATAGGTTAAACACCACGACTTCGAGCAGAAATGCACTGAACAACATGGTGATGATAACGCGTTTCAAAACACCGCGATGGCTTTCTCTGAGCTGCTGATCGTAAAGCCCTACAGAGAGCGCACACAGCATAACCACAGATGCGAAAATAGCAGCATTAATCAGGCGAACATCAAAAGGGATTGGGCTGATGAAGTACTGGGACAGGTAGCTGGCAGCAAAGCTGGCAAGTAGCAACAGAGCTAACTCACCGAGCAAAAACAAATGATCAGCAAGCGAATTTTTTCCGTAACCGGTAGCCTTGTTCATAATTAATCGTCCTTGTGCATCCTATGCATTTAATACATCAGAACCTGGCGAGGTAAATTGCAGGCTTTAAAATCTAGCTCACTAAGTATACTATTTCCACTGTGAAACGGAAATAATTTTTTGCATTTCCTACATCACAGCTAAAAAAATACGTTATAGTAGTAGCGCCTGGTTAGGGAATCGAGGGACCAAATCCATGAAAGTAAAACGAATACAAGGAATTCGCGGTGTATTGCTGGCCGCAGTCACGTTTTTTCTTAGCGCCTGTGGCAGCTCCAATAGCTTGCCATCCGCTACTGTCCATGACTCATTAACAACATCGGTCGGAAACTATCAATACCTGGTCGGTCCGGGTGATAGTTTAACAATTTTTGTCTGGCGTAATCCGGAGCTATCCGGTTCCTTTTTGGTGCGCCCTGATGGGATGATTTCAACATCACTGGTTGAAGATATACCGGTAAGTGGTAAAACACCCACCCAAGTCGCTCGTGATATGGAGCAGGTGTTGGGTCAGTTTATCCGGGATCCGATAGTCACTGTTTCTGTTGCTGGTTTCGTTGGGCCTTACAGCGAACAGGTAAGAGTAATTGGTGCGGCCGTAAACCCCAGAGCAGTCAGTTATCGCCAATACATGACTATGCTTGATTTAATGATTCAGGTGGGTGGATTAACTGATTTTGCCAGTGGAAATCGTGCTCAGTTGGTGCGCACAGTGGATGGCCGCCAGGTGAGTTATCGGGTGCGGTTGGATGATTTAATCCGCGATGGTGATATTCGTGCCAACGTCGATATCTTGCCCGGTGATATAGTTATTATTCCTCAAGCCTGGTTTTAAGCCGGGCTTTCATCTGATGGAAAATCACATCGAATTATTGGTTGTATCCGCGAAAGCAGGGAGCTGTACATGAAGGAGCTGAATCTCGCGATTGAGCAATTGATGATCCAGTTGCATGGTATTTGGATCCGTCGACGTTATATTATTATTACTGCCTGGTTGTTATGTCCTATTGGCTGGTACCATGTGTACAAAATGCCACCAGTCTATCAAGCTGAAGCAAGAGTTTATTTTGATACTCAAACCATTCTGGAGCCTTTGTTACGTGGGTTGACGGTGTCTACCAATCAACAGCAGCAGGTGCAGGCATTAGCCCGAACTGTCTTGACGCGGCCAAACCTGGAAAAAGTGGCTCGCCAGGCTGACCTGGACCGTCATGCTCCTACAGCACAGGAGTTTGAGCGTTTGATTGATGGTCTTGAACGGAATATATCACTTCGGTTCAATGCCCGGGGGCGTCAGAGCGACAATATTTATACTCTGCATTACACCAATAGTGATCCTCGTGTGGCTTTGCGTGTTGTGCAGGAAATGCTCAATGTTTTTATTGAAAGCCGGTTAGGGACCAGTAGAGCAGATCAGCTATCTGCAGAGCGTTTTTTAAATCAACAAATTGCAGATTACGAGCGCCGTTTGCTTGCCGCAGAGCGTAAACGCTCAGAGTTTCGACGCAATCAGATGAATGTATTGTCTGGTGGGGAGGCTAGCTATTATGCCCGCATCAGTAATCAGGAATCACAGTTGTCTGCGACCATGTTAGAGATCCAGGAGTTAGAAGTTCGGTTGGAGGGCGCGCGACGTGAGCTGACTAATCTAACTACAATGAGCAGTGAGGGACGCCAACCCAGTACCCAATATGATGCAAGAATTGCAGAGCAGCAAGAGCGGCTGGATGGGTTGTTGATGCGTTTTACCGAAAATCATCCGGATGTGATTGAGACCAGTCGCTTAATTGAGCGGCTGCAGCAGCAGCGGGATGAAGAGTTGGCCATGTTACGCCAGTTGGGTACCAGCGGCAGCAATAACCCTGCGCTGATGCAGAGTGCTTTGTATGAGCGATTGGTTACCACTATTTCTGAGTTGGAAGGTGAAATTGCATCCCGTCAGTTAAGAGCCGGCGCCATTCAAGAGCAGATTGCAACCTTGCGCAGCCGATTGCATTTAATCCCTGAAATCGAAGCTGAATACGCCGCTTTGAATCGGGATTATGAGATCAATAAGTCAAATTATGAAGCCTTGTTGTCCCGCCGTGAAGCTGCAGACATGGCGCGTCGTGTAGATGCTTCGGAGTCGGACTTACAATTTCGTGTTATTGACCCACCCCGGGTACCAATGTTGCCAGCCGGGCCAAACCGCCTGCTGTACTACACCGCAGTGTTACTGCTTGGGGTTGGTGCTGGCATTGGTATAGCTTTACTCCGAAATTTGTTATCACCGGTTCTCACCAACAGATTGCAGTTAAGGGCTATCTCAAGTTACCCGGTTTTTGGTGTTGTGTCGCACACCAATAAAAATGCAATAGTCCGTCAGGTTCGTTTGCACTTTTTGTACTTCGTTTTACTGAGTGGTTTGTTGTTTTCAGCTTATCTTGCTTTAATTGGAAATGAGATATTGGTTGGTCAACCTGCAGCCATGTTGTCGAGGGTTTTGCAATGAGTACCATTGAAAAAGCTGTAAAAAAGCAAAGTGAATTGGATGCACAACAAGAGCAGGGTATAGGCGGCGAAAGCACACAGGAAGCATTGAATGTAGCGAGTAGTAAAGTTGCCGATGAGCGCGCAGACAAAAATCTGCGTCGCGAAGCCTCGGACAAGGCAGAAATGGTACGACAGAGCTACCTGGCAAATGCCACTATTCAGCTTGATTTAGAACATTTGGAGTCGCTGAACTTTGTCTCCCTTAGCCCTGAGCGGCGTATTATTAATGAAGAGTTCCGCTCCATTAAACGTAAATTACTTAACAACGCTTTTGGTGGTTTGAGCAACAGTCTGAAGCATCCGAACCTTATAATGGTGACCAGCTCGAGGCCAGGGGAAGGAAAAACTTTCACAGCGGTCAATCTGGCGCTCAGCATGGCGTTGGAAAAAGATAAAACTGTGCTGTTGGTCGATGCTGATGTGCTGCGGCCGATGGTGGCAAAAACTTTACGCTTTACTACCGAAAATGGTTTAACCGATTACTTATCGACAGATGATCTGAATGTTGAGGATGTATTACTCAGCACCAATATCGATCGTTTGAAAATTATCTCCGCGGGTAAGCCTCATCATTTATCTACCGAGCTACTTGCCAGTGAGAAAATGCTGCAACTTGCAACAGAGTTCGCTACCCGCTACCCGGATAGAGTGGTGATCTTTGATGCTCCACCCTTGCTCGGCGTGAATGAAACATCGGTATTGGCAGCGATGTGTGGCCAGGCCGTGGTGGTAGTGGAAGAGAATCAAACCAAAATTACTGAAATTGATCAGGCTGTGGCATTGCTGCCGGAGGAGTTAGCGGTCGGCTTTGTCATCAATAAAGCGCATCGTAATCAAGGCAAAGGATATGGCTATTACTACAGTAACAGCAACTAAGCCGTTCAAACTCAAGTACAATGTGCTGGCAATGTCGATCATTGCCATTTGCTGTCTACCTTCGGCTTTACGTGCTGATAGCAGCTTCAGTCCGGCATTGGAGCTCAGCTCTCATGGCTATCAGTTGCAATCAGCACCCGCTATGGCAACCGATAAAGGTGCTGCATTGGAAGTGGTACCTTCTATTGGCTGGCGCTATCAAGGACCAAGGATGCAAAGTCGGGTGGATCTGAACCATCAGCGTGTTTGGTATAAGGATAGCCAACGTAGCCCCTACAGCTTGAATGAGTTTGATGCAAGCAATAGCCTCTCAGGCTTTGACCGTCGTTTGGTGTGGACACTGAATGCCAGTCAGAATCACCAAATCCGCGGGGGAGGTGAGGGGGCTGGTTTATTCCAGGATCGCATTACAACAGCGGGAAGTTTAAGTCGAACCAATCGCTATGCCAGCAATCTCCGATTTAGCAATGCCCGCCATAAAGAGGCACAATTCGTACTCAATTTGAGTGCGAATAAACTGGAATCAAGACGGCCTGAGCAAGATGATCTCTTCGGAAATATTGACAATGAGCAGTTTGGCGTCAGCTTTGCAACATCAAAAGCACATCAACACGGTGGGGTGTTTTGGCGTGGTGGTGGCTCAGCTTTTCGAACCCACCGCGATGATAGAGATCGTTTGATAAGGGATAACGGCCAATTACAGATTGGGATCCCGGTATTGCCAGGACTGGCATGGATGCTAAAAGGAAATTATGAGCAAAATAGCATTCAAAACTCAGACTTCACCAATGAATTCAGCTCGGTGGGTACTGGCTTTGAGTGGTACTTTGGTCGGGTTTCTCGGCTTAACTTTACTTACAACACTGTATTAAGTGATAGCGAGCAAGCCGACTTTGTCGGAGCTGACTTTTATCTGGCTCCCTCACGCCGTTCCTCTTTATCTGGTTCCTGGGATAAGCGCTATTTTGGCCGTACCGTACAACTGGCCGGTGATTATCGTCTGCGCTTTTTGACCATGCGTTTATCCTACACCGATCAACTGACCGCCCGTAGCTTTTTAGAGGCTGAGTTGGTGAATCTGGGCATTTTTGTCTGTCCGGATGGGGCGGCTGATATTGGCGATTGTTTTACCCTGCCTGGTCCGGGTTATGAGCCTGCTGCCAATGAACGACTGCAGCAGTTCTTTGATCTTGACTTGAATATTCGGGATGATGTGATTTTAAACCGGCAAGGGGCTTTTGCGCTTGGCTACAACAGGAGCCGGCTAACTAGCAGCCTGGAGCTGTCCAGCAGCGAGCTGCGCTATGTGGAACAAAATCGGGTAGATAGACGACACAATGCCAGCCTGCAGGCCTCCTGGCGTTTAACACCACACAGCCGTTTACGTACAAATGTGCGAGGTTATAAGTACAGCTTTGGGGCAAGTGATCGCGACGATAAAAGCTGGCAATATGAAATCGGCTGGGGACGGGATTTATCATCCGCTTCAGATATCAACCTGACAGCACGACACAGCCGGAGAAGCTCAACTGTCGAGAGCTTTAACTACCGTGAAAACCGCTTGTCAGTAAGCTATATGTATCGCTTTTAAAGCCTCAGCAGCCCGTTAATGACAGTAACGGGCTTTCAATTAATTTTCTTCCGGTGGATGCTTTTTTTGCAAGCTGCTTTGCTGTCTTTGGATCAGTTGGTCCAGCTCTTTGGCAAGTTTTAATTTGGTTTCCAATGAGCTGTCGAGTAGCTGATTGATTTCTGTCAGCATTGCAGATTTGCTGCCATCCTGAGGTGTTGCCTGTAGCTCTTGAGTAGGCTGGGTGGCAGAAAGGGGCGTTAAGTTTGCCACTTCATCCATAATTTCATCAATCACTGCCTGTACATCGGCTGCTTCAATAAAAGGCTTCTCTTCCAAATAGCCGTACAAGAACACTCTGTCCATCAAGGTATTTATTTTACGTGGAATGCCACGGCTAAATCCTTGGATCAAGGGGAAGCAGTTTTCGGCCAGCACAGGCTCAGTGGCACCGGCTTGTCGGATCCGATATTCCACATAAGCACGGGTATCCTCAAGCTGCAAAGGTGTAAGATTACTCGAAGCGATAATGCGCTGGCGGAATTGCTCCATATCTGGAGCTTGTATCACGGCATTTAGTTCATTTTGTCCAAGCAAGAAGCTTTGCAGCAGCGGCTTGCCATCTGCCATAAAGTTGGACAGCATTCGCAGCTCTTCAATGGCTTCCAATGGAAGATTTTGTGCTTCATCCACTAACAGCAGTGCACGCCTGTGTTGAGCGTGCAGGCGCTTTAAAAAGCTACCAATGGCGTCTAAATAAGAAGCTTTGCTTTGCTCGCTAACTACCAGGTTAAAGCTGGAGGCTATCATACGAATTAGGTCGTCCGGTGATAAACGGGACGTCACAATTTGCTTGGCAATGATTTCGTCCTGATTTAACTGGCTAACTAGTTGATTGGCAATGGTAGTTTTACCGGTACCAACATCTCCGGTAATCACGATAAAACCTTCCCCCTGGCTCAGACCGTACTGCAAATAAGCCAAGGCCCTTTTATGCAATTTGCTGGCGAAAAACCAGTTTGGGTTGGGGGTAAGCTGAAAAGGGCGCTCCTTAAACCCGTAGTACTTCTCGTACATAGTCCATTCCTGTGTGAAATCGCAAAAAGTTCCTGATGCAAGTTGCATACTACCACTTTTGCATGAAAGCGTGAACACTGGCCGTAATTTGCTGCAAAATTCAACGTCACGTTTAAAAAATACGCGAACAAAACAAGGTGCTGAAAAAACTGTTGACAGCTGAGAGGGGTATCCCTAGAATGCGCTCCGTGTTCAGCGATAAACCAGTGCGATGAACACGCCCGTGTGGGGCTATAGCTCAGCTGGGAGAGCGCTTGCATGGCATGCAAGAGGTCAGCGGTTCGATCCCGCTTAGCTCCACCAAAGATTTTTTCGTGCGTCCCCTTCGTCTAGAGGCCTAGGACACCGCCCTTTCACGGCGGTAACAGGGGTTCGAATCCCCTAGGGGACGCCAATTAATCTTATCAAGTTGTGCTACTGTTAGTATTGCGTCCCCTTCGTCTAGAGGCCTAGGACACCGCCCTTTCACGGCGGTAACAGGGGTTCGAATCCCCTAGGGGACGCCACTTACAGTCAGCTACTTCCTAAGTCCCCTTCGTCTAGAGGCCTAGGACACCGCCCTTTCACGGCGGTAACAGGGGTTCGAATCCCCTAGGGGACGCCACTTCTTTTTTAATGCTGAATTATGAATTGTGAATGCTGAATTAAGAGCATTGAGTATCCAACATTCAACATTCAACACTCAACATCCAACATCCAACATCCAACATCCAACATCCAACATCCAACATCCAACATCCAACATCATTCTGCCACCAGCCCAGCAAACCAACGCTTCATCTGTTGCTTGATAATAGGCTGCGCCTCACGATTGGGGTGGATACCATCGGGTAGCATCAAATCCTCATTCAATGCAATCTGCTCCATAAAAAATGGCCACAGCGGTAGTTGGTAACGCTCGGCCAGTGCTGGGTAGAGTCCTTCGAACTGGCGGGTATAGCGCGGGCCCAGATTGGGAGGAATACGAATTTGCATCAGTAACACATCAGCACCTTGTGCCTGGCTTAGCTCAATCAGTTGCGTTAAGTTTTGTTCAAGTTGTGCTACCGCAAACCCGCGTAAGCCATCGTTGCCCCCCAGCTCAATCAACACATAATCTGGTTGATGTTGCTCCAGCAGGGCGGGCAAACGGGCCAGGCCACCGGCTGAAGTTTCACCACTGATGCTGGCGTTGATGATCGTAAGCGGCAATTGCTGCGTATCCAACCACTGCTGCGTCAAATACACCCAGCCTTGTTGCTCCTGCATGTTGTAGGCCGCGCTCAGGCTATCACCCAGCAACAACAACCTTTTCGGCTGCGCATAAGTCGTGGTACTGTAAACAACAAACAATAGAATTAAGAATGCACGCATGACGTTATCACCTGAAATTGATATTAAAGCGACCCGTTTAACCAAACGGGTGAAACTCACTGAAGGATCACTGACTATCCTGAATGATTTGCATTTAACAATCAAGCGGGGCGAGTCGGTGGCTATTGTCGGTGCCTCTGGTTCGGGCAAGTCCACCTTGCTCGGCATACTGGCTGGTCTGGATACAGCCAGTGAGGGGGAAGTCTTTCTGGCCGGGCAGCCGCTGCATCAACTGGATGAAGATGCCAGGGCGGGTTTGAGGGCCAGTCATATCGGTTTCGTTTTTCAGTCCTTTTTATTGCTGCCAGGTTTAACCGCACTGGAGAATATCACCTTACCCGCAGAGTTGGCTGGAATTCGTAATGCCAAAGAGCGGGGTCTAGCGCTGTTGGCGCAAGTGGGGCTAGCCGAGCGGCGGGATTTTTATCCAACACAGTTGTCAGGTGGTGAGCAACAGCGGGTTGCTATTGCCAGGGCTTTTATCACGCAACCAAAAATCCTGTTTGCAGATGAGCCTTCTGCCAATCTGGATGAACGAACTGGTTTGCTGGTGGAGGATTTACTATTTAATCTGAATCAGCAACAAGGAACTACCCTGGTGTTGGTAACACACAAGACAGAGTTAGCAGAGCGTTGTCAGCAACAGTATTTGATGCATCATGGCCAGTTGGAGCAACAACTGCAGTCTGAGCTTCAGGAGCAGCGGCATGTGGGCTAGTATTGCCTGGCGTTTATTCTGGCGTGAGCTAAAGCGCGGTGAGCTGTGGGTGATTGCCTTTGCATTGTTTTTGGCTGTATTTTCAGTGGTGATGTTGACCGGCATTACTGAAAGTGTGCGCTCCGCATTGTACCAGCGCAGTGCCAGCTTTCTGGCTGCCGATCTAGTGCTGCGTTCCAGCAGGCCATTTCAGCCGGAGTTAATCGATACGGCCGACAAGTTACAACTGCAACAAGCACAGCAAATGTTGTTTGATTCCATGCTGTTTTCTACAGATGAAATGCAATTGGTGACGGTAAAAGCAGTCTCCAGTGCTTTTCCATTGCGTGGTGAGTTGCTGTTGCGACGTAGTAGCCAGCCTGGGCAGGGCGACCTTGCCAGTTTCCGTCAAGGTGAGATCTGGTTGGAGCCACGCTTGCTGAGTTTATTGGCGGTCAGCCCCGGTGATAGCCTGGAACTTGGCATGGCATCGCTGCTGGTTGCCGGTGTCATTGAAGCGGAGCCCGATGCGCCGCTCAATGTATTTGGCGGTAATCCACGAGTGCTGATGCACCTGGATGATGTAGCCGCAACCGAAGTTGTACAACCTGGCAGTCGTATCGGCTATCGCTACTTGTTTGCCGGCAGTGCTGCGCAACTGGCTGAGCTGCGGCAGCAACTGGATTCGCAGTTGTCGGTGCATGAGCAGTGGCAAGAGCTGGACCCGGAAACCGCCATAGGTGCTGCGATGCAGCGGGCAGAGAGCTTCCTGCTGCTGGCTGGGTTACTCGGTATTGTACTAGCAGCCAGTGCCTCGGCGGTAGCGGCCAATCGCTACCGCCAGCGGCATGCAGAAGCAGTGGCCGTCATTAAAGCGCTGGGAGCAACCACAGCGACTGCCCGTAAAATCTATTGCAGTCACTTGCTGTTGGTAAGTGTTTTCAGTTCAGTGCTGGCGATAGCTACTGGCATTGTATTGGTGGTCTTTATTCAGCAGGGGATCCAACTGTGGATGGAGGATTACCAACCGGCATTTAGCAGCCGCCCATTTGGGATGGGGCTGCTTACTGCATTGATTTGTGCCGGACTTTTTGCTGCCCGACCGGTTTGGCAATTGGCGGCGGTGCCGGCAATAGCTGTGCTACGGCAGTTGCCTGCATGGCGTTTTGATGTCTGGCATCTGGCAACTGGCGCGCTGGCTGTCTGGTTGCTGATGTGGCTATTTAGCCGAGAGCTAGTGCTTAGTCTTATACTGTTCGCTGCTTGTGTGGTGTTTGCCTTGGTGTTGATGGCCTTGGCTGCTGTGCTGGTAAAGGTGGCTAAGCCAATGGCGGCAGGTCAAAGTTCGGCGCTTAAGTTGGCATTGGCCAATTTGCGCCGACGGTTGTGGCAAAATAGCTTCCAGTTGCTGACTTTTAGTATGGCGTTGTTTTTAACCCTACTGTTGTATTTTCTTCGGGTAGAATTGTTGGATCAATGGCAGCAGCAAATCCCTGAAGGTGCACCGAACCAGTTTTTGGTGAATATCTCAGCTGCTGAGCGACCTGGCATAGAAGCCTTTGCTGAGCAGCATCAACTGCAACTGGATGCCTTTTATCCGATCGTTCGCGGTCGTTTGACGGCCACCAATCAGCAACAGCTGCGCCAGAGGGCCAGCAAAGAGGAGGATACAGAACGGTTTGGTGTTGGCCGAGAGTTGAATCTGACCTGGACGGAGCAATTGCCGGCCAATAATAGTGTACTTGCCGGACGTTGGTTTGATGCACAAACGACTGCTGAAGTATCGGTCGAATCCGAGCTGGCAGAGCGTCTTGGCATAGAGCTGGGGGATGAACTTGAATTTTCTATCGGCGGGCGCACAGTATCTGCCAGTGTCAGTAGTATCCGGCTGGTGGATTGGAATACCTTGCAGCCAAATTTCTACATGATCTTAAGTGCCGATTTGCTGGCCGATTTCCCGGCCAGTTATTTGAGCGCTTTTTATCTGGAAGCTGAACGAGCGCAGGTGCTAAACCAGTTAAACCGCGAATTCCCAACGGTGATTGTGCTGAATGTGGATGCCATTATCCAGCAAGTACAGGATATTATTGCCCAGGTTACAATAGCGCTCAGCAGTATTTTGTTGCTGGTTTTTGCCGCTGCAGTCTTGGTATTGGTGGCGCAGGTACAGGCTACTATGGAACAGCGAGAGCAAGAGTTGGCGATTTTACGTACCCTTGGTGCCCGCTATGCTTTTTTACGTAACGCTATGTTGTTGGAATTTGCTGCACTTGGCGCCTTAGCCGGTATTTTGGCAACCGTGCTGGCCGAAGCCGTGTTAGGCGTATTGCAATTCCGCTTATTTGAATTGCCATTTCAGTTGCACTGGAACCTGTGGTGGATTGGTCCTGGTTTTGGCATGCTGGTGGTTACTTTGCTCGGCTGGTGGCAGTTGCGGCAATTGCTTGCCATCCAAAGCTCGGTGTTAATGCGTCGGGCAATTTATTCGTAACGAAAGGGCGCATTGCAGCGCCCCTATAGTTTGAGCTGGAGCAACGCTTCGCGTAAATCCGGGTAGCTGAATTGAAAACCTGCATCCAGCAGTTTTTTAGGATAAACATTCTGGCCATATAGTAGCAAATCGCCCATTTCGCCAAATAATAATCGCACCATAACGGCGGGCATGGGCAAAAAGGCCGGCCGTTTTATACGCTCTGCCAGCAGCTCTGTAAAACGTGCATTTGTCACCGCTTTGGGGGCGGTTGCGTTGACAGGGCCTGATAGTTCACTGTGACTGAGTAAAAAGTCGATTAAGGCTACCATATCATCCAGGTGGATCCAGGACATATACTGGCTACCATCCGCAATGCGACCACCTAAACCCAGCCGAAAAGCTGGCAGCATTTTTTTTAATGCGCCACCGTTGGCGGCCAAAACAATACCAGTGCGCAATAAGCATACTCTGGTGCGTTCACTGGCTGCCCGCTGAGCCAGATTTTCCCACCGCGCACAAATATCATGGCTAAACTCCGGGTAAAAATCCTGGTGATTTTCATCGATGCAACGCTGATCTTGCCGGCCATAATAACCAATAGCCGATCCACTGATAAAAACTGATGGCGGTTTGTGGGCCTGTTGAATTTTTATACTAAGTTGTTCGGTTAATTGCCAGCGACTTTGGCAAATCCTGGACTTCTGTTGTTTGCTCCAGCGCTTGTTGGCGATGGGCTCACCTGCTAAATTGAGCACTGCATCAAAGCGGTTAATATCAACGGCTTCCAGTTGTTCACAGCAAGCAACATCATGGCCAAACAACGATTTCACTCTACCGGCATCACGGCTTAAGACTGTGATTTGATGCTCGGGTAGCCACCGATGAATGATGGCTTGGCCGATCAAACCGGTGCCTCCGGTAATGAATACATTCATAGCGAAATCCTTGTCGATGTTAGCATGATGTTTTATTGTATCTCAGTATAGCGGTATCAGCGCTGTTTGGTCACTGACAAGGTAAGGGATACAGAATCGGCGAAGCGCAGTGCGTGCGGTTTATCAATTTCTACTTCAGCGTACAACACTGAACTGTGCTCGGCGGTAATGGCCAGCACATCGGCAGTGAGTTTTTCCAATAATGAGAAACGATTGTCTTCAACAAACTGGATGATTCGTTTTGTAATGGTACGATAATTAAGTGCTTTGCTCATATCGTCACTGTTTGCTGCCGCATCGGCCAGGTATTGAATTTTGGCGTTGATTACGACATCCTGCTTGTTGTTGATTTCGTCCTCGTTGATACCGATGTAGGTACGCAGCCGCAGATTTTTAATGCGAATAATCGCCGGGTTTAATTCCATCATTGAAGAATCCTGGTTGTTTTTATTCATTACGTTTATTAGGCCTTTCCCGATCAAAGAATGCAAGGATGTTTATGACAACTGCTCCTGAATCTAACGCGACCCGAGTCCTGGTAGCTTGTGCCGCGCTGGTTATTGTCCTGGCAGGCATCAAAGCGGCAGCCGCCATTGTGGTGCCTTTTTTACTGGCACTTTTTATCGCCATCATATGCAGTCCACTGATTCAGCTATTGCATCGCTGGCATCTGCCCAAGCTGGCTGCTATTGGTTTGGTTATAGTGCTTATACTGGTGTTTGGAACTTTCTTTGCGACCATTGTAGGCCAGTCGCTAACGGATTTGACCCGGAATATGCCTGAGTATCAGGCCAGGTTAAATGGAGTGGTTTTACAACTGCTGAGTTGGTTGGCAGATTATCATTTAGTGGTAGAACCACGGCAAGTGCTAAGCCAGATTAATCCCGGTTCAGCCATGACGTTAGCGACCAATCTATTAGCTGGCTTGGGAACCATGCTGACCAATACACTTTTAATTCTGTTAATTGTGGTTTTTATGTTGTTGGAGGCGCACAGTATTCCTGCCAAAATCCAGCTGGGAATGACCAATCCTGAGCATCGTCTGGCCCAGGTGCAGCGCTTTTTAGGCTCAGTAAATCGCTATATCGCTATCAAAACCTTGATGAGCGCCCTGACTGGTATGGTGGTTGGTATTTTACTTTGGTTGCTCGGTGTGAGTTATCCGCTGTTGTGGGGGATGTTGGCATTCTTATTAAATTACATTCCAAATATTGGTTCCATTATTGCTGCTGTGCCTGCGGTTCTAATCGCATTGGTTGACGGAGGCCTGAGCCTGGCGGTGGGAACCACACTAGTCTTTGTGGCAGTCAATCTGGTGATAGGCAATATGCTTGAGCCCAGACTGATGGGGCGAGGACTGGGGTTATCGACTCTGGTGGTGTTTTTGTCGTTGATTTTCTGGGGCTGGATGTTGGGGACTGTTGGTATGCTGCTAAGTATCCCCTTGACCATGATTGTGAAAATTGGCTTGGAAAATAGCCCGAATGGCCGTTGGATTGCGGTATTGCTGGATTCTGAAGAACAAACCCAGCTGCGCGATGATTTGGATGACAAACTGGTTTAATTATTGTGCTACCAGCGCTTCCAGTTGCTCAGCTCGCTGCTTAATTAATTGCAGCTGGCAGCGTTTGTAAAGCGCTGCCCCTAGTTGCACATCGGGGAGTTGCAACTGATATTGCCAGCGGCATTGCTGCTCTTTTAATTGCTGAAAACTTTGCTGCGAGCTTTTGAAGCTGTTGTAGGCGGCAGGCCGGCCTGTACGTTGGCGGTGCTGTTGCAGTACAAACTCATGGTGTTGCTCCCATTGGGCTAAGGTTCGTCTGGACTTCACCAACTCCTGATCGTAGCAACTGAGCTGTTGTTGGTAGCGTTGTTGCTGGCTGCCACTTTCCGGCCAGGGGCAGAGTTCTTCAATCGCTGCTGTATGCAAGCTCACCGAGAGCAGGGTAACGCTAAGCATGTTCATACCGACCTCGTATTGAAACTCAGATATCTGGAAAGCTCAGATGAAAACGGGCACCGCCAAGTTCACTGTCGCTGATCGCTAACACCCCATTATAGGAGCTGACCAGCTCGGCGACAATGGATAAGCCTACACCATGACCTTCCTGGTAGGTATCCAGCCGGGTACCGCGTTGGAATAATTGCTGGCGACGATCTTTAGGAATGCCCGGACCATCATCTTCTACTATCAGCGTAAAAGGATGGCTACTTACTTGCAACCGCACTTTCTGATCGCAAGCCTTGCACGCATTGTCGAGCAAATTACCCAGTATTTCCATCATATCGGTTTCATCGCCTTTAAATGCCATGTCATCCGGGCACTCGACTTCAATCTGACAGCCCTTATGCTGGTATATTTTACCAAGCGCTTTCACCAGTTTTTCCAGCACCGGCTTTAATGAAATTTGTTTTTTCCAGACATCCTGGCCTGAGCTGCTGGCGCGTTTGAGCTGATGATCGATCATGGCGCCAATCCGATCCAATTGCTCTTTCAGCTCGGGCTGCTCACTTAGCGAGGATGTATGCAAAACAGCCAATGGCGTTTTTAAGGCATGAGCCAGATCACTCAGGTGATGACGGTAACGTTGTTTCTGGCGGTTCTGGCTGGCTAGCAAGAGGTTTAAATCTTCTTTTAGCGCCATCAGCTCGGTAGGGTAGTTACCGCTCAGCTGTTCTTGCTTGCCGCTTTCTACCCGGCGGATTTCATGATCCAACATAGATAAAGGGCGGGTGGTCCAGCGATAGGCCAACAGCATCACCAGTAAAAGAACTAACGCGATTCCCAGATACCAGCGGATCAAGGTATGCAAAAAACTCTGATGTGCGGTATTCAGTAAATGATCTGCTTGCACTACATGAACTGTTAGGGGAATCGTACGTTCCCCTTGATCAAACAACAGGGCGATCGACAGCACCCAATATTTGTGACCGTGTTGCAGATCCGCTCTAAAGTCACTTTTACCTGGTAATAACTGCAACAATTCAGGTTCAAATTGCTGGGTAATGGATGAATCTGACTGCCAGAGCACATCCTGTTCACTGGTGATAAAAGCACTTAAGCCGGAGTTTGGTCTGGAAAAGTCTGGAGCCAGTGCTACATTACTAAGCTGGACTTTGTTCTCAGATACCTGGATCTCAGATAAAATAGCATACAGATGCACTTCAAGCTTTTGCTCGGTATTCGTGACCAACTGGGTATAAAAAGCGCGCTCAATCGCCAGAAATGAGCTGGGCAGCAGAAAGGCGAACAGCAGGAGGCTGATCAACCCCTGCCGCAGCTTAAGGGATAAGGTCATAGCGAATCGATACTTAGTCAGTTGACCGACAGGGTAAAGCGATAACCCCGGCCCCGCAACGTTTCTATCGGTTTTAACTCGGCTTCAGGATCCAGTTTTTTACGCAATCGCAGTACAAACACCTCGATCACATTGCTGTCCAAATCGAAGTCCTGATCATAGATGTGTTCGGTCAACTCAGTTTTCGAAATCACTTTATTTGGATTCATCATAAAGTATTCAAGCACTTTGTATTCATAAGCGGTCAAACTTATTTCTTGCTCATGTAGCCAAACTTGTTGAGTACGGCTGTTCAGAGCCACCGGTCCGGCAGATAAGGTTGGATCTGGTTGACCTGCTGCACGCCGGATCAAAGCATTGCAGCGGGCCAGCAACTCTTCCATATGAAAAGGTTTGGTCAGATAATCATCAGCACCTGCATCCAGCCCTTCGACTTTTTCCTGCCAGCTGCCACGGGCAGTCAGAATAATAATCGGAGTTTTGATGTCCTTTTTACGCGCTTTGCGTATCAGGCTCAGGCCGTCCAGATGAGGTAATCCCAAATCTATGATAGCCAGATCATAGGGGTATTCACTGATCTTAAAATCACCGTCACGGCCATCAAAAGCCATATCCACACTAAACTGTTGTTCCGTCAGGTGGTTGCGGATCTGGTTAGCCAGTAATTGCTCGTCTTCTACTACTAAAATTCGCATTAGCGATCATCCCTTGTAACGCGCCCGGTTCTGCCATCGACCACCAAAGTGACCACGCGGCCATCCCGCTGTAAAACCCGGATACGGTAATTCTGCTGCTCTGTTTTTACATTGAGCACCCTTCCCGGGTAACTTTGAACTGCAAGCTCAGTGGCCTGCTCTTTGCTGATACCTGAGCCAGTTGCGGCAACATGCTGAACTGGCAACAGTGAAAGTAAGACAACCAAAAACAGGATTGTTGTACTACGTAACATGGTTAGCTCCACAAAATTGTCAGATGATTGTCTTGCATCCTGGGTTGATGTCCTAGTTGATTAGTAACCGGGTCGCACACTGACCTGTACTGGTAATCGTGGTCCCGGATCATAATCCAGCATGGTTGTGTAGTGACGACCACGCAAGCTGTAACTGACTTCATAGCCATCTAATACATTGTGGTACTGTACCGAACTCTGCACAACCCGGCAACGTTCTTGATAGACGGTTCTGGGTTGATTGTTATGACGTTGCACATCACTGACCACAGCTCCACCCAATACGGCACCAGCAGCCATACCAACCCGCTTGTTGCTTTTGTTGCGGCCTATCGCATGGCCAAGAGCACCTCCCGCAATAGCACCTAACACAACCGGGGTGGTGTCAGTACGCTGGTTGCCACGATAGTGAACAGCTTCAGTATGGCAGACCTGCTGTGGGCTATGGCTTGCAACCGTGCGGTATATGGGTTCCACCTTCGTCACTCTGGCATACTCAAGGTGTTGCGTATGCGCTAGGGCGGAGCCGGCAACCAGGCTGGATAAAGCGGCAAAGACAGGGAGCATTTTCATCATAAGCACCTCGCGTAATCTACTTTATCAGCTTAGAAGGTGCATGCTTAATTTTGGCTGAATCATGCAGTAAAAATATCATCTTTCCGTGTGAAAAAAAATTGATCTATTTATTTTTGTTGTTATATTAATTTAACCTGGTTAACTTAATGGTTGCTGAAAGTGATTTATCTTGTGTTTCCAGGTTGCAAGAGTCGGTAATTGCTTTGCTTTCGGGCAGTGCAGCAACCTTAAATGGAGTTTAAAATTATGAAAACATTTGTATTTGCTTTTTCTATGATGGTAGTTGCTCTGGTTAGTCATCAGTTGTTCGCTTTGGAGGCGAAGCCTCAGCACAGTATGAATAAGGCTCAGAGCGTGGCTGCGGTACAAAAAATTAGTCTCAATACTGCCAGCGCTGAGCAATTGGCCTTGATACCAGGTATTGGTGAGCAAAAAGCCGCTGCTATCCAGCAGTACATAGCCGAGCATGGTGCTATCCGTAATGAGCAACAGTTAACTGAAGTTCGTGGCATTGGCCCCAAACTGGCTGCCCAAATGGCGAATTATGTCCGTTTTGACGACTAAGCTCTGTGTGATAAATGATGGGGTATTAGCTGTCCCCCATCACTCTCATTTGCTCATTAGCCCAATAAATAGCTTCATGATAGGCATCGGGTACTTTATCTGCAGGTAGCTGCAATGCCTTGATTAAAAGGCTGGCTTGTTGCCAATCGGCATGTTCATACAATTGCATCAGTTGCATATAGTCGGCTAAAACGCCTTCACCTGCTACCAGGGCGTCTTTGATATCTTTTGCCAAAGGCAGTTTCTGCATCACCGACTCGATGGATTCGTCTAATAATGCATCCATCAAAGACATCATGCCGGTCAGGTAGGCCTTTGAACAGTCTGAACCATGTAATTTTGCCAACCCTTCGGCAAATTTGGCTCTGGTCATGGATAAGCGCATCAACTCTGCCGGTTTATCGCTGCTTATCTGGGCAGTGAACAACAGAGATAGAAATTTTTTCAACTCATTTTGACCTAATATCACCAAGGCTTGCTTAATGGTTGCTACTTCGGTGCGGCGCTTAAAAATAGCCGAGTTGCTGTAGCGTAACAGCTTGTAGGACAGGCTGACATCGCGCTCAAAAATAGCAGTGATACTGCCTAGATCAATTTCTGGTTTAGAGGTTTCGTACAGCAGTTCGGCCAAGGTCATTTGGGCCGGTGACAGTGCTTTGGTTTGCATCATTTCCGGCTTGGAAAAGAAAAAGCCCTGGAAGTAATCAAAGCCAAGCTCGAGAGCTATTTCAAACTGTTGATTTGTTTCCACCTTTTCTGCTAAAAGCTTGATGTGAGGATAGTCTGTAATGGCTTGTTTTATGGTCTGAATTGTATCGACGCTGGTGGTAAGGAAATCGATTTTGATAATATCAATAAAAGGGTAAAAGTGCCGCCAGACACTCTGGTGTTCATAGTCATCCAGCGCCAGGGTATAACCTTCTTTTTTGAGTTGCTGGCACTCGGCAAGTAGGCGTTTGCCAGGCTGGATGGTTTCGAGGATCTCGATCACCACCTGCTCTTTGGGCAACATGGCTGGGTATTTTTTTTGAATGGTATCCAGAGTGAAATTAATAAAGCCCAGTTTGTCATCCAGAAAATCTTCAATGCTAAAGGAAAACTGACTGCCTTCGATCATTTTTGAGGTGGCTTCATCACCATCAATGTCTGGAAAAACATTGTCGAGACTATCGCGGAATAGCAATTCGTAAGCAAAAAGCTTTTTGTCTCTATCCAGGATGGGTTGGCGTGCAGCATAGAAATACATAGGTGCTGTGTTCCTTTCATTCGGTGCGGCCAGTTAACAATGGCTGATGTATCTTAAAGTTAAGTTAGTTTATAGCTGGTTGAGTTGGGTGAAACAAGAGAAAAATACAACCAAAGTTGAGTGCCCTGAGCGAAAGCTCAGGGCATGGGGACTTAGTCCATATCGGTTTTAAGACGACGCTCCATTTTGTCAAAATCCTGCAGGATGCTGGCAGAGGGTTCAGCCGACAGTTTGCTAACCAACACTATGGTGATGGCACTGAGCAAGGTGCCTGGAACGATTTCGTACACATAGCTGCTCAGCGTTTCACCGGCAATGGTTATCGGGGCATAGATCCAAAACAGTACTGTGCCAGCACCAACCAGCATGCCGCTTAAAGCACCGGCATAAGTCATTCGTTTCCAATACAGGCTGAAGATAATCAGTGGACCAAAGGCCGCGCCAAAGCCAGCCCAGGCATTACCAACCTGTGACAGCAAGTTTTGACTTGGATTCAGCGACAGAGCTATCGCCACTGCCGCAACGATCACCACTGAAATCCGACCCACCAATACCTGCTCACTATCGGATGCATCACGACGCATAAAGGCCAGATAGAAGTCTTTGGTCAGTGAGCTGGATGTCACCAGCAACTGAGATGAAATGGTACTCATGATAGCTGCCAGGATGGCTGCTAGCAGGAAACCCCCAACCAACGGGTGAAACAGGATTTGTGACAACACAATAAAGATGGTTTCTGAGTCTGCTAGCTGACCATGTTCATCCAGGTATGCCGCGGGTCCTAAATTGCCTGTCTGGGTAGCCATATAGACTGCACCAATAATACCGGTCAGCATGGCACCAATCAGGGCAATGATCATCCAGCTCATACCAATACGGCGCGCCATCTTAAAGTCTTTAATGGAGCGAATCGCCATAAAACGTACGATAATGTGTGGCTGCCCAAAATAACCCAAACCCCAGGCCAGCAACGAAATTACACCTAGCACAGTAGCACCATGCAATGGGTTGAGCATGGGCTGATCCATCCGGGCAATTTCCTGCATCACGGGCTCGGAGCCACCTAAAATGATGAAAGCGGCTACCGGTACCATGATAAGTGCAATAAACATGATGCAGCCTTGCACAAAGTCAGTCATGCTCACCGCCAGAAAGCCTCCGAATAAAGTATAGGCAACCACTACGCCAGCAGTAATCAATAAACCAGTCTCATAATTCAGACCAAAGGCATTCAGGAACAAGGTACCCCCAGCATAAACACCTGCCGCCGTATAGAGCGTAAAGAAGACGATAATGACTACTGCTGATACCAGTCGCAGCGCCCGGCTTTGATCGTTAAAGCGATTCTCAAAGTAATCGGGCAGGGTGATGGAATCTTTGGCAACATGGGTATAAGTACGAAGGCGCGGTGCTACAATCAAATAGTTTAAATAGGCGCCCACCGTCAGGCCGATGGCAATCCATACCTCGGAAAAACCCGCGACAAAAAATGCGCCGGGTAACCCCATAAGCATCCAGCCGCTCATATCGGAGGCTCCGGCGGATAAGGCTGTCACCCCAGGGCCGAGCTGGCGGCCGCCCAGCATATAGCCGGAAACATCACTGGTAGAGGTGCGGTAGGCGTATAGCCCGATGCCAAGCATGGCAAGAAAATAGATGGCGAGGGAAATAAGCGTGCCTGTTTCCAAAGTAAACTCCTGTTATTTGCATAAACACTGTTGTTGTAGTTCTACTGCAAGTGCTCATGCTAACAAGCTATGCATGGAAGTACCAGCCCCGCCGTTTAAACCGCGGGGTGGCAGCATTAGGAATACAATGGCTTTAGTTGACTGGCTTCCGGTTTCGCCGGCTGAGTTGGTTGATAACTCTGCCAGGCTTGCCACAGGCTGTTGCCTTGCCAGTTATCCGCATTGGGATGATACAGCGCTTTATTAAGCTGCAGCAGCTCGCTACGCAGCGGCTCTGTAACTTGGTCAGCTAAGGAGGTCAGTGTATGGATACGGTGATCCAGCTGTGACTTGCCCCAATACAGTAAGCAATCACGAGCCACTTGAGGCTGGTGATGCTTACAAGCTTTTTGCAAAGCTGTCGAGTTAAAGCTGGGAGCTTGAGCTGTGGTTGATCCCTTGCCCGCTTCAGGCCGGCGCCATAACCAAAGCAGCAGGATTGTACTGATTAACCAAAAAGTGAGTAACAAACTGCTTAGATGGTTCCAATGCCAGGGAGAGGCAGAGGAAAGATCGGTGGCAAGGGTTTGGCCACTGGTTAACAGTTCGGGGGCCGTTGCATCGGCCTGAGCCGTTACTGCCGGCAATACCTGAATGCTGCGGGCTGGCAGGGTAGCATAATCCAGCATCTGGCGTTGACTGTTCCACCAGGGTAAGCGCAGCTCCGGCAATTGCACCTCGCCTGCATCGGTTGGAATCATCGCCAGGGTAAAGGTTTTTTGTGCCACTAAACGCCCATTGCGCTGTGCTCCCTGGCGCTCCGGTTGCTGTGGATACAGCCGAAAGCCTGCCGGTGCAGTAAAATCGATGTCTGGTAATTGATGCGCGGCTACATCCACCCCGGATAGCGTAATGGTACGGGTAATGGGTTCGCCTTGACGAAGCGTGGTAAGATCGCCAGACCACTCCTCATGCAAAGTGACCAGGCCCGCTATCAGCCAATCCCCCGGGAAGTCCGTTGGTATTGACAAAACGTCAACCTCAATGGCTTCGGCATGTTGTAACACGGTGCGGGTACGGGCAAAAAAGTTGCTACGGCTACTGTCTCTGTCCAGCAGTTCGCCGGTAAATTCGGGAGCGGTAATACTGAATTGACCACTGCGTTGCGGTGTGATCGCAAAGCGCCGGCTAATGGTGCGATAACGCACGCCATCGACCAGCACACTGCCTTCTTCATCCCGACCAATTTGTTGGACGGTAGCACCTTCCATACTGGGCTCTGTCAGGCTGCCGCGTTGCAAATCGCCCCGGTAATGAATCGTCACCCTGTAGTAGCCGGTTTGCTGTACATAGAGCTGGCTTTGTTCCAGGCTGGCGGTTAAAAACACATCTGATTTACCATCTCCTGCGGCTGATGCTGCAAGCACCTCCAGTTCAATTGGTTGACTGCCGGCCTGACCAACCTGAAAAGCCGGTATGGTGTACTGACCAGGCTCCCTGGCAAACAGCGATACACGCCAACTGGTAGTGTGACTGGCTTCGCCATTTATCACCCGGGTACTTTGGCTGACGGATGGCACCGTGACTCGAAAGTCCTGCTCCAGGATGCGGAAGTTGAGTTGATCAGCGCTTAAACGCGCATCAGCGATGACTTCCAGTACGATGGCCTCACCGACCATGGCCGGGTTTTTATCGACGCTGGCACTGAGCTGGCTGGCTGCCCACAAGGGCCAGTTGCTTACAATCAACAAACACAGACAAAGGGTTCTTACCATTCTTCTCGGGCTCCTGTCGGCAGCTGTTGCTGCCTGCGGCGTTGATGTTCAATATGCATCCGGTTACGTAGCAGCAATGCCGGATCATCCTGTACTTTACGCAGCAGATTATTCAGTTCTTGTTGTTGTTCAGGATCGGCATCGGGCCAGGGGGACTCCACCACCTGGCGTTGTTGCTGTTCTGTCACTGCTTGCTCGCTATCTGCCTGATCCTGTTGCTCACTTTGCTGTTCTTCGTTGCTGACTTCTTTCTCGGTGCTGTCGGTTTGCTCAGGGCTGTCTGTTGGCTCAGGGCTGTCTGTTGGCTCAGGGCTGTCCCCTTGCTCAGAGCCATTCGCACCGTCATCGGTGGCGGAGGGATCTGAAGAACCAGAGCTGTCTTCCTGAGACTGGCTGCTGTCCGAGCCCTGTTCTGATGGTTCTTGTTGATCATCGCTTTGGCCGTTGTCATCGCCGTCTTGCTGCTCTTGCTGCTCTTGTTGTTCATCCAGCAGGCGCTGGATGAGCTCGGCATTGTGCCGGGCTTGCTCTAACTCCGGGTCTTGTTGCAAGGCCGATTGGTAGGCGCTAAGCGCTTCTTCAAAACGACCTTGTCTGGCTAAGGCATTGCCCAAATTGTAGCTGTGGCTGGCGGTAGGGCTTTTGTCATTCAGTGTGGCCCAGGCTTGTTCTGCGGCCAGATAATCGCCAGCCCGGTACGCGGCCTGGCCCCGCCAGTAAGGATCGCTAAATAGCTGATAAGCGCTCCGATAATCACCTTGTTGATAGGCGTGCATGGCGCGTTGCTCGTCGGTTTGAAACAGACTACGGCTGCCTTCTGCCATCACCCCCGGTGGTAGCAGTAACAGGCAAACCAGCAGCAACTGACCTCGTTTACCCAGCCATAGTGCCAGGGGTAACAGCAACCAGACCAGGTAGACCGCTTTGTCGCGCCAATCGTCGCCACGGCTGTGCAGTTGCTGTTCCGTGCGACCTTGTTGGCGGTAATCGGACAGGCTGAGGATGGCCTGAATGTCACTGTCAGATAGCTGCGCCTGCTGGAAAACACCACCGCCGCGTTGAGCCAGTTGACGCAGCTGATTGACCGGAACTTTGGGCAGCACCAACTGGTTGTTACGGTCGCGCAGCAAGCTGCCATCTGGCAGTTGCACCGGCGCAGCTTCTTCGCTGCCAAAACTGATAATTGACAGGCGATGCCGCATGCGGGACACCTGATCAAATAATTCGCGCTCGCTATGCCGCTCAAAGCCATCGACCAGGGCCACGATATCGCCTTGTGTATAGCCCGCTTGTTGCAGCAGTTTATCTGCCTCTTTTAGGGCTGCGAGCAGGTTGGATCCCTGGTTCGGCATAATGTCAGGCCGCAGGTTAGGTAGCAGCAATCGAACATTGTTATGATCCGGTGTTAGCGGGCTGACCACAAAGGCGTCACCGGCAAACGCAACCAGTGCCAGTTCGCCCTCCTTAAGGACATCAATAAAGTCCAGTGCTTTAAAGCGGGCTTGATTGAGCCGGTTGGGCGTCATATCGGTGGCGTACATCGACATCGACATATCAATAATAAGTACCGTGGCTTTATTAACGGTAATGGCCGGTTGCTCGATACGTTGCCAACTGGGGCCAGCCAGGGCAATGGCTGCCAACAACCAGCAAAAGGCCAGTAGCGGCAGTGACCAGCGGTTTACCGTTCCGCTGGCTTTACCCAGCAGGTGTTGCTGCAAATGCGGTGCGATCAGCTGTTGCCAGGGGCTTTTCTGTTGGCGGTAGCGCCAGAGCAAAACCAGCATCAACAGTAAGGGAAGCAGGCTTAATAGCCAGTAAGGCCTTAGCCAGTGTAGGTCAATGATTGGCATACCACAGCTCCTGCCAACGAATTTGAAGTGCTGCCAACCAGAGGGAAAGCAGCAAGGCCACAGCCAGAGGCCAGTGCACCAGGCTACGCTGTGGCCGGTAACTTAAGGTTTCACGCTCAATCGGCTCCAGCTCGTCCAGCAACTGATACATGCGTTCAAATTCCTGCATGTTGCGGGCCCGAAAATAAGCACCGCCGGTTTCCTCCGCCATCCGGATCAACAAGGGCTCATCAAGATCGTGTGAAGGATTCACCACCCGTGGACCAAACAAGCCCTGTTGCACCATTTCTTCAGCGCCAATGCCGACGGTATGAATGCGGACGCCAGCAGCTATGGCAAGCTGCAGTGACTCTTCCGGGCTGATATTGCCGGTGTTGCTGGCTCCATCGCTTAAAAACACGATCACTTTGTTGGAGCTTTCCAGTTCATTAAAACGTTTCACTGCCAGACCAATGCCTTCGCCGATGGCGGTGCGCCGCCCGGCCATGCCGACCACGATTTCATCCAGCATGGTCTGTACCGTGGTTAAATCCAGCGTTAACGGCGTGAGCTGGTATGCGGCATCGGCAAACAGGATCAAGCCAATGCGATCGCCCTGCCGTCGCTCTAAAAAGTCCCGGGTAAGAATTTGCACCGCTTCAATCCGGTTAATGGTGCGACCTTGCCAGCGCATATCTTCGATTTCCATCGAACCGGATAAGTCCAGCACCAGCATAATGTCGCGGGCTTGCTGCGGGATCTGTACCGGCTCGCCGTACCAGCGCGGCTCAGCTGCTGCCAACAGCAAAGCCAACCAAATCAGACCGGCCAGCCAGGTGGCTGGTCGTTTCCATTTGCTTTGGCTGCGCTGATTTTGTCCGGCAACCTGCAGTAACGGTTTTAGTTTTAGCGCCCGGCCGACCATGGTTGCGCTGCTTTTTATCAGCAAAGGCAGGGGGAGTAGCAATAGCAGCCAGGGCCAGTTCAGCTCAAACATCCGCACCTCCGGGCTTTTGTTGTGCTAGATGGTGTTGTGCGAGATGCTGTTGTGCGAGCTGTTGTAGCTGCGGGAGGCTTTGCTGTGCCAGCCAGTTTTGAGCGCAATCGGCAAAGTGTTTCGCATCGGCCGCATCTGGCTTGGGTTGATACAATAAAGCGTTTAGATCCGGCCAGGTGACGGTTGAATCCTGTGCTTGCAAAAACTGTTGCCAGTCCGAAATGTTGCAGCTTAGCAAGGGACTGTTCGGCGCGTAATGACGGATCAGGCGTTTTAGCAACTGATTGATGGCGGCAGCATCAACGGTTTCACTGGCAACTAATTGCTGCATTTCGGTTTGGGCTGCCAGCAATCCTCCTTGTCGTAATAGTTGTTGTCTGCGCTTCGTTGCCAGCCAGACCACCACAGCAGCTGCCAGTAGCGCAAGCAATAACAGCAACCACCAGCCAGGCGCTATCCCCATAGCGGGTGCCGTGTCGGTTTCGATGATATCCGCCAGCTCAGCCAGCAAAGGATGCGATTCAGTCATGCCAGCTCCGAAGTAGTTGATTGACCAGCGGTTCGGCGGCGCTTATGGGCAGGCAGCGACAACCCAGTTGTTTCAGGCTTTGTTGTTGTGCAGCAGAAAGCTGTTGTTGCTGACGTTGATAACGCTGCCGGGTACTGTTGTTGCCCAGATCAAGCCAGGCTGAGTGCTCGCCATCGGTCACCGGGGCATCGCCGTGGGCACCGATGGGCAGCGCCATTTCTAACGGATCAAATAAAGACGCACAGACCACTTCGTTGTGCTGACGGATGGCACTTAGATGGCGCAATGCTTCGCTGTCCAGCTGTTGAAAATCAGACAATACGAATAACAAACTGCCAGGGCGCACCAGCCGCCGGACCTGGCCTAGCGCCTGCGGCAGTTTCAGGCCAAAACGTCCTTGCTGCTCAGTGAATACCGCTTGCAGTGCATGCAGGTAATGCAGTACGCCAGCCGAGCGACTGCGGGGTTTTAATTCCAGATGATGGCGTTCACTGAATACCAGGCCTCCGAGTTTGTCGCCACTTGCTTTGCTGTGCCAGGCGATAAGGGCGGCTAAATGGGCTGCTTGCACTGACTTATACAATAAACTGCTGCCAAAGTGCATGCTGTCGGAAAGATCGGTCAGGATAAAGACCGGCCGTTCTTTTTCCTCGCGAAACAGTTTGGTATGGGCTTTACCTGTACGGGCGGTCACCCGCCAGTCGATGGTGCGAACATCATCGCCTGCCTGGTAATGGCGCACTTCATCAAACTCCATGCCTCGGCCTTTACTACGCGCCAGGTAGCTGCCTGCCAGCTTGCTTTGAATGTGTTGCTGTGGTCTGAGATCCAGCAGCTTGGTGTACCGCTGATACCAGAGCAGTTCATTCAGGCTGAGACTAACCCCGGTTGCCGCCAGTTGCTGAAGCCATTGTTGTGGGTGGACATCACTCATGATCAGGGTACAGGCACCAGCTCAAGAATTTTCGTCAGCACTGCATCGGTTTTAATCCCTTCAGCTTCTGCTGCATAAGTCAGAATAATGCGATGGCGCAGTACATTGTGGAATACTGCCTGAATATCGTCCGGGGTAACAAAGTCACGGCCATCCAGCCAGGCTTTAGCTCTGGCACAGCGCTCCAGTGCGATGGTGGCGCGAGGGCTGGCACCATAGGCCAGCCATTGACTAAGCTGTTGATCGTACTTGGCAGGCTGGCGGCTGGCCAGTACCAGGGCCACGATGTATTGCTCCAGTGCCGGGGCTAAATGCAGCTGCAAAATGCTTTTGCGGGCAGCAAAAATATCCGCCTGGGTCATTTGCGGTGCTTTGACGTCGGCTTGTTGCAGTGCTTCGTTCCGTGTCAGTTGTAAAATAGCCAGCTCGGTGTCTGCATCCGGGTAATCGACATTCAAATGCAATAAGAAGCGGTCCAGCTGAGCTTCTGGCAGTGGGTAAGTGCCTTCTTGCTCCAACGGGTTTTGCGTTGCCATTACTAAAAAGAGTTCAGGCAATGGGTAGGTGGTACGCCCTACGGTGATTTGTTTTTCAGCCATGGCTTCGAGCAGTGCTGATTGCACTTTCGCCGGTGCCCGGTTGATTTCATCGGCCAGAATAATGTGGTGAAACAAAGGCCCCGTTTGAAACTCGAACTGGCCGGTTTCCGGCCGGTAAATATCGGTGCCGGTCAAATCAGCGGGCAGCAAGTCTGGGGTAAACTGAATACGGTGAAAATCGCCTTCCACGCCGTGAGCCAGTGCATTGACGGCACGGGTTTTCGCCAGGCCCGGCGGCCCTTCCACCAGCAGGTGGCCATTGGCAAGCAGGGCGATAAGAATGCCTTCCGTCAGCGCCGGTTGGCCCAGTACCTGGCTGTCGAGGTAGCGTTTCAATTCGGTAAAAGCTTGTACCATAATGATGTTTAACCTTTGCAGGGAATAAAAGCAGCTATGCTATGACGTACGCATTTATATAAGGTTCATTGTGCAAAAGACAAGAGCAGGTTGCAATGCATGGATTTTAAAACAGGTGTTTTAATTTCCAACAACTGTGGTTACAATCGAAGGATAAATCAGGTCTGACCTGTTACCGATACCATGAGGATACTTATGACCAAGCCAATCGAGTTAAAAAACCGTCAGGGGGATCGCATCGCCATCGTTCGTGGCTTACGCACTCCTTTTGCCAAGCAGGCCACCGCTTTTCATGGGGTGTCGGCACTGGATATGGGCAAGATGGTGGTCAATGAGCTGCTGATCCGCGCTGAAATTGATCCTGCTCTGGTCGAGCAAGTGGTGTATGGTCAAGTGGTGCAGATGCCTGAGGCACCGAACATTGCCCGCGAAATTGTGCTTGGCACTGGCATGAATGTGCATACCGACGCCTACAGCGTAACCCGTGCCTGTGCTACCAGCTTTCAGGCGGTAGCCAATGTGGCTGAAAGCATGCTGGCCGGTATGGTGGATGTTGGTATTGCCGGTGGTGCGGACTCGAGCTCAGTGTTGCCGATTGGCGTCAGCAAAAAGCTGGGCAAGGCACTGGTCGATATGAATAAAGCCAGAACCCTTGGGCAAAAACTAACTATTTTAAAGCGACTGGGCTTAAAAGACCTGTTACCGGTCCCACCTGCGGTGGCTGAGTACAGCACCGGCCTGTCGATGGGCCAGACCGCCGAGCAAATGGCCAAAACCCATGGCATCAGTCGTGAAGCTCAGGATGAAATGGCGCATCGTTCGCACAGCCTGGCCGCCAAAGCCTGGCAATCTGGCCTGATGGCCAATGAAGTGATGGTAGCCCATGTGCCACCGCATAAAACCTTTTTTGAACAGGACAACAATGTGCGGATGGAGTCCGAGCTGGCTTCCTATGCCCGTTTAAAGCCAGTGTTCGATCGCAAATACGGTACTGTCACAGCGGCCAACAGCACGCCATTAACCGATGGTGCCTCGGCGGTGTTGATGATGACTGAAAGCCGGGCCAAGGCACTGGGTTATGAACCGCTTGGTTACATTCGTAGTTATGCCTTTGCTGCCATCGATGTGTGGGAAGACATGCTGATGGGCCCCTCGTATGCCACACCCATTGCGCTGCAGCGTGCTGGCATGACATTGGCCGATTTAACCCTGATAGAAATGCATGAAGCTTTTGCCGCTCAGGCACTGGCCAATATGAAGATGTTTGGCAGCACTAAATTCGCCAAAGAAAAGCTGGGACTGGATAAAGCCATTGGCGACATTGATATGGATAAGTTTAATGTCAATGGCGGCTCCCTGGCTTACGGCCATCCCTTTGCTGCGACCGGTACCCGTTTGCTGGTACAAACCTTACATGAACTAAAACGCCGTGGCGGCGGGGTAGGCCTGACGACTGCCTGCGCTGCCGGTGGCCTGGGTGCTGCCATGATTGTGGAGACCGAATAATGACTGAACAAACTAGCAGCTTTGCTTTGCAACTGCGTGATGATGGCGTTGCCGTGATCACCATGGATGTGCCGGGTGAGCGCATGAATGTGCTCAAAGCCACCTTTGCCGATGAAATTAAAACCTTGCTAGCGGAGCTAAAGCAAAACAGCAGCATCAAAGGCGTGGTGCTGATTAGCGGTAAGCCGGACTCCTTTATTGCTGGCGCTGATATCAGCATGCTGGATGGCTGCAACAGTGCCGAGGAAGCTGAAGCCATTGCCCGCTTAGGTCAGCAAGTCTTTGCCGACATTGAACAATTAAAAGTACCTGTGGTTGCGGCCATTCATGGTCCTTGCCTTGGCGGTGGCCTGGAGCTGGCGATGGCCTGTCATCAGCGGGTGGTGAGTGACGATGGGAAAACCGTACTGGGTTTACCTGAAGTGCAATTGGGCCTGCTGCCAGGCAGTGGTGGTACACAGCGCTTGCCGAAATTGGTTGGCCTGCAAAAAGCCCTGGATATGATGCTGACCGGCAAGCAATTGCGAGCAAAGCAAGCCCTTAAAGCCGGTTTGGCCGATGCCATGGTACCCAACAGTATTCTATTGGATGCAGCTGTGCAATTGGCACTGTCCGGCAAGAAAGCTGTGCAGGAGCCCAAGCTCAATCTGGTAGGTAAATTGCTCGAGAAAACCGGCCCGGGCCGTGGCATTGTCTTTGATCAGGCGCGTAAGCAAACCCTGGCCAAAACCCATGGCAACTACCCAGCGCCATTAAAAATCCTGCAGGTGATCCGCACTGGTATTGATAAAGGCATGCAGCAGGGCCTGGCAGCCGAAGCCAAGGCTTTTGGCGAGCTTTGCATGACACCGGAATCCAAAGCGCTGCGCTCACTGTTTTTCGCCACTACCGAGATGAAAAAAGAAAGTGGGGCAGGTGATGCCAAACCGCGTTCTTTACGCAAGGTGGCGGTGTTAGGCGGCGGTCTGATGGGCGGCGGCATTGCCAGTGTGACTGCCACCAAAGCAGGGTTACCGGTGCGCATCAAAGATATTCAGCAGCAAGGCATTGCCAATGCATTGGCCTATGGCTATCAGTTGCTGGATAAAAAAGCCAAACGTGGTTTTATGCGCAGAACGGAACTGCAAAAACAAATGGCGCTGATGACCGGCACCACCGATTACAGTGGTTTCCAGGATGTGGATCTGGTGGTCGAAGCGGTATTTGAAGATCTTGAGCTGAAACAAAGCATGGTGGCGGATATCGAGCAGCACTGCAAAGAAGACACTATCTTTGCCAGCAACACCAGCTCTTTGCCGATTGGACAGATCGCTGCCAAAGCCAAGCGGCCTGAAAATGTTATTGGTCTGCATTACTTCTCTCCGGTGGATAAAATGCCGCTGGTCGAGGTGATTGCGCATGAAGGTACTTCTCCAGAGACCATAGCTACCACCGTAGCTTTTGCCCGAAAACAAGGCAAAACGCCGATCGTAGTTAAAGATGGCGCTGGCTTTTACGTCAACCGCATTTTGGCGCTCTACATGAACGAAGCCGCGCAACTGCTGCTGGAAGGTGAGCCGATTGAGAAGCTGGATAAAGCCCTGGTTAAGTTTGGCTTCCCGGTTGGGCCCATTACCTTGCTGGATGAAGTTGGCATCGATGTTGGTGCTAAAATCGGCCCGATTTTGCAGGGCGAGCTCGGTGAGCGTTTTGCGGCGCCCGCAGCCTTTGACAAATTGCTGGCCGATGGCCGTAAAGGCAAGAAGTCTTCGAAAGGGTTTTACCTCTACAGCGGCAAAGCCAAAGGCAAGAAACCAGTGGATGCCAGTGTCTACCCATTGCTTGGTATCACCCCAAGCCCAAAACTGAGCAGTGAAGAGCTGGTGCAGCGCACCACGGTGCAAATGCTGAATGAAGCAGCCCGCTGCCTGGAAGAAGGCGTGATAGCTTCGGCCCGTGATGGCGATATTGGTGCCATCTTTGGTATCGGTTTCCCACCGTTCCTTGGCGGGCCTTTCCGTTACATGGACAGCCTGGGTGCGGCCAAACTGGTCGAAACACTGCAAGGCTATGAAGCGAAGTTTGGTGCCCGCTTTACGCCCTGTGAGCTGCTATTGACGATGGCTGCCGAGCAAAAAACGTTTTATTGATGGGATAAATTAACCGTTCAGGCCAGCCGGCTACTGCAATAGCCGGCTGGCCTTTTTGCTTTCAATTTCTATTAAATATTGTTGCAATTATTTCGTTTTACCATCTCTCTGCTTACGATGTATTTCGTACCTGAAGTGATCTTTTTTAGTATTCTGGCATGTATCCTGCTTTTAAATGGGTAGCATAGTTATGCAACAGCTATGCATTCTAATTAAAACAATACATCCAGGAGTTACATCAATGAAAAAGCTTTTACTCGCAGTGCTTTTATTTGGCTTTGCCTCTTTGTTTAGCCAACCCTCCGCGTATGCCACTCCCATTTTATCGCAAGATATTCTGCTGAATAACAATGGCACGATTCAATCCATTGGTTTTGTCAGCGTGAATGTAGCGGATAGCTTTGAGTGGGGAGCGCCAACCTATGCAGCTGATAGCTGGCTTGAGTTGGAATTGTTTGGTTTTCAATTTATGCAGAGCTTTGGTGATACTTTTGAAGCTCTCTTTGATATCAACAATTTAGTAGCTGGTTTTGAGTTTTTGCAGTTTGATGTACTCGACCCGGTCAGTGGTTTTGCTTTCCAGGGCATCTTTGATACTGTCCTTGGTTTTGGTTTCCTTGATGTTTTTTCCGTGCCGGATGAAAGTTTGATAGCAGCTTTCGATACCGTTTTTCTGGGGAATACATCTGTTGCCGTACCAGTACCTGCCACTTTTGGTTTGATGCTGTTGGCATTGTTTGGCTTGGCGTTGCGCCGGCGCGCTTAATCGACACAGTAAATGGTGTCAGTTTTTTTTACGCTGAATCATTTGGTCTGGTCTGTTTTTCGTACGATGCCAATGCCAAAAGCGACAAAAAACACGCCTTTTACCTGTTGATGTAATATTTTGTACTGATTGTGTCTGATTTTTTTACGTTCGCTGTGTTTTGCTGTTGTGATGCATGCTTATGCATTGGGTCTCAACCAGATACAGTGTCCGATGAAACTCAGGCAACTTCTTTGCTCGAAAATAAATACAACTAAAAAGTGAAAATTATGAAGATACAAAACAAACAAACCAAAACCATGTTGGCATCTGCCATACTGGCTGCTTGCGGTGTCACTGCCGCTCACGCCAACCCTTATGAAGTGAGTGTTGATACCAGTCAGTTGCGCCTGACTGCGGAGGCTGCTGCACAAGCGCCCTACATTGTACAGGTGCGGGGTGAATCGGGTATTGAGAAAGCTGCTCGTCTGGGTGAGCTACGGCCAAACTCGCAGCTAACTGCGGGTAAAAATCGTTACAATGCGCGTACTCCAGCTATGCAGGCTTATCAGCAACAGGTAAGGGATTTCCATCAAAACCTGGCTGCTCATGCCGGTGTTTCGAATATCCTCTATTCTTACACTCACACCTTTAATGGTTTTTCTGCGCGTTTAAGTGCCGATGAAGTAGAACGTTTGCGGCAGCATCCGGATGTCGTCGGTATTTGGCTTGATGAGCCGATGCCACTTGATACTGCAAATACCCCTGAGTTTCTGGGACTAAATGCTGCCAATGGTCAGCACACCCTGGGAGTGAAAGGTGAGAATGTGGTCATAGGTATCGTCGATACTGGTATCTGGCCTGAAAGCGAAAGCTTTGCTGATGATGGCTCTTATACGCCTTTAGAAGGTTGGAACGGTGTGTGTGACACGGGGGAAGATGACACCTTCTTCTGTAATAATAAGATGGTAGGAGCGCGCTACTTTAATAACACCTTTACCTCTGTCTATGAATTGCAGCCTGGTGAGTTTATCTCGCCACGTGATCCTGACAACCATGGTACCCATGTTGCCTCAACAGCAGCTGGCAACGAGGGTGTTACTGCAACCATGAATGGTACTGTTATTGGCACTGTCACTGGTATTGCTCCTCGCGCCCGTATTGCTACCTACAAGGCATGCTGGAATAGTGATTACGTAAATCCGCAAGGCGATCCTGAGCGTGGTTGTTTTTATGGCGATACCATGGCTGCGATTGATACTGCCGTTGCCGATGGTGTGGATATCATTAACTACTCTATCGGTGGTAGTTTAACCGATTTAACCACTATCGCGGCTGCTGCCAAATTGCGTGCCACCCAAGCTGGTGTTTTTGTCTCGGTTTCTGCCGGAAACAGCGGCCCGGGTGCTGGCACCGTGGGTACTCCGGCGCCATGGGTAATGAGTGTGGCCAATTCCACCTACGATGGGAATACTGTTGTAGCCGGTATTGAGGTGAGCGGTGAGTCAGTTACCGGCATCTATCGTGCAATCGAAGCTGGTACCACCACACCTATGTCGGTGTTGGGTGAAGTGGTTGGCGACTTGGTAGTTGCCAGCCCTATTCTGGCCTGTGATGGCGTGGATAATGCAGCCGAGCTGGCTGGGAAAATAGCCGTGATGCAACGTGGTGACTGCGCTTTTGATCTCAAGCTGGCCGCAGCTGAAGCATCAGGTGCTCTGGGCGCCCTGGTTATTAATAGTGTGGCCGGTGCCCCTATTGCTATGGGCGGTGATGGTAGCTTTGAGATTCCGGGCTTTATGATCACTTTGGCCGATGGCCAGCAACTGCTTGCGGCACTGAACGATGGTGAAACAGTGTCAGCCCGTTTTGCAAGCGGCGTTTTTGCTGAGCAAACCGAGGTAGGCAATGTCATGGCGACATCCTCCTCACGTGGTCCTAACCTGGCTTCGTTTGATATCATCAAACCTGATATCACTGCGCCTGGTACCCGTATCCTGGCTGCTGGTTCGGAAGAGCGGATGTTGGGCCGTCAGGGTGCACCTTTCACGTATCTGGGTGGTACTTCAATGTCCAGCCCACATATTGCGGGTATGGCTGCATTGTTAAAAGAGTCTCATCCTGAATGGTCACCAGCCATGATGAAGTCGGCCTTAATGACGACTGCACGGCAGAATGTGGTTAAAGAAAATGGTGTTACCCCCGCGGACCCATTTGATTTTGGTGCCGGTCACGCTGTTCCTGCCAGTGCCAGTAACCCTGGCTTGGTGTATGACGTAGATACCAGCCACTACTTTGCTTTCCTGTGTGGGTTAGGTGCAGAAAGCTTTGTGTCTAATGCAACAGGGTTTAGCTGTGCTGCCTTTGCAGAGATGGGCTATGACTTTGAAGCCAGCCAATTGAACCTGCCATCCATTGGTATTGCTGAATTGAATGAAAGCCGTGTGGTGTACCGCGAAGTGACGGATGTCTCCGGCGTCAGCTCTGTTTACAGCATTCAACTGGAAGCTCCAAATGGCATTCAGGCGACTGCTCTGACGATGAACGCTATGGGCGAATGGGTACCATCTTCTCAACTGGAAGTACCTGCTAATGGCCAGGCGGCGTATGCAATCCACTTTGAAACCACTGCAGCAACTCAGTTTAATGAGTGGTTGTTCGGTTCCGTTACCTTGAGCAATGGTCAGTTCGATGTCCGTAGCCCAGTGGCGGTGAAGGCTGTTCCACCGACCTTGATCGAGGCTCCTGAGGTAATTTCTGCTCAGGTTGCAGCGCGCTCTGGTCGTGTAAGCTTCCCTGTCCTGATGAACTACAGTGGTACTACCTCAACATCTCTGGTTGGTCTGTCGGCGCCTTTTGGTAGCGGCAGAACCATTCCGCAGGATCCAGATGGTACTTTCCAGTTTAATGAACCAAGTTTAGGCACTCATATTCTGGAGATCCCTGCGGGTACCCGTGTCGCGCGTTTTATGTTGAACGAGGGCTTGGCATCCGTACCAGGTGCAATTCTGGACCTGTATGTATACCGTTGTCAGGGATGGAGCTGTTCATTCGTTACATCGTCAACCAACAACAGTGGTTTTGAAGACATCGTATTGCGCGATCCTCAACCAGCCGCTAACTCGGCAAATGGCGATGTGTATATAGTCTGGGTGCATCCACGTGATTTACAAGGCGCGGCAGAGGTGACGTACACCATGCCATTCTGGATTGTGGATGAGCACGATAATGCGACATCGCGTATCGCTGCTCCGGTTCGTGCTATCAAAGGTCGTTACAACAACGTCACTTTGATGACGACTGGTTTGACACCATCACCATTCCCGTACATGGGTGTGATGTCCTTCAAAGATGATGAAGGAAATGAGCAAAGCTCTACTTTGCTAGAAATCATAGCGAACTAAAGCATGAACTCAATGAGCCCATCTTCGGATGGGCTTTTTTTTGCCCCGGCCCCGGGTGTACACTGTGGCAATGAAATCGATTAAACCATTGCTTATGGCCTTTGTTGCTGCTGTATTGGTCACAGGATTTTTCTGGTGGCTGTTGTGGCTACGATTGCTCGGCCCTTTTGGTTACTCTCTGCCAGAAGGTATGCAGTACCAGCAACACTCGTATCAGTTGTTTGTGTATGGCACTTTACGCAATCGCTGGCTTCGTTGGGTGATCATTGGCCAGGATGTAGCTGTGACTGCGGATGGACTTCCAGGCTTTCAAAAGCAAGGACTGACCGTTGTTGCCAACCAGGCCGCAGTGACTTCCGGACTCCGGCTCGAAGTGAGTGCCAGGCAACTGCAGCGATTGGACCGATATGAGCGCTTAGGGCAACGTTATTGCCGGTTTAAGGTGTCTTTACTTAGCGGCGAAAGTGCCTGGGTGTACCAGCGGATGACAGAGGAGACAGCAGCCTGCCAGTTGAACTAGCAGGCCAGGGTTTTGTGCTATCAACAAGTGCCTCTTACTATGTTAGAATAGCGGCGTTCTCATAAACTAATCTGCCTAGCTACCGTCAGGAGACATAGCCTTGTTGTTGTTGCCTGCTGTTTTTGTTTGTACCGCTATTTCTATTTACATTGCTGCGCTTAGAGCAGGGATGCGGGCACGGCGCTGGGCCATAGCTGCACTGGCTTTTGGTCCATTTTTATTGCCAATTTTTACCAGCCATAAGCGTTTAACTATTGTACGGGCCCGTGGCCGCGATGCCTGGTTATTTAAACCCTAACTTGTTTCAGACCACTCAATACCTGCTGAATGCTGCTGACAGAGTCTGTGGTTTTTAGATAAGCCGAGTATAAGTTGCGCTGGATTGATGGCGCATCCACCACCTGCTGCAACTGCCCAAGCTCCAGGAGGTGCTGAACCATGGTTTCAGGTAAATAAGCGGCTCCTCCTTGTTGCAGCAGTCGTGACAAAGCAAGACCTGCATGATTTGTTCTTACCGCTACTTTGGTGTTTTCGTCCAGGATATCTGCATGCTTGATCTGAAACACTGTCCCCCAATCTACCAGAATGTAGTTGCTTTGCATGGCTGCTTTGGTGGGCTTGTCATTGCTTCGGATCACTGGAATAAGTCGCAACTCTGTATGCAATTCCACCATTAAATCATCAGTTTTGGGCGGATCGAATAACAAAGCCAGATCCAATTGACGTTCCAGCAAGCTTCGAATCATTTGCTCTCGCTCAAGACTTTCTGCCCGCCAACTGAAGGTGGGGAGCTGGTCTGGTAAGGCGTTAAACCTGGAGAGCAGGTAGCCATCCCAAATAGAAGCTGTCGAGGCAATGGCTAATTGCAACTGCTGATCATCGGTAATAGCAACATCTTGCCTGGCGCGTTGCAGCGTAACCAGCATGGCTTCTGCATGGGGCAGTAAGCGCTCCCCTGCGGTAGTTAATTGGATATTGTTGCGGTAGCGACTGAAAAGAGCAACGCCAAGATGTTGTTCCAACTGACGAATACGAAAACTAACGGCTGACTGGGTTAAAAAAAGGTTTTCGGCAGCTTTGCCAAAATGTCTGGTGCGGTGCACTTCCAGAAAGGTTTTGAGTAACTCAGTATCCACCTTGTTTCCTTAGAAATTTTTATCTTCACGATAAAAAACTTTTGTTTTACGGGGGCTGTTTTGTTCACCATACTCCGCACAGTTGAGCAGGGCAAGCTGAATGTGATCCCAGAGCCTGCTTGCTCTGTAAAACATGCTACCCTTAATGAATTCATTGTAATGATCAGCAGCAGAGGAAAAAAGTGATGCAGCAAAGTTTTGTCGCTCCACGTCGCTTTTTCGATGACCGTAACTTCCCAAAAGGGTTTACCCGGTCAGGGCGCTTTACTCTGGCAGAAGGTAACTTGCTGGAGAAGCACGGTGTCGCTTTGCAGGATTTGGAGCAAGGAACCCGGGCTCCGGAAACTGAAGATGAGCAGCATTTTGTACTGGTTTGTCGTGGCGAAGCCGAGCCAAGCAGTACCATTGAAAAAACCTGGCTAAAGTACAAGCAAAAAGTACAGGAAAAGCGTAAGTTTCACACTGTCTTTGGTAAAAAACGCATTGCCGATAGCAGTGATGATTTTAGCTACGTCGAGGTAGACAGCGACTAGTGTCGGGCACTGCCAGATTATGAATCGGCGGCCGATGCGGCTGAACGAAGAGCGCTCTGTTCAACTGTGGCGCTCTTTTTTTGAGGCTGCTGTTGCCTGAGAAACTGGGTAAAGTCATCGGCAGATAGCGGTTTACTGTAATAATACCCTTGGATCACTTCGCAGCGAAGTTGCTTTAATTGCAACAGCTGCTGCTTTTCTTCTACGCCCTCGGCCACCACAGTTAAGCTAAGGTTGTGAGCAATCGTGACTATGGTATCCACCATATTACGGCCTCGGGCCGTATTCATGTCATCAATAAAAGCTTTATCAATTTTCAGCGTATTGAGCGGAAACTGTTTCAGGTATGCCAGTGAAGAATATCCGGTGCCAAAATCATCCATCGCCAAGTGCACGCCCCGGGCGCGTAGCTTTTTCATGGTATCTATAGCGATGGTAGGGGATTGCATCACAGTGCCTTCAGTAATTTCCAGCTCAAGATGGTAAGACGGCAACTCAGTTTGTTGCAGAATGTCGTCAATTTGCTCACACAAATAAGGCAGCATAAATTGCTTCGCCGATAAATTAACCGCCACCCTGCCATGAAATAGCTCTTGATCAATC
Source organism: Alkalimonas mucilaginosa (assembly GCF_036327005.1). NCBI lineage: Bacteria > Pseudomonadati > Pseudomonadota > Gammaproteobacteria > Alkalimonas > Alkalimonas mucilaginosa. Next base: position 392,187 of record NZ_JAUGZK010000001.1, read on the forward strand.
CAGTTTTTGACATCCTGGCAGGCTTTTTTCAGTACGATAGCCCCAATCTCCACAATCTGGCCTGTTTCCTCAGCGACCGGAATAAAAGTACCTGGACTGATAATGCCTCGCTTTGGGGTGATAAAGCGCACCAAGGCTTCCATCCCAACCAGTTTGCCGGTGTGAATATCCATTTTGGGCTGGTAGTAGACGGTAAAAAAATCCTCTTTTAAGCCGTGGCGGATTAAGTTTTCAATTTGCAACCGCTTCACGGCTTGTTTATTCATGCTGTCATTAAAAAACAAGTAGCGGTTGCCGCCTTCGCTTTTGGCGTGGTACATGGCAGTATCTGCGTTGCGCAGTAAGCTCTGCGGATCCTGGCCATCTTCCGGACACAGCACTATGCCGATGCTGCAACTGATGGCCAGCTCATGCTGATTGATATAAAAAGGCATATTAATTTGTTTTAGTAACTCTTTTGCCAGCGAGGTAATGGTGTGAATGTCATTGGTGTTTTCCAACTGAATAGCGAACTCATCCCCTCCCAGGCGGTACAGCTGGCCTTTGCTACGCGGAAAGAGGCTTAACCGCTCGGTTAGTTTACACAGCAGCTCATCCCCTAATTGATGCCCTAAAGAATCATTAATTTTTTTGAAGTTATCCAGATCAAACATCAGCAGTGAGTGGTGTTTTTGTTTTTCTACCAATTGTTTTAGCTGGCTTAGAAAGAGGGTGCGGTTTGGAAGTCCGGTTAAAGTATCACTGTTTGCCAGACGGCTGAGTTGTTCTTCCCGGGTTTTTCGTTCTGTGATATCGGAAAATACGGCGACATATTGCTGGATTTGGCCTTGCTCATCGCGGACAACGTTGAAGTTAAGTTCGGCGAAATAGATTTGCCCATCGGCTTTTTGTTCTTGTACCTCACCAGCCCAGTTGCCAGATTGAGCCAGAGTCAGCTTAATATCCCGCATATAACGACTGGGATACAACGATAGCTCGAATTGCTGTGCCAACACCTGTTCTCTGCTTTTACCGGTGATACGGCTAAATGCCGGGTTCACTTCCAGGATCCGAAAGGCAGTATCACAAATCACAACCGCATCGGAAATACTCTCCAGGCACTGAGCAAACAGTTGCAACCGCTCTTCAGCCAGTTTGATGTGCTGGATATTTTTTAGGGTGCCGGTCATGCGGCTGGCTTGGTTGTGCTGGTCGTAACTGACTACTTTGCCCCGATCAAGCACCCAGATCCATTGTTGGTCATCGGAGAGAATGCGGTAGGTCGCTTCAAAGTAGGGTGTTTCTTGGCTAAGGTGCTTGCTCAGGGCATCCGTGACCCGGTCCAGATCATCCGGGTGGATTTGTTGCCGGTTCGGTGGGGAGTCCTGGGAGCTTGGCTTGAGTTCTACCGGATTTTGCCAGGAAGAAGAGCGATACAAATTGCCCTGTCTGATATTCCAGTCCCATAGTTCGTCACCGCTGCCCCAAAGTGACAGCCTAAGCCGTTCTTCACTGTGTTCCAGACGTTTTTGGTAGCGCCGCATCCTCACAATGCTTAAGTGTGCCAGCAGCAGGGCACCCAGTGAGAGCAGTAGAATACCACTAATAGCGTAAGGCTCCATACTTTCCCAGTTCAGAGCGTACGCAGTGCGTGGATGGGCAAGCAACCCGAGGCAACAAGTTGTTATTATTGTTTTAATGCCATTGTGCATTGGTGCATGCTGTATCTGGCCAAGGTACGGTTAACATATAGAATTTACAGCAAGCTGTCAAAAGCAAACATCAGCTTGCATCGTCCAGTTGGCTGAGCAATTCTGCGCTGGTGGTGAATTTAAGGTGGCTGTGTCGCGGCACACCATCGGTAGCCAGGAAGATGGCATCGTAATCAGGTGATAGCAATTGGTGAAAAAAGTGCACAAATTCCTGTTTTGTTAAAGCTATTAATGCCTCAGTGATTTGTTGCGTCAGACTAAATTGCAAATCATCTTGACCAATGGCCAACCAGAGGCGCTTAGCTCTACTGCTTAAGCTGGTATCTTTGTCCTGCAATTGGCTCATTAAACCTTGCTTTAACTCCTCGAACTCCTGCTGGTTGAGTGACTCGAGCTCTAACAGCAGAGCTCGGTAGAAATCAATGGTAGCATGATACAATTGTACGCAGTCTGCTGTGGGGGATTGAATATAAAATGCCAGTCCGGGCAGGGTATTGACAGGCACGTAGCCTGTACCAACCAGATAGCCGAGTTGTTGCTCGGTCCGTAACTGCTGGAAATATCGTGGTGCCAATAGATGATTGGCGAACATAAATCGGGCAATATGTTGCGGGGATTTATCCTGAGCAGGCAAATAGATTACCAGCGCATGATCGTGGTGATCCACATCAATGGTTAGCCAGACTGGCCCAAGCCCCCGGGTGGAGCGCTCGGGAACTGATAGTGGCAGGCAACTGGCTTTATCCGCTAACCAACCGCTCAAACGTTGCTGTAGCTCCATCGCTTCATGGGGTTGCCAGTTGCCCACCATAAAGGCTTCGATATGCAGTGGCTGCAGCAATTGCTGATTAAAGTTGGCAAAGTCATCCAACTGCATGGCTTCCAGCTCAACCAATAGCATGTCAATAGCAGGGTTAAGCGGATGCAACAATGCCGAAAGCTGACTGAATAAACTGGCAACAGGTTTATTCTTGTGGCTGTCGCGCCAATGACGCATTAGCTGTTGCTTCAGCTCGGCAAAGCGGCCAGGGATGATTTTAAAGTGACAAATGTGCTGCAAGACATCCAGTAGCAGCTGGATTTGATTGTTGCTCAGGCCGTAACTATGCAGGCTTATCCCCTGTTTTTGTACATGCAGACTGTAACCAAGCCCGGCGGTACTGGCTGGGTAAAATGCCTGCTGTATTTCATCGTTCAGCAGCTCTACCCATAGCCGTGTTGCGGCCAGGTGCCAACAACTCTGAATGCTGTGTGGCAGGCTAAGTTGCAGGTAAATATGGCCTTTTGGGGTATGAAAGTCTGCATCCGGTTTAAACCAGAGTGTCAGGGACTGGTCCTGATACAGACACTCTGGTTTTTCCCGGGTAGCTGAGGCCGGCAGCAAAGCTAATTCATGCACCAGATAAGGATTTGCTTCAGGAAGCTGCAGCTGTTTTGAAGGTGTTGCCTGCAACAGGGATTGCAAGAAACTGGCAGGTATAGCTTTTACCTGATAGGGGGTATGGTACCAGCGCGCTTTCTGAGTACAGTTAAGCCCGGGAGCTATCAGCATCAAACGCATAGTGTCTGGTTGAAAGTAGCTTAGAATTTCACGGTACAAAGACTCCGGAGGTGTTTCCATCCGGTAATCACCAAACACGATGTCTTCCACTGGATAGTGATGCATATTTACAGCCAGTTCGGTCGCTGTCTGTTCGGTGGTACTTGGTTCCTGGTAACAAAACGACCAATGCAACAATTGCTGACGCTCCCGGTACAATTGAGCAGGGAAGGGGGCTTGTTGCAACATCGCCAGATACTGAAATACCATGCTGATGATCTGCTCGGTAGCAGCCATGCCAGCCTGAGTCAGTTCGCAGGAAATACTGAAATCTTTAAAATTACTGCCATCAATACCACCACCTGCACTTAACTGATTAATCCAGCCAGCGGATTTCAATACCGCGTACAAAGAGCCTGGGCCCTCGTCACCAAGCAAGTGAGCAATAAAACTGACCAGTTTGTACGGATACCAGCGCTGGATCCCTGGTAAGGCAAACGTAAGCACCAACTTGTGCATTTCTTTGTGCGGTTCTATCAGCAGCTCAATACCAAGCTGCTCTGGCAGATACAACGGCTGTTCAAGCCAATCCCGTGGGCAATCACCATGCGGCAAAGCAGCAAACCATTGTTCAGCCCAGCTTTGTTGGGCCTGGAGAGTATCTGGAGCTACCAGAACCAGCGTCATTTGATTGGCAAGGTAATACTGTTGATAGAAGCCAAGCAGGCTATCGCGCAAACTTTGCTGCGGAGAATCGGCTAATGTTTGCAGGTTACCAACGGAAAACTTGGCGAAAGGGTGTGCCGGATTCACCGTTTCTTTATGCACCTGATAAATACGACGACCATCGTCCTTGAGCTTCAGGGTAAATTCTGCCTCTATCGCCTGACGTTCTTTTTCTATGTAGTTTTCGGCGAACAAGGGAGCGCTAAACATATCTGCAAAATGCTGCAGACCATCTGCAAAGTAGTCTGTGTCAATATCAAAAAAATAGGTGCTATGTTCTGTCCCTGTCCAGGCGTTGTTGTTACCGCCATGATGGCTGACAAAGTTCTGGAAACTACCGGCAATGGGATATTTTTGGCTACCAAGGAATAACATATGTTCGGTGAAATGCGCTAACCCTTGCCGTTCGGGCGGATCATCAAAGTGTCCGGCACGTACACAAAGTGCGGCTGCACTTTTTTCGGCATCAGGTTGATGTACCAGCAAGACAGCAAGGCCGTTGCTCAGAACCAGGTGTTTGTACTGCTTCTTATCGTTAGGGCTTTGCTTTATCTCGGTTTTTTTCAAGGTTTGACCTGCTGGTTTTTTGAGTGAACACTGTGAGAAATGAAGCCTCATAGCTTTAAGGAATAGCATAGCGCAAAGTTATGACTTAATAACAGTTACTCATTGCTGTTTCTTTCTTTATCATAGCGCACAATTTTTGGCCTGGTGTATCCAGGGCGTGACATTTCGGTAGTAGGTGACATGGTATGGTCAACTTGGTCATTATGCGTCATGGTGAGGCTGAAGCATTGCAGAGTACGGATGCTGAGCGTCAACTGACGGTGAAAGGAATCACAGAAGCAAACCAAATGGCTGGCTGGTTACAGCTGCACTTCCCTGCATTTGATCGGATCATCTGCAGCCCTTATACACGCGCCTGTCAGACGGCGCAGCTGGTGTTGCAAAAACAGGCAGCAAAGGGTTGCGAGCTTGAGTTGCTATCCGATCTGGTGCCCGATGGGGATCCACAACAGGTCCAGCTTTATCTGGATGCTTTATGGGCGGCTCAACCTGAGCTGCGTATCCTGCTGGTATCCCATATGCCATTGGTAAGCTTTTTGGTGCAAACCTTTAGTTATAGCGGCCAGGCTCCGATATTTGCGACCGCAGGGGTTGCCTGTTTGCACTATGAACCAGAGAAAACCGGCCAGCTGTTGGAAACGGCATCCCCATTTGAACTCAACCTGCTGCCGGTGTGATTGCCAGCCTTCCGGGAAGGGCTAAGCGGGGTTATCACTGTCCTTGGCTGCCACCGAGCCTTTTGCCAAACGGAGCAAGACCAACAAGGCGCCATCACGCCCCCAACTGCGTGGCGCCGTGTGAAACGCCCGTACATTCGGATGCTGAATTAGCCAATTGGGCACTTTCCGCGCTAAAATCCCCAGCCCTTTTCCATGCACAATACAGGCGCAGTGCAGCTGTTGTAGCTCACACCAGTGCAGCAGTGATGTCAGTTCAAGCTTGGCTTGCTGCTGTGTCATACCATGCAAATCCAGAGTGACCTGTGGCTGGATTTGACCACGCTTTAAAGCTCTGGTTAGTAGCGCATCCTCTTCGGGTGCGGTATAGCTTTGAGCACCATCGGTGCTGACATAGCCTTCGTATTGATCAGAGAAATAAAACAGCGCCTGCTCCTTTGCAGGAAGCCGGGCTTTTGCTTTAGTTTTTGCAGCAACCGGAGTAGAATGATGCCACTTTTTATCCTGCACCAAGGGTGAGGTATCCGCGACAAGCTCGCGAAAAAGCTGGCTTTCTTCCGGGCTGATTTGATTCTTTCTGGGCATGGTGCAAGTGTAATGAAACTAGCCGGGTAACACAAACCACATCCGTTGCCGGCAGCATTTAAAACTGGATTGTTATGACCACAGATACAGCGCAACCTCTTGCTTCTGCCTTATTTGAGCCGCTTTTGATTGAGGATGCTCTTCAGCAACTGCACAGCGTCCAGGACTGGTTGCGCTATGCCGTCAGTAAAATGCATCAGGGGCAGGTCTTTTTGGGGCACGGTACCGATAATCCCTGGGATGAAGCTGCCAATTTGATGGCCGCCGTGCTGTTTTTGCCGCCGATCACCGATGAGCACTTGTTTCAGGCTCGTTTGACCATGCAAGAGCGGCAAGCCTTTATGGCATTGCTGCAGCAACGGATTGAACAACGCATTCCAGCCGCTTACCTGACCCAGCAGGCTTATTTTGCCGGTTTGCCATTTTATGTCGATGAGCGGGTGTTGGTGCCTCGCTCACCGATTGCTGAACTTATCCTGCAAGGTTTTGCGCAACAGCTGGTCGGTCATCAGCCTGCACGAATTCTGGATCTATGTACCGGCTCTGGTTGCATTGCCATTGCCTGTGCCTACCAGTTTCCGCAAGCGGAAGTTGATGCAGTGGATATTAGTCCGGATGCGCTGTCTGTGGCAGAAATCAATATTGCGGAGCACCAGTTGGAGCATCGGGTATTTCCACTGCTATCGGATGTCTTTTCAGGCCTGGCTGGCCAGCAGTACGACTTGATTGTGACCAATCCACCTTACGTCGATGCCGAAGATATGGCCGATTTACCCGCAGAATTTTTGCATGAACCCGAGCTCGGCCTGGCTTCTGGTGCCGATGGTCTGGAACTAACCCGGCAAATTTTACGACAGGCGGCAGAACACCTGACTGAGCAGGGCGTGTTGGTGTGTGAAGTAGGCAACAGCATGGTGGCGCTGCAGGCCTTGCTGCCGGATGTTGGCTTGCAGTGGCTGGAGTTTGAGCAGGGCGGAACCGGGGTGTTTTCCATTGACAAGGCAGAGCTGGTGCGCTGCCAACAACAACTGAAGGAGTTTTAAATGGCAGGCAATAGTATCGGCCAGTTGTTTCGGGTGACTACCTTCGGGGAAAGTCATGGCCCAGCCATTGGCGGTATTGTCGATGGCTGCCCTCCCGGGTTGCACATCACCGCAGAAGAGTTGCAACAGGACCTGGACCGGCGCAAGCCCGGTACTTCTCGCTACACCACAGCGAGACGGGAAGCGGATGAAGTCAAAATTTTATCCGGTGTGTTTGAAGGCATCAGTACCGGTTGTTCCATTGGTTTGTTGATTGAAAACACCGATCAGCGCTCGCAGGATTACTCCAAAATCAAAGATGTGTTCCGGCCGGGCCATGCCGATTACACTTACTGGCATAAGTTTGGCATTCGTGATTACCGCGGTGGTGGTCGTTCTTCCGCCCGTGAAACGGCTATTCGGGTTGCTGCCGGCGCCATCGCTAAAAAATACCTGAAAGAAAAATTTGGCATGGAAATCCGTGGTTATCTGGCCCAACTGGGCCCGGTTGCAGTAGACCCGGTCGTGATGCAGAAAGCCCATTGGGATGAAGTGAACAACAATCCTTTCTTTTGCCCGGATCCTGGCAAACTGGAGGCACTCGATGCCTACATGCGTGAGCTGAAAAAAGCAGGCGATTCGGTCGGTGCCCGGGTCAATGTAGTGGCAAGCCGGGTACCTGTAGGGCTTGGTGAGCCGGTATTTGATCGGCTTGATGCCGATATTGCCCATGCCATGATGAGCATCAATGCGGTAAAAGCGGTAGAAATTGGCGATGGCTTTGCGGTGGTGGAGCAAAATGGCTCGACCCACCGCGATGAGTTAACCCCGCAGGGCTTCAGCGCCAATCATGCCGGTGGTGTGCTGGGGGGCATTAGCAGTGGCCAGGATATCCGGGTGAGTATTGCCCTAAAGCCTACTTCCAGTATCAGCATCCCCGGTCAAAGCATCAATGTGGCAGGTGAGCCGGTCGAGATGTTGACCAAAGGCCGGCACGATCCCTGTGTCGGCATCCGTGCTGTGCCGATAGCCGAAGCCATGCTCGCCATAGTGTTGATGGATCACCTGCTACGGCATCGGGCGCAGAACCCGGATGTGGTTTGTCACACACCGGATATTGCCCGCCTGCAAGACGAATGAGCCGACTGCCAGTACAGCATGCCGTGCCAGCCTTAGTGCTGGCTTACTTTGCTTACTACGGGGTGCTCGGTATCTTCATTCCTTATCTGGGGCTTTTTCTCGATGGCCGCGGTTTAAGCTCGTACGATATCGGTGTCTTGCTGGCGCTCGTCACTGCTACCCGTATTGTTGGCCCAAGTCTCTGGGCTGCGGTAGCTGAGCAGCAGGGACGGCCACTGCGTATTATGCGACTTGGTGCAGTGCTTGCCACGCTCGGCTGGCTTAGTAGCTTCTTCGATCAGGGTTTTTGGCTGTTGTTGCTGGGTTTTAGTATCTTCAGCTTTTTTTGGACTGCCATCCTGCCGCAACTGGAAGTCACCACCTTTCATTTTTTGAACGACAACACCAGCCGTTATAGCCGCATTCGCAGCAGTGGTAGTGTTGGCTACATTGTACTGGTGCTGGTGGGTGGGGTTTTGTTGCAAAGCTTTGGGACCGAAGCGCTGCCTTATGGTGCAGCTTTACTGATGTTGCTTTTGATTGGCAGTTTATTTTTATTGCCTGAGCTGACAGCGCCCACCGAAAGCAGCACCGAGAAAAAGGGGTTTGGCCGCTTATTAACTCAGCCGGTGTTTCTCTGCTTTATGGGCGCAGCTTTTATTTTGCAGATGAGCTTTGCCCCTTTTTATGGCTTTTTCACTCTCTATGCCAGGGATTTAGGCTACAGCGGCATCGCCACCGGGCTTTTTATTAGCCTGGCTGTTTTGGCTGAAATTGTCGCTTTTTTCTGGATGGGGGCTCTATTAAAGCAGCGCAGTTACCGGCTGGTGCTGAGCTGTTGCTATGGCCTGACCATGCTGCGTTGGTTGATGCTGGCTTATCTGGCGCATTCGCCGCTTTGGCTGGGGCTCAGTATGCTATTGCATGCCGGGAGCTTTGCGATTGCGCACAGTTGTGCGATGCAATTTGTGCAGCATTATTTCCCGAAAGCATTGCGCAGCCGTGGTCAGGCACTGTATGCCGGTGTCATTTTTGGCGGCGGCGGTGCTGTCGGCGCTTATGCCGCCGGCATCTTGTGGCAGGATGGCGCTGGTGCAACCCACACCTTTGTAGTTGCAGCAGCGACCGCCGGTGTTGCTATGGTGTGTGCCCTGTGCCTGCCCGCTCAGGTGCACGCAGAGCCTTTAGAAAGAGCGGCTGACCGATAGTACCAGGGCATCATCACCCCAACGTTCTTTTAAGGTTGTGGTGTGCAGGCCCGCGCTCAGGATAAAGCCGGCCAGATCGGTGCTTAGTACCAGCTCGGCATGAAAAAAGCCGGATTTTCCTTCCCAATCGTAGCTGTCTTTATCGAAGGAGTGCGAGCGATCCAGGCCAGCCTGTAGTGTCCAGCCTGGGCTGAGCACAAAGCTTCGGGCAATTTTCACCACCAGATGGCCACCACCAAAACCAAAGTAATCGTTGCTGTACCACAACGACAGCTCGTAAGGGTTCCGGTTCAGTATCAGATGCACTTCACGAAAGTTTAGATCGGAGCTGTGACCGCGGCCATGGTAGGTGTATTGGGACAGCCCGACATCCAGACCAACATCGTTAAATTGGTGGTAATAGCCAACATAGCCATCAAACTCGACTTTGGTGCCTTCGCCAAAGTCGACATTCGAGCCCCAGAAACCGGCATAAAAACCGTTACCTGCCTCCCACAGCAAGCCGGGCTGGAAAGCTGGCTTTTTATCTGTTTGACTGACGCCATTGAACAAGTAGTTATTGGTTACAGCCAGATCCAGGCTCCAGTTGGCATGAACACCAACGCTGTAGCTCAGCAGGGTGCTGCCGAGCAAAGCTGAGCAGAGTAGTGTTTTTTTCATACAGACTCCAGTCGGCTGCTCAACATTTAAGTTGATTCAGCCGGTTATCCATTTGTTGGGTAATTGCATCAATAGCATCACTGACATCTTTATTGCGTTGAGCCAATTCTTCCAGCTCTCTGGTGGCATCACCAATGGCAGAAATATTGCGGTTTATTTCATCGCTTACCTGATTTTGTTCTTCGGCTGCGGTGGCTACCTGAAAAGAGTTGTCAGCTATGGCAGTTATATCCCCCGTGGCTGCAGAGAGCTTGTCGTAAGCAACCACAGCTTCGGATAATGTTTGTTCGATACCTGCGGTGTTTTTACTGATCTGTTGCACGGCACCACTTACCTGGTGTTGCAAGTTGGTGATCAACTGTTTGATCTGATCGGTGGAGCTGTGGGTTCGGGCAGCCAGGGTACGAACTTCATCGGCTACCACGGCAAAGCCACGGCCTTGCTCACCGGCCCGGGCGGCTTCGATGGCGGCATTCAGAGCCAATAAGTTGGTTTGCTCCGCAATGGATTGAATAACTTCAATAATCTGGTTAATTTCCTGGCTGCTGCCAGCAACACCTTCAATTTGCGTTTTACTCTGCTCTACCTCTACCGCCAACTGCCTGAACTCATCCAGCGTGGATTGAAATAAGCCATTGGCTTCATTAAGGGCCAGAATAGCGTTCTGAGCACCTTCCGCGGTGCTGCCGGCCAATTGTGCCACTTCATTGGCTGTCGCCGTCATTTCATGCATGGCCGAAACCACATTCTGAATTTCAGCTGCCTGCAGTTGTGTGGCCTGATTGGTGTGTTGGCTGGTATCTACCAGCGTATGGGTTTGCTGTTGCAACTGGGCAGAGAATTGCTGCAAAGCTTTGATCATCAGTGCCAGCTTGGCGGTGAAGGCATTAAAACCATGCGCCATATCCTGCAACTCCTGATGACGGCTACTATCCAGAGTTCGGGTTAAATCACCTTCAGCGCCTGCTAACTCCTGCATCAACAGACTCATTTTAACAATGGGTTTGGTAGCACGAGCCAGCCACAACGACATCAAGCTCACAAAAAACAGCAGCAACCCCAGGCCGGATAGCAGCATACGAGCTGTAGTAGCATTGGCATCTTCTTGCAGCTGGGCCGACAATTCGCGTGCGGTAGCCAATGCAACCTGCTCAGGCACTGCAACCAGGGTATACCAGGTACTGCCAGAGGCTTCGATAGGAATGGGGTAGGCCAGCACCAGTTGATCCTGATACGAAAACAAACCACTGCCTTGCTGCTGTAAAGCGGTGGCTAGGGCAGGATCCAACTGTTGCAGGGATTGCCCCAGTTGGTTAGCAAAACGATTGGAGGCAACCACCAGTTGCTTATCACTTAACAGATACAAATCGGCTTTGCCATCGTACAGCGCGGTAGCCTGATTGAGTAAGGATTCCTGCAAAACAGGTAAGTTAATATCAACACCCGCGACACCACGAAAAGTGCCATTGACCATGACCGGGTACACCAGGGATGTCAGCAACACCTCGTACCCGGGACGGATTTCGTACTGATAAGGCTCCATCAGGCAAGGCCGGCCCCGATCACGGCTGCACAAGTACCATTCGGCTTCCCGTATACCAAATTCATTTAAATTGCTCAGGTATTTGTCACTGGCATCGGCGGTGCGGATGAACTCGATACCTGCCTCAGATGCTACCCAGTAAACCTCCAGCGTACCTTGATCGGAGCTGTGTTCAATACCACTGCCCTGGTAGTCGCTGTCCTTGCCATCATAGCCATTGGGCTCGTACTGAGTGTAAATAGAAGACACGCTGGGGTTGGCCAGCAGCAAATGACTGGCCAATAGTTGTACCTGCTCCCTGCTGTACGGTGTGTTGCCTGAGCCCACAGCGCTATGGCGCATCAGGCTGGCCAGATTCTTTGCAACATCGTAATTGCGGTTCATTACACTGGCTGTATCCAGAGCATTGACTCTGGCTGCATCGGTAAGAATGGTTTCCGCGGTGGCGCGCATTGAAGCGTCCAACCGGTCGATAGCATTTTGATTGCTACTGCGAGTAGATTGCCAGCCAATCAGGGCCATACTGGCAATACTGATCAGCAGCAAAAGGGCCACTCCAAAACTAAGCTGGAAGCGAAGGGAGTTCAACTGCATAGAAAGTTTCCTTACTGGCATCAATATAAGTCATTGACTCATTTAGTTAAGTTCAGTATTTGCTAAAATGCAACTCATTCAGTGAAATACGGCTATTTCCTTTGTAACAACCAGCGCAATCCACTATTCAGCCAGGATTTGTTGTAAGGCGGGTAAATCAACCTGCCCGGATGCCACCAGCCTTTGGCGTGCACTGCTTTGGCATGGCTAAAGGTGGTAAAACCTTCCGGGCCGTGATAGGCACCGCAACCGGATGCTCCAATGCCGCCAAAGGGCAGATCATCCTGTGCTACCTGCATCAGGCAGTCATTGACACAAACACCGCCGGAGTGGCTGTGTCTGATGAATTGTTGCTGCAGAGCTTTGTTTGCACTGAACAGATACAAAGCCAAAGGACGGGGCAAAGTGGTCAGTTCTGCAAACACTTGGTCGATGCTGTGAAAGCTTTTCACCGGCAAGATAGGGCCAAATATTTCCTCCTGCCATAGCGCATGCTCTGCGGGCAGATTTAACACCAATTGCAGCGGCAGCAGGCCAGAGCCTTGCTGCAGATAATGCCGCCAGCTGTGCTCAGCGCAACTGATAATAGTGGCTCCGGCTTGCTCGGCTTGTTGCAGCAGCGACTGCATCCGTTGCCGCTGGCGCTCGGTACAAAGCCAGCTGAAATCCTGGTGCAGCCGCTCTTGCGGGTAAAGGCGCTGAAAAGCGCTTGTCAGCGCTTCGAGCAAAGGCTGCTGGATTTTTGCATCCACCCAGAGATAATCCGGTGCGACACAGGTTTGGCCTGCATTGGCACACTTACCAAACACCAGACGTTCAGCACTCACACCAAGGTTGGCATCCGCGGCCACGATGGCCGGGGACTTGCCACCCAGCTCCAGCGTGACCGGCGTAAGCTGTGCGGCGGCTGCCTGCATCACTTTACGGCCAACAGCGGTGGAGCCGGTAAACAGCAAGTGATCAAAAGGCAGAGCGGCAAAAACAGCGGCTTGCTCTGCATCGCCAGTGAACACTGCGACTTGCCCGATGGGAAAGACGGCCGCCAGCAACTGCTGCAAACACCGGTTGGTGGCAGGCGTGTCTTCCGACAATTTGAGCATCACTCTGTTGCCGGCTGACAACGCTGCTATCAAAGGCCCTATGGTCAGAAACACCGGGTAGTTCCAGGGCACCATAACGCCTACCACCCCTTTGGGTTGGTACTGAATAAAGTTGCGTGCCGGTTGAAACAGCCAACTGGTATGGCGTTTTTTTGGCTTCATCCAGCGCTTTAGTCGCCGGCGATGATAGCTCAGGCTTTGCAGGCAGGGCAGTAACTCGATGCGCAGGCTTTCCTCAGTGCTGCGATGGCCAAAATCCTCCGATAACGCCTGACTCAAGGCATCCAGCTGTTCTTTGAGTTGTTGCTCCAACTGACGCAACCAGTTCAGCCTTTCGCGGTAGTCTGGGTAGGGTTTAGCTCGGGCGGTACTCTGTTGCAGGGAAAAAATCTGTGCTAAATCTGGCATGCTAATTATACAAGCAAGGGCAGGATGTCATTACTCTAGGGCAGTTCGGCTGGCAACTCAAGCGCAGCTACTGGGAAAAAACGGCACAAGCGGGTACAATGCGCGCCATTACCGCTATGGGCTGGAGGGGCTATGTCGTCGTTGTTTCGTTTGGGCTTGATTGTCAATCCACTGGCCGGCTTGGGCGGCAGTGTTGGCTTAAAAGGCAGCGATGGTGTGGCAGAGCAAGCGCTGGCGCTCGGCGCTGAGCCGTTAGCCGGTAAGCGCAGCGAAACTGCGCTGAATGAGCTGGTACCCCTGAAAGACAGGCTGCTGATTAAAACCGTGGCGGGCAGTATGGGGCAGCAGTTGGCAGAGCAGCTGGGTTTCACCACCAGGGTTTGTTATCAGCCGGCAGCGCAGCCAACCACCGCGGAAGATACCGAAGCTGCTGCAAGGGCCTTGGTCGACGATGGCATCGATTTGCTGCTGTTTGCTGGTGGCGATGGCACTGCCCGTAATATTTGTGCTGTGCTGCCGGAGCAGGTGACTGCGCTTGGTATTCCGGCCGGCTGCAAAATTCACTCCGGTGTCTATGCCATTAGTCCGACCGCTGCCGGCAAGTTGGTGGCCAGCCTGGTACGGGGTGAACTGGTGTCCATGCGTCAGGCCGATGTGATGGATATTGATGAGCAGGCCTTTCGTCAGGGCGTGGTGAAAGCACGTCGCTTTGGTGAACTGTCCATTCCCGCGGCCTTGCAGTATGTGCAAAGCGTGAAAATGGGCGGGCGTGAATCCGAAGAGCTGGTGCTGGATGATCTGGCTGCCTGGGTGGTCAGTCAGATGGACGACGATGTGCGTTATGTGATGGGCTCGGGTTCTACGGTGGCTGCGGTGATGGCACAGCTTAGTCTTACCAATACCTTGCTTGGGGTGGATGTGGTTGAAAATGGCCAGGTGATTGCCAGCGATGTGACCGCCAGCCAATTGCTAACCCTGGTTCAGGACCGGCCCAGTAAGCTTATTATTACCTTGATCGGCGGCCAGGGCCATGTGTTTGGCCGTGGCAATCAACAGCTTTCGCCAGCAGTGATCCGGGCGATTGGCCGGGATAATATCTGGCTGATAGCCACCAAAGCCAAACTGCAGCAACTGCAAGGCAGGCCACTGCTGGCCGATACCGGCGATGCCAGACTGGATCATGAGTTGCAGGGGCTGATACCGGTACTGACCGGTTACAATGATTATGTGATGTATCGACTTGGAGACTCAGAATGACGGATAGCAGCAATTTTGTCTCGGCCGTAGCCGATTACTTTGATCAGATGATCCCAACGGCCAGCGACGATGAGCTATTTGCTGCCGGCTATTTACGCGGGCACTTTGATTTGGCGGTTGGCACCTTAGAGGTGGCAGCACAGCCATTCAATCAGCAGGATGTGATGGTTCAGGTCAGCTCCAGCCTGGAGCAGGCTATTGCCAATGGTGAGCTGAATGCGGACGATCAACAACTGGTTGGCGCGCTTTGGCAGCAATTGCAGCGACTGGCGGCCTGACAGCGGACTTCGTTTGCGGTACTATAGCGGTTCTTTGCTGTTACGGCAGCGCCAATTACAAAGTGAGCTTTATGTCTGAACAATACACATCTTTAGAGCAGCATGCCAGCTATGGCATTGGTTTACAAATGGGTCAGCAACTGGCCGATAATCCTTTCGATGGCCTGGATATTTCTGCCGTCGCTGCAGGTTTAACTGCGGCTTTTAAGGGTGAAACCCCAGCTGTATCCGAAGAGTTGATCCGTGCTGCTTTTACCGAGATCAGCCAGCGTATGCAAGCAGCGCAAGCAGAAAAAGCCGGACAAGCGGCTAAAGCAGGCGAGGATTTCCTGGCTGAAAATGCCAAGCGTGCTGAAGTGACGGTTACCGAGTCCGGACTGCAGTTTGAAGTCTTAAATGCCGGTGCAGGTGATAAGCCAGGTCGTGACTCTACGGTTCGTACCCATTACCACGGTACTCTGATTGATGGTACTGTGTTCGACAGCTCCTATCAGCGCGGCGAGCCAGCTGAGTTTCCGGTATCCGGTGTGATTGCCGGCTGGACCGAAGCCTTGCAGATGATGCCAATTGGTGCCAAGTACCGGTTGTACATCCCGCACGAGCTTGCCTACGGCGAGCGCGGTGCCGGCCACGCGATCCCTCCATTCAGTGCCTTGGTGTTTGATGTCGAGTTGCTGGCAATCGTTGAGTAATTCGTTGCACAAAGTCAGGCGCTCAGGCGCCTGATTTTGTAACAGTGAATCAGCCTTTGTATGGGTTCGTACTCAGCCGGACTGCTTGACTGAGTAACACCAGCACCGCCACCAGCGCATAAGCTACAAAGATCCATTGCATCCAGTCCGCCATCGACGCACCGGCAAATTGCCAGTCAATAGCACCGCAAGGCCCGATTGGGTCAAACATCGCGGGGAACCACTGGTGCAGTGGCATCCACTCAGGAAAGTCAGCGAATAATGCGCAGCTGTAAAAACCGCCATCTGCAATCAACTGTTCGATACCACTAAGCTTTCGTGCTTGTTGCCAACCATAGACGGCTGCTGCCAGCCAACCCAGACCGGCCAAAAGCCGGACCGGCGTACTTGCCGGTGCCAGCAAGCCAAGTAAAGCAGCCAAAAAAATACCAGCTACAGCAGCCCGGATGTAAACACACTGCATGCAAGGCTCCAGGCCCATACCATATTGAAAGTACAGCGCCGCCAGCTGTAATCCGAGCGCGGTTAGCAGCAGTAATAACCAGCTTAGTCGCTGCTTTGAAAATTTTTTCAGCCATGCAAACATCATTCTGGCTCCGGGATAAGTCGAGTTTTGAGGCACTTACTCTATGCGATTGCCGACGATGTTACAACTGCCACGCCAAATGCCCGCCAAATTGGCAGCACCACTTGTTAAGTAGCCGTTCTCTGGTACAATCAGTCGATATTTTATAACGATAACAGCATAAGTGGATCTTTCTGGATGACCAACCTTATCAAAGCACAAAGCCCTGCCGGTTTTGCGGAAGAATACATCGTCGACTCCATCTGGAATGGTAAATTTGCTCCAGGTTCTATTCTACCCGCCGAGCGAGAGTTGTCAGAACTGATAGGCGTCACCAGAACAACGTTACGGGAAGTATTGCAGCGTTTGGCGCGGGATGGCTGGTTGACTATCCAGCATGGCAAGCCAACCAAAGTAAATAACTTTTGGGAAACTTCGGGGTTAAATATTTTGGAAACCCTGGCCCGGCTGGATCAGGATCAAATGCCGGATTTGGTTAATGAGCTACTCTCTGCCCGAACCAATATCAGCGCTATTTATATCCGCGGTGCAATCAAAACTCATCGCGAAGAAGCCATGGCGTCTTTTGGTGGCGCGGATGAATTGCCAGATACTGCTGAAGCTTTTGCTGATTTTGACTACAATTTAAATCATGAATTGGCACTGCACTCCTCCAACCGAATTTATGTGCTAATTTTGAATGGGTTTCGCGGGCTCTATAACAAAATTGCCCGTTTTTACTTTTCTCAGCCAGAAGCCCGGCAACTGGCCCGCAGCTATTATCAGGAGTTACGTGCATACGCTGAAGCGGGCCGTCATGATGAAGTGATCGCTGTAGTCCGTAAGTATGGCTGGGAAAGTGGCAAAATCTGGTCGGGTCTGCGTGCCAGTATTCCCAATGATCTGATGGAATGATGACCTAAGATTTTGGTCTGAACGATGAAAACCGCTGCGGCGGTTTTTTTATTGTCAGTGGTGCAGTAGCCAAGGCTTGTGGAGTCGCGAAAAGGGACGTATCATTAAAAGGAATATCTTATTCTTTTTAGTTATATGCTTGGGCTGTTATGAAACCAATCCTGTCTGTAAAGCGCGCCGAAATCTATCTGGATAACAATGCAACCACACCGGTACTGCCTTGTGCAGCCGAGGCGGTGCAGCATCATATGATGCAATGTTTTGGTAATCCAAGCAGTACCCATGCTACTGGTATTAAAGCTAAGGTTGAGCTGGAAGCGACCCGCCAGTTGGCGCGTAAACTAATAGGAGCCGGTAAAGGCGATATTGTGTTTACTTCCGGTGCAACCGAAGGGATTCAGGCCTCGGTACTCTCGGCACTAACCAAAGCGAAAGCCGAAGGTCGGACAGGGCCGGATACCTTATTGCTTTATGGTGCGACCGAACACAAAGCGGTTCCGCAGAGTTTGCAGCACTGGAATCAACTGCTTGGCCTGGATGCGACCCTGTGTGCAATCCCGGTCGATAAAGATGGTTTGCTGGATTTAGACTTTATTCGTCAGCAGTTGCCCAAGGCGGCGGTGATTTGCACCATGGCCGCTAATAATGAAACCGGAGTGCAGCAAGATCTGACAGCGTTGGAGCACTGCATTCGAGCCGTGCGAACCGATATTCCCTGGTTGGTGGATTGTGTGCAGGCGTTGGGAAAAATGGCGCTGCAGCTTGCCAATACCAGCATCGATTACGCTCCTTTTAGTGGCCATAAACTATATGCTCCCAAGGGAATTGGTTTTTTGTATCTGCGTGAAGGGGTTCATTTTCAGCCTTTAGTCGTTGGTGGGGGGCAGGAAAGTGGCTTGCGGTCTGGCACTGAAAACCTGCCAGGTATTGCCGCCTTACATGCTATTTTTACTGAGTTATTGAAAACCGAAGGCTCGGTATTTCAGCCAGTGCCGCAGCTATGGCAATATCGGGCCGATTTACTGAGCGCGCTAAAAAAGGTATTTCCCAGGCTGGAACTAAACAGCGATGCACCCTACTGCGTGCCGACAACCATCAATTTTTCGGTGCCTGGTTTTTACAGCAAGGACATTATGGATTTGTTCGATGCTGCCGGCATTCGTGTCAGCTCAGGCTCTGCCTGCAGCTCGAAAGTACCCAGCAGTTTTGTGCTCGATGCGATGGGGCTTGAACCCTGGCGCTCGCAAGGGTCTATCCGCTTATCCTTTGGTCCAGCCATGACGCCTGATGAATGCCGGCAGGCCTGTTTGCGTATTGTGGAACTGGCTGAGGTGGTAAAAAAACATTGCCTGGTGCTGACCGACGCTACACCTACTCTGGAATGGCATACCAAAGGCTTAACCCAATTAAAGCATGAAAGCTTGTGCAGCTATTTGCTGGTCTGCCCGGAGAGTCGCGCTGCGGTAGTGATTGATCCAGTGTTGCCTTTGCTGGGCCGCTTACACGCGATGATCCAGGGCCAGCAATTGCAACTGCAGGCGGTGCTGGATACGCACCAGCACCCGAACCATGCTTCGGCGCGTAGCGAGCTTTGTACCCTGTTGCAGCTGGATTGCAGTCGGGACACCAACACCTTAGGTTGGCCTGTGGAGGGGGACACAATCGCATGTGGTGAATACCGTTTGCGCCGCGTTAGCACGCCAGGACACAGCTCTGATGCCAGCAGCTACTTGCTGTATCAGCAGGATCTGCTTCGGGCAGCCTTTGTGGGGGATTTACTGTTGCCCGGAGGGGTTGGACGCACCGATCTGGCCGGTGGAGATGCCAGGGCACTGCAAGGCAGTCTACAGCGTCTGCAGCAACAGCTGTTGCCTGATACGCTGTTATTGTCCAGCCACGATTACGCCCAGCGCTTTTTTACCACCCTGGCCATAGCCTGTGATGAGCAACCCGTGCTGCGATCCTTGTTGCAAGGAGAGCTCCCACCTGATGACTGGCAACAAGCTGCCAATGCGCAGGCTCGCCAACTGCAAGCATTGGAGCAGCATTTCTGTGGCTTGGTCGAAGTGATGCCGACAGATGCCAAGGCAACCATCATGCCTGAGCAGTTGGCTGAATTTATGCGCCAACATCCGCAGCTACAGGTGGTGGATGTACGAGAGCCGCACGAGCAAAGTGCAGGTGCTCTGGCTCCTTACTTGCCAACGGGGTCCTTGGTACGGGAGGTGCCGTTGTCTAAGCTGTGCCATCTGCTCAGTCACGCCGATTGGCAATTGGATACACCATTGTTGATGGTTTGCCGCACAGGCAATCGCAGCCTGGTTGCATGCCAGGTGCTGGCTCGGCTGGGCTTTCGCCAGTTGTACAATTTAAAAGGCGGTATGGCGCTGATTAGCTGACAAAGGGCCAGGTGCATCTGGCCCTTACGGGACGGATTAATAGAACAAATGCTGCAATGGGTTCAATAAACGGGTAATGCCTTTATTGAACTGGAGTGGAGCACTTAACACCGACAAACACAGGCAGTCCTCATTTGGCAAGGTGCGCGGGCTATGGGTGTCGTCAGGTGTATTGATCAACAGATCGCCGACACCATAACTGCCTTGCTCATCCACGATACGGCCACTCAACACCAGTGTGATTTCCAGCCCCTTGTGGGTGTGCTGTGGAATAGCAGTATCTTTATCAATGTACAGCAAAGAGACATGGCGTTTGTCACCCGCAGGCAGTTTAGCGTTGGCAATGCTACCGAGCTGAGTCCATTTGGTATGCTGGCCAACCAGCCTGGCTAAAGCTCTGGGCACAGTGAAGGTTTTGTCTCTCAGTTGCACCTGGACCGGGCTTAGCTGATGCGGTAGTTCACGGCTATCAAGCTGAGGCTGCGCCATAATCTCTGCCAGCATAGCGTCCATATCATCGGACAACTGCTGTTCTGGTGGTGGTGCAGACTGCTCCAGCAGCAAACCCTGCTCTGCAGCCAAATCAAGACAAAGTTGCTGGCAATGAGGGCATAAATCAATGTGCGCGGCTACCGCCAACGCAATATCTGCTTCGAGGGTGCCTTCCACGTATTGTTCCAATAACGGGATGCCCGGATGATGTTTAACTGCGTGTGCCATCGAGTGCCTCTCTCAAACGATCCAGTGCCAGACGAATTCGTGATTTTACTGTGCCAAGCGGGATAGCCAGCTCATCCGAAACTTCCTGATGCGACTTCTCTTCCAAATATACTTTTACCATCACCAGACGCTGTGCTTCGGGCAGGCGTTCAAAGTGAGGTGCTAACTTCTCAGTCATCAGGATGGTATCCCATTGATGACTGCCAGAATCTTCCAGCTCGGGGTAATTGCCGTCGTACCACAGATCGTCGGCACTGATATCATCTTTACGGCTTTGTTTCTTGCGTAACATGTCAAAACGCACGTTACGGGCTATGGTGAAAATCCAGGTGGAAGCACAGCCGCGGCTTGGGTCAAACAAGCGGGCTTTGCGCCACACATTCAGCATGGTGTCTTGCACCATTTCCAGGGCTTGTTGCTCGTTGCCAAACATTTTCATGCCAAAAGCTTTCAGCCGCGGTGCAAAATAACTAAACAGCTCTGAATAAGCAGCTTTGTCCTGATGCACTGCAACAAAGCTTAGTGCATCTTCCCATTGACCCGTTCGGATCTCGGAAGCGTTTTCTTCTTTTTCTTTCGTCGACATCTCAAGCTCACGTTTCGAAGCAGAGCTACCATCATGCCTGTGACTCAAGGATAAATTCAACATCATTCGTCTTTCCTGATTGTGCAATGGGTGACAATGGATAAACCTGCACTTTATACGCTGCAATAGTGAAACTGGATTCATTTTATTTTATAGAAAGATAACGGCTATATTTTCTGATTTTTATTCCATTTTTTTGCGGTATTATGGCGGCATTAACCAGTAGGAGACGCATTATGAAAACAGTATTAGTCATAGAAAGCTCTATCAGTGGTAAAGCAGGTAAATCAACGCAATTGATTGAGCAATTTGTCGCGAAGTTACCATCCTCAGTGCAGTTGGATCGGATTGATTTAGCGGCTGAACCATTACCACATTTGGAAATGAATGAAATTGCTGCCTGGATGACACCAGAGGCGGATCGTTCTTTGGAGCAAGCCGCACTGGCTCGCCATTCCGATGATTTGATTGACCGTTTTAAGCAAGCCGATGCCATTATACTGGGCGTACCAATGTACAACTTTGGTGTACCTAGTCAATTGAAAGCTCTGTTTGATCGGATTGCCCGTGCAGGTATTACCTTTAAATACACCGAGCAAGGCCCGGTTGGATTACTGGCCGATAAACCTGTGGTTATTTTTGCAACTCGTGGTGGTATTTATCAGGGTACAGGTGCAGATAGCCAGACACCATTTTTGCAGCAGTTCTTCAACTTTATTGGCCTGAGTGAGCAGCACTTTATTTATGCAGAAGGCCTGAATATGGGCGAGGACGCAGCCCGTGCTACGCTGGATAAAGCCGAACAGCGGATTGCGGCATTAAGTGAAGAGCTGGCAGCTTAAGCTGTTTTAACACTTTAAACCGATTATTCAAGCAAGCGGGCAGGGTTGGCCGCTTGCTTTTGGTTCAACTAAACCTGTTTCTTTCCCGCTTAATCCTGCATTGCTTGCATCCTGACTTGAGCCTTTGTATAAAAGGCGTTATTCCAACAACCATAAAAGTGCCACTATGAAACTTCTGACTTCCTCCATACTGGTGGTTGCACTGGCCGGTGCCAGCATGGCTTCCTTACCAGTGCATGCCAAAAACGAACCTCTGACTCATCGCATTGAACCGATCCAACTGGAACCGCTGTATGCTGCTGATGCCAGCATCCGGTTAACGATGGAACAGATCATGGCCGATCCGGATTGGCTGGGGCGGCAACCTGAAAATGAGTTCTGGTCTGCAGACAGCCAGTATATTTACTACCAGCGCAAGCGTGAGGGCAGTGAAATCCGTGACTGGTACAAGCGCTCGGTAACAGAGACAAACCGGGATAATGGCAGCTTGGTCCCTTTGACGGAAGTGCATCAGATGGGCGCTGCCGATGCCATTTATTCCAGCGATGGTCAGCTGCAGGCCTATACCTTCCAGGGTAATGTATTCATTAAGGAAAGCCAAAGCGGTACTATTCGTCAGTTAAGCCGCAGCCAGGACCGGCAAAGTCATCTGCAATTTTTAACCGATGGCCGTTTGGCTTACCGCAGTGGCTGGCAGTATTTTGCGGTGGATCCCTTAAGTGGCCTGACAGAGCAATTATTCAGCATCCGCACCGAAGATGCGCCGAAAGCCCCCAGCGTACCAGAAAGCTATCTGGCGCAAGAACAACACAAGCTGCTGGAGTTTGTTGCTTTGCAACAGCGCAATCGCACAGAGCGTCATCAGCAGGAGCAAGCGTTAAAGCAACAAAACCCTGCTATGCCGCCACAAAGTATTTATGTCGGCAAAGACAAGCATATCGTCGATGCCAGCCTGTCACCACAAGGCAACTATTTGCTGGTGGCCATTCGTGCGCAGCAAAGCAGCAGCGACCGCGATATTATGCCAAACTACATTTCGCCAAGCGGTGATATTATTGCGGAGTCGGTGCGTCGGCGGGTGCATGATTTCAAACCATTGCCACAGCAGTTGATCCTGGTCGATCTGACGGATGGCAGCCAGCATACTTTAAGTTACAGCAGCCTGCCGGGTTACAACGATGATGTGTTAAAAGACGTCAAAGCCGAAAATGCCCGTGCCCGTGGCGAGCGTTACCGTAGCGAGAAAGTGATCCGCGATATTGGTCTCATGACCGATTGGTACTGGACACAGAGTGCCATGCGTTGGAATGCACAAGGCAACCAGGCCGCCGTAATGCTAAAAGCCTTTGATAACAAAGATCGTTGGCTGGCAACTGTTGATTTTGCCAATAAACGTCTGGTACCGCAGCACCGGTTGCACGACAGTGCCTGGGTCAATTATGCCTTTAATGATTTTGGCTGGTTACCTGCTGGCGATACCTTGTATTATTTGTCGGAAGAGAGCGGTTACTCACATCTGTATACCAAGGCACTGAATCAGCGCCGGCCACAAAAGCTTACTGAAGGTCGCTTTGAAGTCGCTAATCCGGTTTTAACCCGTGATGGCCGCTTTATCTACTTCAAAGGCAACCGCAACCATCCGGGGCAGTACGATGTGTTTCGAGTCCAGCTGAGCAACAATCAGTTGCAGCAAGTCACCACTTTGCCGGGTGCGGTTGATTTTCAGTTATCACCAGATGAAAGCCAGCTGTTGCTGCGTTACTCCAACAATCTAAAGCCTCATGAGCTGTATGTTACGACGGCAGAGCCAGCAGCAGAGGTGCAGCGCTTAACCTATACCATTTCCGATGCTTTTAAAGCTTTGCCGTTGCAGGCACCCAAAATTGTCCCGGTGCCCTCCAGTCATCAGGCAGCACCCATCTACTCCAAGCTGTACCTGCCAGAGAACCATATGGATGGTGAGCCGCGTCGGGCGGTGATCTTTAACCATGGTGCTGGTTATCTGCAAAACAGCGATCTGGGTTGGTCGGTGTATTTCCGTGAGTTTTTGTTCCACAATTTGCTGGCACAGCATGGCTATGTGGTGTTGGATATGGATTATCGGGCATCAAAAGGCTATGGCCGTGACTGGCGTACCGCGATTTACCGTCAAATGGGCACGCCGGAAGTAGAGGATTTGGTGGATGGTGTGAACTGGATGGTGGAAAACGTTCATGTTGATCGTAACCGGGTTGGCACCTACGGCGGTTCATACGGCGGCTTTATGACCTTTATGGCCATGTTTAACGAGCCGGAACTTTTTAAAGCCGGTGCGGCTTTACGGCCGGTTAGCGACTGGGCCTATTACAACCACCCCTATACCAGCAATATCCTTAATACGCCGGATATAGATCCTATTGCTTATGAGCGCAGCTCGCCGATCTATTTTGCCGAAGGTTTGCGCTACCCGCTTTTGATCAGCGCTCCTATGGTCGATCGTAATGTGTTCTTCCAGGATGTGGTGCGTTTGGTGCAACGCTTTATTGAGCTGGAGATTCCGCACTTTGAAACAGCGATTTATCCGGTGGAAGATCACGGTTATGTGCAGCCAAGCAGTTGGCTGGATCAATACCGCCGTATCTTTAAGTTGTTTGAAGACAATCTGTAACGGGCAGTAGATTAACATCATAACCGGGCCACTGAGCCCGGTTTTGTTTTCAGGCCAGTTCTATTATTCAGCCTCAGGGCTTTTCTGCATCAGCTCTTCCATGCGCTCACGAAATTGCGCCAGACCTTTGAGAACAAAGTCGTAGGTGGCATCGACATTGCTTTCAATCTCACCTTCGTACACACTCAAGCCTTTGAGGATGTCTTTCGCTTCATTAAAACCTTGGTCGATGGCACCACCAATGATGCGCAAAAAATTATCCAGTCGCTCTTGCTCGTCCATATCCGGCGTCATTTTTTCGTAACGGCCATAAAATTTGGTGGCAAAGCTGACAATGCGCTCGGCGGTTGCTTCCGGCGAGACATCAATGCCAGAGTCATAGGTTTTCTGGGCGGCATTTTCACCCAGCACCGGCTCCAGCTCTTTGTTGATGGCCTCCAGCGCGGTTTTGTACAGCAAGCGCAGGCTTTCGCTGTTGGCTTTTAAGCTTACCTGCTCATTGGCCGCCAAAATGGCAGCATTTTGAGCATTTTTTGCTGTGTCTTTAGCCGCGCGTTCCGCCACGGCTTTATCCAGTTCGGATTTAGGTGCGGATTCTTGCTTGCTGCTTGCTTCAGCCGCTTTTGGGGGAATAGGTGCAATCGCCATAATCTTGTGCCTCTTGGTGTCAGACGAAGTATAGCCTATCTGATGTATCGGCACTGTTGTACAGAACTTGAGTGCTATTTTTATTTCTTAAAAGCAATTATCGCCCAACCGCTTGCTGCCATTTCTCAGTATCTACGCCTTTCACAATCAACCAAAGGGCGAGGGTCAGTTCACCAAGAACTGCAAACAGCAGAATGGGAAACACGGTCAGCGAAGGCATGGCCAGCAAAGCGAGGCTGTTGATCAAATAACTTGCCCCGGCAATCAGCATCAATACCCCAAGAAACTTTGGCAGATAGCCGGAATGAAACATCAGTAAGCCATAACCGATGCAGGCGAAACCAAAGAAAATCAAACCCAGCCCAAAACCATAATCGTGCAGTCTTACCAGCAGCATGACCTGGGCTTGAAGTTGCGCACTGTCATAGGCGGCAACATAGTCCGCACTTTGCAACAGGAACAAAGGCGCCAACAGCAGCAGTTTATTGGCAACCAATACGGATGTTTGCACCAGATTAAAAGCCACCGAAGCAATTGCAAGGGGCTTGTTCACCTGCTTAAGCAGGAAAAAAAGAATGATCATCACAGGAATGTCGAGCGCATGCATCAGCACATCACCAGTAATACTGAGCCGCCAGATGGATTCGGCTTGTAGAATATTGCTGGCCGTTGCTGCTGCATCACCCGAAACGAACAATGGCTCTCTGATAAACAAGTACCCGCTAGCGCCAAGGACGATGATCAACAGATAAGACAACCCGGCAATTTTGGCATAAAGATTTGGTGATTCTACCAATGAACGCATTTTAAAATTTCCTTTTATTTCACTATGTGTTGGGCGTAGTGACGCACTTAACTGCGTTGCCATGGCTCTGCTTTTGCTTTAATAAACGCATGCATGAGATAACCCCAGGGCACGGCAAGTGGAACCAATACCAGGCCGATCACACAGGCAAACAGCGTATCTTTTGCATAGGCATCCAAACCGGTATCGAGTGCCATTGGTAGCGCAAAAGCCAGCACCCAGATCACCTTCCAAAGCAACTCAAAAATCAACAGGGGTAGCATGGTTAACGGGTAGCGTAGCCCAAGCAAACACAGCAAGCCCAGCGCGCCGAGTAAGGACAAAACCACAGTGTGTACATTGGCTGCTGGTTCTGTCTGAAACAAAATTTCCGGCCAAACCGCATACCCAAGCCCGGCCGCGATAAATAAGTATAAGGCTCTTAGGCCATTTAATCTGAGCGTGGAAACCTGCATGATGTTGCCTCCAGCAATTTGTTATTCATAGTGTTTAATCCGATCAATTCGCTACATGGGCATCCAAGGCCTTTTTAAAGTCACTGTCGTGGCTGTAGTTGCTGCTTTGAATAAAGGCTACTAAATCCTTGTGCTTTAATGTGTCTCCTCTTGCTTGGTAGGCTTCAGCCAGTCGCAGTCTCGACCAAAAATAGTGCCTGTCATAGATATCTGTGCTGGCAGCGACATACTGCTCAAGCAAGGCAATGCCTTCCCCGGTATTGCTGCCGCTGGTGAGCAGCATGTCGCCCACTTGAAAAAGGGCGTCCGTGATATGCCAGCTTTCAGCGCCCTTTGCTCGCTCTTCCAGCAGTTGGTTAAAGAGTGTCATTGCTTGCTCAGGCTTTTTCTGCTGTTTAAAAAACACCGCAAAATCGTAGGCTGTTCTTGGATTGGTGAATGGTTTTGTACTCAAGCGGTTGGCTTCAACCACGGCTTGCTGCGCACCGTCATTTGCCTTAATAAAGGATACCTGGAGGATTCTGGCATCTTCCTCGGATAATGCCACCAGTTTGTCCAGCAGTTGCCTGGCAGTTTTCATCGAGCCGCCGGCAATGGAGGGGGCTTCTAGATGAAACTCAATGGCGGTTCTAAGTGCTGTTATATGCTCCGGAAACGTTTCAGCCGCTTTGCTGTACCAGTAACCACATTTTCTCCCAAGTCCCAGCGCTCTGAACATTGAAACTTGCATGGCCCTTGTGCAGTAGGCATCACCAGCCAGCATCATCTCTGCCACACCATGAGGCTCTATCGCCAGAGATTGTTCAATAAAGTGAACTGCCTTTTGACCGTCATCCCGAAGCACGGCAAGTTTGGCCAGATAAAGCAAGGACAGCTTGTATCGATCACTTTGTGCTGCCAGCTGTTCGTTAAAGTAACGTTCGGCATCCTCGTACTGGTAAGATTCAATGAGCAGCACACCAGGATCCTGTTGAAAGGTTCCTGCCAGTGATTCAAGAGCATAGGAAGCGCTGCTAAGCAGACAGCATAGAAACATCATTAAAAAACGCATACAATTCTCCATTACGGCGCGGTGATTCCAGCAACCGCTTTCCAGTTCATTCTTCATCATCCTGGTAAACCAGGATGTCCCCAGGCTGACAGTTCAGTGCCCGACAAATTTTTTCCAGCGTATCAAAGCGAATCGCCTTCGCTTTTCCCGTTTTTAATACCGACAGATTCTGCGCTGTGATGTTGACCTTTTCCGCCAGGGTGTTTAAACGCATTTTGTTCTGTGCCAATACCACATCCAGATTCACAATAATGGCCATAACCGCTCCTAAATCGTCATCTCGGATTCTTCATTCAGATCCGCCCCTATTTCCAACGCCCACAACAAGGTATACATCAGACCAAAGTAAATACAGGCAATCACGATTTCCGTAGCAAATGATATATCCAGCCTGGCATGAACAAAGTAGTCGTACAGACTGCCAAGCAAGGCATACAGCCAGGACAGGAGAAAAAACAGCATGCCGCCATGCAGTGCCCCGCGCACACTGGCAATGGCCTTAGGGTGAAAAATATGGCCCTGCATAAATTGCTGCATCAACTGCCTAAAGTGCTGGGTGATCCTAAGCATCATCAGTAAACCAATGGCATACAAAGCCAAAATTCCTCCCTTGAGCAGCAGGCTTATACTTTCGATAGGTATCAAGGCATTGCCAAGATAGAGCCCGCCATCAGGTATCCATGCCACAACGACAATGGCAGGCCCCCCCAAAAAGAGCAGGTAGCGCATACCGGTTAGCACAAAATACAAGTAGCGGCTTAACTGCTTTATCTGATGGGTTCGGGAATGAGTTTGTATATCCATGGTTTTTCCTGTACTCGGTCTTTGTTTGGTCACTGTAATGGAGAAATTAATTCAACTCAATTTATTTTTATTGTTTATCGGTAAAAAAATGCCGACAAAGGGTTTCTTAATCATGCCTTGTTGGCGATGCTGAATATACAGTGCCTCTTGTCGGTGGGTGATGTGTTTTCCAGATACCTTGAACTCCGAACAGCAAACAAGGCACCTACTGTGACGCCCAACCTGCCAAGATAATTGTCGTCAAGCGGTCATCCTAATTGTCGCCGAACAGCCGCTATGCCAGACTGTTTGGACGCGGGCCATTGGAGCCCTTATTGCGAGTGTTTTCAGCAGCAAAATAAAATTCACTTTATTGGCTGGTGCAGTTGGATAGTTTTTCAATGAACAAAGAAGGTGAGGGAATGTGTATGACCAAGTGTTGGATGTGTTGTGTGTTCTTTTTGCTCTGTTCGTGCGCTCTGCCGAGCCTTGACAACCAGATCACAGCAGAGCCATTTATTCACTCTGAACAAAGATTGTCGGGCTATTTAATTTCAGCCGACGGGCAGGACAACATTCAAAAGGTGGCCATCATGGTTCATGGCGATGGAGCTATACCTTATGATGCTCATGGTTACTATCAACCCATTTGGAACCGGTTAATTCGGGCTGGTTATGCGGTATTCAGTTGGGATAAGCCCGGTGTTGGTCAATCAGAAGGGCAATGGTTGCACCAGTCTATGCAGGATAGGCAAGCTGAGGTTCAATCGGCAATTCAGTATCTAAAGACTCGCTATTCGCTGGAAGATCACCAGATTGGGCTTGTTGGGTTTAGTCAGGCAGGTTGGGTGGTCCCTGCACTTGCACAGCAGAATCAAGATCTGTGTTTTGTAGTAGGCGTTGGTTTTGCGCTTAACTGGATGCAGCAAAGTTGGTACTTGACCGAAAAGTGGATGCAGTTGCAAGGGCAAAGCAGTGAGCAACTGGCTGCTGCCTATCAACGTCATCTGGCTGAGCTGGCTTTTTTCAATAGTGAACCTGACTATGCTGAGTATTTAGTCCAGTACGGTCATGCTGAGAGCGTGATGTCGCCAGAACGTTTTCAATTTGTGCTGTTAAATTATCAAGCCGATGCAACCGATGATTATCCTGGTATTTCAATGCCTTTCTTGTTGCTTTTGGGGGAGCATGATCAGAATGTGGATGTTCGGCATACTTACCAGACACTGAAGCCTTTGACGAAACACTCATCAAGGTTTCAAATACACATGGTGCCCAGCGCAACACATAGCTTGTTAAAGCATCCTCAATTTAATACCCAAAAACCAAGGTATTGGTTTTGGCTTCGTTTTAGCATGAATCGAGAGCGTGCTTTTGCCGATGGGGTGTTGGATCATATTGAGCAATGGGTGAAGCAAAGCTCCAAGGGCTGCGGTATTACCTTAGCAGCCAGCCAGCACCACTTCGGTACAAGGGCCAAGCCAAAGTAACGCCTCGCAGCAGCATAAAAACCGACAGTGCCAGCCAGAGCGCATGGTTATCCAGCCTTTGCAGCAAGGCGTAGCAAAGCACAAAACCAGCAAAGGACAGCAGCATGCTGTTGCGCATGGCTTTGGCTTTGGTGGCACCGATGTAGATGCCATCCAGCAGATAGCTCCAGACCGCAATCAGGGGCAGGGCAATTAACCAGGGCAGAAAGTGAGCCGCGTTTTGTCGCACTTCAGCGATAGAGGTCAGTAAGCCAATCAAGGTTGTGCCGCCCAACCAGAACACCATGCTAAAAGCAACGCCAAGTATCAGACCCCAGCCAGCCAAAATAGCAAATAACTGCTGCAACTCGCTGCTGTCTTTGGCGCCCACCGCTTTGCCGGTACAAGCCTCAGCGGCATAGGCAAAACCATCCAGTGCATACGAGACCAGCATCAGAAAAGTAATGAGCACAGCGTTGGCGGCCACAATGGTATCGCCATAGCTGGCACCTCGAAAGGCGATAAAGACAAACACCAGCTGCAAACAGAGGCTACGAATAAAGATATCGCGATTAAGCGCAAAGAAACGGCCATAACCGGTAAGCCGGCTCAGTTGCCCAAACTTAAAGGGTGCAAGTTGATGTTGCTGCCAAAGTCGCCGCACCAGCAGCAGCCCGACCAACAAGGTCGTGTAATCGGCAATCACTGAGGCGGCGGCCACCCCTGCAACTTTCCAGCCAAAGCCCAGTACAAAGAGTAAATCCAGCACTATGTTGAGGCTTTGATTAAGCAGCAGCAACCACATGGGGTAGCGGGCATTGTGCAGCCCAAGAAACCAGCCGAGCAGCACCATATTGAGCAGGGCTGCCGGAGCGCTCCAGATGCGGATGTGAAAATAAATACCGGCCTGCTGCAGTACTTCACTGCTGGCCTGGCTGATCTGCTGTACCAAAGGCATCACCAACGGGTGCAGCACTAATAGCAGCATTGCCAACATCATGGCAACAGATGCTGCCTGCAGCAGGGTGTCACTTTGCTTCTTGGTATCCCCGGCACCAAAAGCCTGAGCTGTGAGGCCCGTGGTACTCATGCGTAAAAAACCAAGCAGCAAAAACAGCAGACTAATTAAACTACTGCCAAGGGCCACGCCACCTAAATACCAGGCATGCTCCAGATGGCCAACCACAGCGGTATCTACCAAAGAGAGTAAGGGAATGGTCAGGTTGGAAGCGATCATTGGCAAGGCTATGAGCAGCACTTGTTTTTGTTTGGGCTGGCTAATATTCAGCAAGGTGGTGGCATCGTCATTAAGCTGTCATCTTAGCAAGCCATACTAGCACAGCCTGTCGAAAGAGAGGGTAGTTTGTTCCTCCTAGTGCTAACTTTGCCGGCCCTTTTGGGCCGGTTTTTTTTGCCACAAAAAAGCAGCCCGCAGGCTGCTTTTGGGCGGACAGTTGAGTTACTGCCGGGTAGGAAAGCGCTGAAAAATTAGTGCTACCGTATCGTCCACTGCCTGCTTCGGGTTTTTCAGAGCCTCACGGGTTAAGCGGCCTTCCTGCACGCCTTGCCAAATCAGACGGTTTTGGGCGGCATCGACTAAATCTACCCGAACGGTGCCTTGTTTGTAGTGCACGGTTTCGATGTCCGATTGATAAATGGGGAAACCCAGATGCCAGGCGGAGCGGTAGCCGTAACGACCAAAGCCAACATTGGCCCGGAAGGGGCTGGAACGAATATCGGTTTTATCTTCTGTGTTGGAAGCGAAATTTAACAACAGTTGGGCACCTTCGGCTTGATAGCGGTAGCCCAGGGCTTCCATTTCGCGCCGTAGAGCCGATTTAAAGTGATCAGTTAACAGGCTTTGGTACTCTTCAGTATTGGTTTCAGGATTGTCAAAAAAGCCAAAGGTCTGGTATTGAGCAAAATTCACGTCCCGGGCGTAGTCAATCCGTGGCTCGGGTTTGCTGGCACAAGCAGAAAGCAGCAGAGCGAACACCACCATGACTGTTATCGCAACAGATGACCGCAGCGATTGGTACGAGAACTGAGCTAAGCGGTGAGACTGAACATTCATGTCGTTACTCCAGGAAAAAAGTACTTATCATTTATGGGACAAACCCAAAAATGGTTTAGTTCATTCTACCTTAATACTAGCTTTTTTGGATGAATAGATTCTGAATAAAAAAAACACACCAGGAAAGTGTGGTTTTTCGTTTGGTGACGACTGCATTAATTGGAAAGATGTAAATTTTTCCGACGGAACAGCCTCATCAACAAAAGCGATACGCCAATCAAGCCAATGGTAGCCGGCGCCGGTACCACAAAGCTACCGGTTGGATCCCGGCCATACAGGGTGTAGTTTGACAAGCCTGCCGCTTGCCCACCTTTATTGATCAAGGTGTCGCTCATATCCCAGGTACCAGCAAACTCAAACTTTTGCTCGCCCGGTAAAATGGGCCCCAGGCCGATGTCGGCAAATTGCGTGATGCTAAAGGTATAAATGGCAAAGGCTGTACTGCTTTTAAATACAACGGCCATTTGATCGAAGAAAGTACCACCCAGGATATCAAACAGTTCTTCCGGACTCACCGCCGGAGGTGAAAACAGCCAGTTACCGGAAACCGCATCGCCACCGACACAGGTTTCAGCCAGGCCATTTTTGTCTTTGCAATCACTCATCGAAAAGACCGTCTGCTCGTAGGTGTACGACTTATCTCCCTTACGACTGGAGTCGGGCATAAAGCCCTGGCCATCGTCTTTACCCATCTGGACCCAACCTGGATCTATCGGGCCCAAGCCTTGTAAATCCTGCAGCATATCGTTGCTGGTTATAAAAGCTCCATCCGTATCCCAATAGGGGCTCTGGTTGCCATAGTAGTTCATCCAGCCATCATTTTTAAAACCCAGATTGTAGTAGTCCGGGTGATTTTTCACTGGATCATAGAAACTGCTGTTGTTGCCGGTAAAGGCACCAATGCAGCTAAGCGCACTGACTTCCGGCGTTAATTCCAACCAGCTGTCGCTGCCAACGGCGCGCACTTTAGTGACCTGCATATCCCAAAGATCACAGGCTTTAGGTCCTGCCATTGGGCTTGCAATACTGCCAAACGACAACAAGCAAATAAAACCAGCAATACCTGATAGTGCTTTCATAGTGGCCTCCATGCAGCCAAATAGTTCATCAATAAAATCTAATGCATAGGAAGTGCCATTTTTATTTTCTCATTAAATCATGTTGTTATGGAATTCTGTTTACATGGGTGTAAGAGGAGCTGACACCCTGTCTGCTGACTTGCATCAGCCCTTAAACAAGGCTACAATGCGGCCGCGCTTGGGGGAGTAATCGGCCAGACTGGCGTTGTTGTCAACATCCTTGTGCCTCATTGCACATGGCAACAACATTTGCAGCTTTGCTGCAGACTGATGAGACCTGAGACATGCAACGGACCCAAAGCGGGAGTCTGTTGTATGTCTTTGGTTGATGTTCCCGCTGAGTCGTTCCCATGGATGCTTTTCTTGCTTCGTTCACTGCGGTGGCTATTGCCGAAATTGGCGATAAAACCCAACTTCTCTCATTATTCCTTGCAGCACGCTTTCGCTCCAAATTAGCCATTATCGCCGGTATTCTGGTCGCTACCTTATTGAATCATGCAGCTTCGGCCTGGCTGGGTGTCTGGGTGGCGCAGTTTATTCCAGAAGGCTGGCAGGGTTTTCTGCTGGGTGGCTCTTTTATTCTGGTCGCACTCTGGTTGCTTATTCCGGATAAAGACGACAGTGAGGATACCGGCGTACTGAAGTTTGGTGCCTTTATGGCCAGCTGCATTTTGTTCTTTTTAGCGGAAATTGGTGACAAAACCCAAATTGCCACCGTGATCCTGGCAGCGACTTTTGAGGATGCTATCTGGATGGTGATTTGGGGTACCACCTTTGGTATGCTGGCCGCCAATGTGCCTGTGGTCTATGCCGGCAGTTGGTTGATGGAAAAAATTTCGCTCGATTGGGCCCGTCGCGCTGCTTGCGCCATTTTTATGCTGTTGGGTATTCTAACCATTATCAATTATTAGGATGAAGACAACGATGATTGAAGTCAAAGCCGTCAATTACCAGGAACCAGCACAAGCCCAGCAACTGGTGTATTTACTGAACCAGTACGCACTGGATCCAATGGGGGGCGGGGAGCCTCTGTCGGAGGAAGTACAGGCCCAGCTTGCCAAGCGGTTGGCAGAGCGCAGCGATACCTTCAGTTTTATTGCCTATATCGATGGGGTGGCAGCCGCCCTGGTGAATTGCGTGGAGAACTTTTCTACCTTTGCCGCCAGGCCCATTATGAATATTCACGATATTGCTGTGCTGCCCGCTTACCGTGGGCAGGGGCTGAGCACCGCATTGCTGCAGGCGGTGGAGCAACTGGCTCGTGCCCGTAACTGCTGCAAACTGACATTGGAAGTGCTGGAAGGCAATACCATCGCCAAAGCCAGCTACCAGAAATTTGGCTTTGCCGGCTATCAGCTCGATCCTGCTATGGGCCAGGCGGTGTTCTGGCAGAAAAAGCTCTAGGGCATGCCCTAGCGCTTAAATTTGGTTTCCAAAATCACCGAGGAGTTGGTCCTTTCCACTCCTTCCAGATTGCCGATATCGTCCAGAATATGGCTAAGCTGCTCGGTATTCTGTGCCTGTACGATGGCAATCAAATCATACTCACCACTGATAGCGTAAAGCGCCGACACCTGTGGCATGTGTTTTAGTTCGAGATTGGTTCGGGCAGTCAGTTTTTGCCGCACCTTAATCGACACATGGGCCGATACCTGTTCACTGAGAAAGCGACTGCCCAGCTCCACCGTGTAGCCCTGAATCACCCCTTGCTGCTCCAGCCGTTGCAGCCGGTTTTGAATGGTAGTGCGCGACACATCGAGCGCCCGCGCCAGATCCGACACGCTGGCCCGGCCATTGGTTCTAAGGATAGCCAGCAACTGTTCATCGTCCGAATTTATCATATCGACACCTTGGCTTATCAGATTGTATGAATAAATGGTAATAATGTACAGAATGATACTGCAAAATGGCAGTCATGGCGATTACACTGGGCCATCTTTTCTCCGGTTCCCTACCGACAATCCACGCAATGAGGTTTTTCATGCAACAGGTTAACAGAGCACTTTTCGATGATGTGATGGTTCCAAACTACGCTCCGGCTCAGATGATCCCGGTCAAAGGTGCCGGCTCCAGAGTCTGGGATCAGCAAGGCAAGGAATACATCGACTTTGCCGGCGGTATTGCGGTGAACTGTCTGGGGCATTGCCATCCGGCCCTGGTGTCTGCGTTAAAAGAGCAGGGCGAAAAGCTGTGGCATTTATCCAATGTGCTGACCAATGAGCCTGCTTTGTTGCTGGCCAAAGCCCTGGTCGATGCGACCTTTGCCGAGAAAGTCTACTTTGCCAATTCGGGTGCTGAAGCCAATGAGGCCGCACTGAAGCTGGCGCGCCGTGTTGCCAAAGACAACTATGGTGACGAGAAGAACCAAATCATTGCCTTTAAACAAGGCTTCCATGGCCGTACATTCTTTACGGTGACTGTGGGCGGCCAACCGGCTTATTCTGATGGCTTTGGCCCGAAACCGGAAGCCATCGAGCATGCCGAATTCAACAACATTGACAGCTTAAAAGCACTGATTTCTGATCGCACCTGTGCGGTGATGGTTGAGCCGCTGCAAGGCGAGGGTGGCGTAGTGCCAGCCGATGTGGAGTTTATGCGGCAGGTGCGGGCGCTGTGCGATCAACACAAGGCCTTGCTGATTTTTGATGAAGTGCAAACCGGCGTTGGCCGCACCGGTGAGCTCTATGCCTATATGGGGTTAGGTGTCACGCCTGATATTTTAACCACAGCCAAGGCTCTCGGCGGCGGCTTCCCGATTGGTGCCATGCTTACCACCACCGCCATCGCCAAGCACCTGGTGGTCGGTACTCATGGTTCAACCTATGGCGGCAACCCCTTAGCTTGTGCTGTGGCGCTGGCGGCACTGAACACCGTCAATCAGCCGGAAGTGTTGGCTGGCGTAAAAGCTAAAGAGCAGCTGTTTCGTGATGGTTTGTCTCAGATCAATGAAAAATACCAGGTGTTCGCTACCATTCGCGGCCAGGGCTTGCTGTTGGGTGCTGTACTGAACAGCGATTATGCCGGCAAGGCGCGTGATTTTATGGTTGCGGCTGCCGAAGAAGGCCTGATGGCGCTGGTAGCGGGTGCCAATGTGGTGCGCTTTACGCCATCGCTGGTGATCCCGGATGCGGATATCCGCGAAGGCCTGGCCCGCTTTGAGCGTGCGGTTGCCAAAATCGTACAGGGTTAACAACGGATGCTGGTTATTCGCCCTATTCAAAGCAGTGACTTTGCTGCGCTGCGTCAGATCGCAGAAGAGTCCGGCCCGGGTTTTACTTCCCTGCCGGTCAACGATGGTCGGCTGCAGCAAAAGATTGCCCACTCTGAAAGCAGTTTTGCAGACTGTGTCGAGCAGCCGGGCCAACAGGGCTATCTGTTCGTGCTGGAGGATACCGCAACGGGTAGTATTGTTGGTACCACCGGGATTGAAGCGGCGGTGGGACTGGAGACGCCACTGTATCATTTTCAGCAAAATAGGGTGATGCATCACTCGGCCGAGCTGAATGTGTTAAATCAGCTGAAAACGTTGACGCTTTGCAACGATTACACCGGTGCTTCGGAAATCTGCACGCTGTTTTTGCGCCAAAGCTATCGCACCGGCTATACCGGGCGTTTTTTATCCAAGGTGCGTTTTTTGTTTATGGCCGAGCATCCACAGCGCTTTGCCGAGACAGTGATTGCCGAAATGCGCGGTGTTTCGAACGGCAATGGTCAACCGCCATTTTGGGGCTGGTTGCAAAAGCTGTTTTTAACCATCGATTTTCCGACTGCTGATCATCTGATTGGGGTCGGTAAAAAGGCGTTTATTGCCGAGCTGATGCCACGTCATCCTATTTATGTGGGCTTGTTACCGGAAGAAGCCCAGCAAGTGATAGGTCAGGTGCATGAGCACACCAGGCCGGCGCTGAAAATGTTGCAGCAAGAAGGCTTTGTCCATCGTGGCTATGTCGACTTATTCGATGCCGGCCCCACCATCGAAGCCCGTCTTGGTCAGATCCACTCCGTGGCCAGCAGCCTGAAGGTGCCGGTAAGGGTGGTACCCAAAGTTGAGCCTGGCCAGATGCTGGCAGTCAGCAACACGCAGACCCAGGGCTTTCGCGCCAGCTTCAGTGAACAGGCCCGCTTTGATGAACATCAGGGGCTGTTGTTAATCCAACCGGAGCTGGCGGATGCACTGCAACTGTCCGATGGCGAGCTGGCCCGCTTTATTGTGCTGGAAAAGGGCCGCCGTTAAGGCGGTATTGATAGAAAGCAAATTTGTTATACTAGCTGCCCCGCTGGGGCATCCCGGAAGTTAAGAAGTAAGGTGAGCGTCATGCATAGCAACGTCAATGAGCTGTTTGAAAATCTGTGGCAGAACTACCTGGAAGTAACGCCTTCTGCCAAGCGTGTCCACCAGTTGCTGGGAAGCTCTCAGCAAGCGGACATTATCAATGACCACATCGCCTTACGTACTTTCAACCTGGAAAAAATCGGGTTGGAAAAGCTGGCTGCGCATTTTAAAGCGGTTGGCTACGAAGAGTGTGGCGAGTACCATTTTGAAGCGAAAAAACTGTATGCCAAGCATTTTGAGCATCCGGATCGCAATCAGCCGAAGGTCTTTATCTCTGAGTTGTTGCTGGAGCAGTGCTCTGAGCAGTTGCAGCAGATAGTCGGTGAGCTGGTTGCCCAGATCCCGGATGAGGCAGTTACTGCAGATAACTTCCTGTACTCTGGTACTCACTGGTCAGTGGATCATGCCAGTTACGAGAAGCTACTGGCAGAAAGCGAGTACGCAGCCTGGATGGCAGCCTGGGGCTTCCGCGCCAATCATTTTACCGTCAGTGTCAATGCGCTGGAGAACTTCGAGACGCTGGAGCAGGTCAATCAGGCACTGAAAGACGGTGGCTTCCTGCTGAATACTTCTGGCGGCGAAATCAAAGGCAGCAAAGAGGTGTTGCTGGAGCAATCCTCCACCCTGGCTGATCTGATTACCCTGCAGTTCAGCGATGGCCCGGCCACCATTCCAAGCTGTTTCTATGAGTTTGCCCGTCGCTACGAAGTGGCACCAGGCATCTTGTATACCGGCTTTGTTGCGGCTTCTGCCGATAAAATCTTTGAGAGCACCAACGCTCGTTAAACATCAGGCGTACAAGCTATCCTGCCACGCCGGGTGATCCATCACCCGGCGTTTTCCGTTTTATCATGCATCTGCTTACACTCTAATCATTGCGTTTTTTAGGCCACATGATACTTTGTGGCCAGTCACTTGAAAGCTGGATGCTAAACCTATGATACGCAAAACTTTATGGATCGGACTGTTCGCGCTATGGCTGTGCTCTGATCTTGCTATTGCCGAGGAACTGACGCTGGAGCGGGTGCAGTTGCAGCTTGAGCATCCAGCCAATGGCAGTCTGCTTAAATTACCCGGTCAGCCTTATCTGCTGGTATCGGGCTTTAATCAGTATCAGCGTTGGCTTAGCCTTATCAACACCGTTGACTTTACGGTCACACAGCTGGAAATTCCTGCAGCAGCGCAGTTTTTTAGCAAAGCCACTCTGGCAGGCTTCGAACAGCCGCAACTGGTGTTCTGGGGGATTGATGGCTTGTACCAGATGCGTTTACCGGATGGTCAGTATCAGCGGTTGTTGGAACTGAACTCGGTGCACCGGGTGCTGGATCCGGTGCGGCTGCGCCAGCGCAATTTTACGCTGGACCTGGGGGGGGAGCTGACGGACTTTTTTATTCCGGATTTTACCGAATCGTATCTGCTGCGCCAGCAAGCTGATGGTAGCTTCCGCCAGTACCGGTTGCAGCTGCCCAGTCGCATTCAAAGCTGGCAGAGCAGCCTGGATTACCAACCACGTCGTCCTTTTGTACTGGACAGCAATGGCAGTGGCCGCCAGGATTTAGTGGTGGTGGAGGATGGTCGCTTCTGGGCCT
Source organism: Alkalimonas mucilaginosa (assembly GCF_036327005.1). Lineage (NCBI taxonomy): Bacteria > Pseudomonadati > Pseudomonadota > Gammaproteobacteria > Alkalimonas > Alkalimonas mucilaginosa. The sequence continues at coordinate 430,814 of NZ_JAUGZK010000001.1, forward strand.
TTCTGCAAGCAGATGACGGCAGTTTCAGTGAGCAGCCAACCGCACTGGATTGGCCGGTGCCCTTATCGACTGAGCGTACGCTGGATCAGAGAATCGATGCAGGCCGAAGTTACCAGGGACTGCAACTGGATCGGCTGTTTGATGTGCAGGATATGAATGGCGATGGCATCCCTGATCTGGTGATGGTGCGCGAGCTGCTGGCCGATGCGTTGGAACGCAATAATGAGTACCGCATTCATTTTGGCCGTATGACGGAACAAGGCTTGGTGTTTCAAGCCGAACCGGATACCCGTGTGAAAACGGATAATGTGCCGATAGATGTTGTGATTGGTGATTTTAATGGCAATGGCCGGCAGGATTTTTACATCCCTAACACCAACATTGGGGTAGGCACCATAGTGCGGGTATTGCTGCGTGGCAATGCCAATCTGGATGTGGATTTTTTCCTGATGAATGAGCAGGGGCGTTATGCCAGCCGGGCTGATTTGCGCCAGCAGGCGCGGGTAGATGTCAGCATCAGCAATGTACGTTTTGATTTGCCACTGTTTCAATTGGCCGATTTAGCCGGTACTGGTCAGAAACACCTGTTGGTCGGTGAAAGTGGTCGTTTGCGTTTATACAGCCCGGATAGCGGCCGGTTATTTAGCCGGCGCAGTGAACGCTTGGAGCTGGATGTACCACGTGACAGCAGCCGGGTACTAATCACCGATCTGACCGGCAATGGCAAAGACGATCTGGTGCTGCCGTTTGATGCGCAGGATAAAAGCGAGCATCGCAATCAGCTGCATTTAATCTTTAGTCGCTGAAGCGGGCTTTTATATTTGCTAACACTTTTCTGATGGGCTCCTGTAGAGCGCAGTGCTAGTCTTTTCCAGTGTAAACGGCTGGTAAGGAGCTTTCAGATGCAACTTCGTATTGATGCTGTGACCAAGCAGTACGCCACGGTCACAGCGGTGAACCAGGTTAGCTTTCAGATCCAAAGTGGCGAAATTTTTGCTTTACTTGGCCCGAACGGAGCTGGTAAATCCTCCATTATTCGTATGCTGGTGGGCATGACCAAGCCCGATGCCGGCAATATTTCAGTGTGTTATCAGGAGCAGAGTTTTCAGCATGTGCCACGGCGCTTACTGGGCTATTTGCCGGAAGACCGTGGCCTTTATGGTGATAAAAGTGTCGAAAAAAACCTGCTGTTTTTGGCGCAGTTGCATGGACTTGGCAAAGCGGAAGCACTGAGCCGGATGGAGCACTGGCTGGAAGTATTTGAACTAACTGAGCGGCGGCATGACGATTTGAAACAGCTGTCTAAAGGCAACCAGCAAAAAGTGCAGCTCATTGCAGCGGTACTGCACAAGCCGGCTCTGGTGATTCTGGATGAGCCTTTCTCTGGGCTGGACCCCATCAATCAGGAAAAAGTGGTCGATTTCCTCAAGCAGCTCAAGCAAAACGGCATGACAGTGATATTAAGTGCGCATCAGATGGCGATGGTGGAAAAACTGGCTGATCGCATGGTGCTGATGGCCAAAGGCGAGGTGGTGCTGGCTGGTACCCTGGCCGACATCCGCCAGCAGGCACAACCGGAGGTGCAAATTCAGTTAAGCAGCAAAGTGCCGTTGCCGGCTGATTGGTTGCGCAGTCTGGAGGCAGTGACCAGGGTGGAGCTGCCTCAGCCAGAGCAGGCACTGCTGACCTTGTCACCGGATGCTGACGTTGGCCCTGTGTTGCAGCAACTGCTGGGCCGGATTGAGCCGGAGCAAATAGCCATGCAAAAACCGGATTTGCATCAGTTGTACCTGAACGCTATGTCCAGGCATCAGCGGCAAACGCCACAGGAGGCCGCGGCATGATATCCCGTCAAAGTCTGATTGTGGCCCGCTGGGAGTTTCTGCGCTTCTTTAAATGGAAGCAGCAACTGATTTCATACTTGCTGATGCTGGCGGTGATGGGGGGCGGTTTTGCCTGGGTCTATCTGACCGATGAAAGCCGTCAGCAGTACCGTATTGCCGTGCCTGGCACACTGGTGGTGCAAAATACCGAACAGTTTGAGTTTCAGCGCCCCAGCATCGATCTGTCGCAGCAATTGCAGCAACTGCGCGATCACCGAACCTGGCATGCTGTTTTGGCCTATCAGGACGACAGTTGGGTCTTGTACACCGGTGCCAGCAGTAAATGGCTGCCACAATTGGAGCAGGTACTGCAAAGCTATTTTCAAATGCAACGGGCCGGTGATTTTGGTTTAACCGATGCGCAGCTGACCGAGCTGCAACAGCCAGAGCCAATAGCACGCAACTTTTTGGATGATGACTTTAAAGGTGAAGACACGCCGGAGAAGATGATTGCCTTTGCCGTGCTGATTTTATTGCTGATAGGCCTAAGCACTGCCTTTGGCCAAATTTTAATGAGCATAACCGGCGAAAAGCAGCAGCGGGTGACTGAGCAACTCTATGCCATTGTGACTCCGCAGCAATGGATGGATGGAAAGATGCTTGGTCATAGCTTCAGCGCCTTGAAAGCCATGCTCACCACCCTGCTGGTGATGTTGGTATTTTTCGTAGTGATATCTGTAATTGCCGGTGACGGCCTGGATCTGAGCTGGTTGAACTGGTGGGTTATTCTTTGGCTTATTCCCTTTGCATTGGCTGGGTTATTACTTTGTGCCTGCTTTATGGGGGCCATTGCTGCCTCGATTGATGATCCCAATACCAGCGGCAAAGGCGTGGTGATGATGGTCACCTGGTTGCCGCTGCTCTTTACCTATCTGGTGATTGAGAGCCCATCCGGCTGGGCTATGACGCTGCTGAGTTGGCTACCTGTCACGTCCTTTGCCGCCATGCCGGTGCGGATGTCGATGGTGGAGGTGCCCTGGTGGCAACTCAGCTTGTCGCTGGCATTGTTGCTGGCTGCGGTGTACTACATGCGTCGGCTCGGTGGGCGGATTTTCCTGCGTGGCATGCAAATGTACGGCAAAGAGCCCAGTTGGGGCGACATTATGCGCTGGGCATTGAGCCGTAAAGCAGACTAAAGCTGCAGACAAAGAGCCCGCAGCAGCGGGCTCTTTCGTTCACGCGTTGTGCTAATGCTTAAAACTCGTATTTATGGGCGCTAAACAGCGTCTGTACATCCAGCCAGATATTGCCGGGCTCGCCATCGCCCACCCACTGATCGTTGATTTGCACCACAGGCGCGACCTCTTTGCTGGAACTGGTTAACCAGACTTCATCGGCGGCCAGTACTTCAGCCCGGCTGATGGCGCGCTCTTCCACCGGGTAGCTGCTGTACTTGCGCAAAATCGCCAGCAAAATCAGTCGGGTAATGCCAGGCAGCAGCTCAGTACTCAGTGGCGGGGTAGCAATCACGCCGTCTTTGACCACAAACACATTGCAGGCAGCTGCTTCGGTCAAAAAGCCTTCGCGGTTAAATAAAATGGTTTCCTGCGCCCCCTGAGCGTAGCCTTGCTGGTAGTGCAGCACATTGCCAAGCAAAGAGGTCGATTTGATATGGCAGCGCTGCCAGCGCAAGTCGTCGGCGGTCACCACCCGGTAGCGCGGCGCTTTGTCTTTATCGGCTACTGGTGCCGGCGGGATCTCAAACACAAAGGCAAATACCGTAGGCCGGATATTGGCCGGAAAGGCATGATTGCGTTTTACATCGGTGCCGCGGCTCACCTGCAGATAAACCCCCAGGTTCTCTCCCATGCTCTGGTTTTTCGCCAGCAAATCCGTCAGCAACTGCTGCCAGTCGGCCAGGCTAAGGCCAGCCTCAATGCTCAGTTGCTCAAGGCCGCTTAACATCCGCTCCAGATGGGGCACCAGGCCAACAAAGTGGCCCTGGTAGGACGGCACTACTTCGTAGATGCCATCGCCAAATAAAAAGCCACGATCCATTGGCGAGATGCGGGCCTCAACAGCCGGCAGAAAGTCTCCATTTAAATACACAATACTCATAGTCATACTCAGCTAAAGCCACAGAGGGCACGTAAAGAGGTAATAACAGCAATACCTTCACTGGCATCCAAGCTGTCTTCGGTCAAGGTATTCAGTCGGCTGACACCGTCCACACTGCCGCGATCGGATAAATACTGCAAAATACGCAGCGGTTGCACCTGCGCCAGCAGATCCTGCTCGCGCCAGACGCTGAGCAGCGCAATCAGGCCATAAGCTCCCCAGTTGGAGACATCGGCCAGCAAAAGTTCATCGCACTCAGTCGCCGCCGGAATAATGTTGAGCTTGCTGACGGCGGTATTGATATTGCCCATGCCAATCTCATTGCCGCCATCGCCGATGGCCAGGGTGGGGCAGGGAGCCAGATGTAAAAAATCATCGAAGCTGGCGCAGCGGCCACTGATGTCTTCGCCCCGCATATTGTAATATTTGCCGTCCCGGGCCCGGCCGGGGCGCTCAATGGAGATCACCGCTTGTGGCTGATAATGCTGCAGGGCTTCGGCCGCCAGTGCCGCCAAATCTTGCTGGCTGTTGATGGGCAGTGGATGGCAATGGTAATCGGTTTTTAGCACCGAGTAGAGCGGATCGCCACACACCAGCACAGGCCGGGCGCCCAGGTATTGCAGGCAATCGTACAAGGCTATGGCGCCAACCGGGCCATCGGTTTCAAAGGTATCGGCAACCGGAAAGCCGGTGCCAATAAAAACCACCCCCTGGCACTGGTTCAGGATACGGGCCGCGCGCAGGTAATAGCCGGGGCGCAGCGCCTGTTGCAACTGCTGCATGCCGCGTAAATTACGCCCCACCAGCAAGTCTTCAATCTGACGACTGAGTGACAGCAATGACTTCATCAAAGCACCTCCAGTTGGCTGTGTTGTCCCCAAAAGCGTTGTTCCTGCAAATGCAGCAGATTGTGTGCCTGCTCCATACTAATGGCTGCAAATTGCAGTTCAAAGCCAGCCGAACGTTGTGCCAGTTGCCAGCAATCGAGCGACAAAACTGAGCCAAGCTTGGGGTAGCCACCAAGCGTTTGCCGATCGCTCAGCAGTACAATGGGCTGACCATCCGGTGGTACCTGTACAGCGCCATAACAGATGCCTTCTGACAACATCTTGCTGCGCTGGCAGTGCAGTGGCGGGCCCTGCAGCCGGCAGCCCATCCGATCGGATTTAGGCGATATCTGGTAGGGGTGCTGATAAAAGCGTTGCCGCTCTGCGACTGAAAAATCCTCGCACTGATAGCCTTCAATCAGGCGCAATGTCAGCGGGCTCTGATAATCCGGCCAGAAACGCTCGGGCAAGGCAAACAGCTGCTGCGAAGCCATGGCCGCAGCTGGTTTTGTCAGCGGCAGTAATTGCCCGGCTTGTAGCTTGCCGCCATCCAGGCCACCAATGCCTTCGCGCAGCACCGTAGCGCAGCTGCCAAACTGCTCAGCCACCCTAAAGCCACCGGCTACTGCCAGGTAAGCTCGTACGCCAGCAGTGGCCATACCCAGCTCAATGCGATCGCCTGCTTTGATGATATGGCCTTGCCATAAAGCTTTTGGCTTGCCGTTGATGCTAAAGGGCACAGCCGCACCGCAGACGGCAATGGCAGTATCTTGTTCGGCGCTCAGTTGTAAGCCGCCGAGTGTGATTTCCAGCGCGCAGCTGCCAGGCGTATTGCCAAGCAAAGCATTGGCCCAGCGAAAAGCATGGCCATCGGCCGGGCCTGCCGTGGTCAGGCCGAGCCGGCTTTGACCAAAACGCCCTTGATCCTGCAAGGTGCAAAGCAGGCCGGGTTGCTCAATACGAAAACCGCTCATAATACGCCTCCCAGGCGCAGAAACTCGACTTTGTCGATGGCGGTAAAGCGAACCTGATCGCCCACTGCCACCGGCATGCTGGGCGTTTTGCTTGGATCAAAAAACTGCAGCGGGCACAGGCCCAGCAGATTCCAGCCACCAGGGGACTCAGCCGGATAGACCGCCGTCTGGCGATCGGCAATCGCTACGGCACCTTTGGGCACTTTGGCGCGGGGACTGTCCAGTCGTGGGGTGGCCAGGCGTTCATCCACTTCGCCCATGTAAGCAAAACCAGGCGCAAAACCTATCGCATACACCCGGTACAACGGCGCCTGATGCAGCTCAATCACTTGCTCGATGCCCAGTTGATGCAGCTTTGCCAGCCGGGTGAGATCCGGCCCGCTTTCTTCACTGTAATACACCGGCAGCTCGACCAGTTTGCCAGCCTGCTGGCTTTCGCCGCTTTGCGCTGCCAGTGCCTGTCGGATCCTGGCTTTGACCAAAAAATGATCCGTGCGCAGCGGATTGTAGCTGACCAGGATGGAGGCATAGGATGGCGTGACATCCAGCAACACATCGGCCAATGCCTGTTCTAGTTGCTGGCAGGCAGCAAGCACCCACTGATTAACCTCGGTCGACATCTGCTGCGGCGGGTAGAGGATCAGGCTGCTTTCACCGGCAATCTGAATGCTGTAATCAAGCATAACGACTAGCCTTGCAACAACTGACGAATATGCTGGACTTCGGCAATGGCGGCTTCGTTATCGCCGTGCACACAGAGTGTATCGGCTTGCAGCGCGAGCCGCTTACCACTTTCCGTGATCACCACGCCTTCATTCACCAACAACAGTACCTGCGCCATGACTTCAGTTTTATCCAGCACGGCACCTGGCTTGCTGCGTGGCATCAGCAAACCGTCATCGGTATAACGCCGGTCGGCAAAGGCTTCAAACAGCAGCGAAATACCCTGCGCTTTGGCATCGGCCTGATGCTTTGCCTGTTCGGCTGTTGCCAGCAGCATCAATGCCAGCGGTTTGTGGTAGCTTTTAATGGCTGTATACACCGTCTGCAGAATAGCAGGTTCTCGCATCATATCGTTGTAGAGAGCACCATGCGGCTTGACGTAGCTCAGCTCAAGGCCATGGATTTGCGCCATGCCATCCAGCGCCGCGATTTGATAATGCAACAGATTCACCAGCTCTTCGGCTGAGCAGTTCATTGAGCGGCGGCCAAAGCCTTGTCGATCCGGGTAACTGGGATGAGCGCCGACTTCAACCCGGTAGTGCTTGGCCAATGCTAAAGTACGCTGCATCACGTCGGCATCACCGGCATGAAAACCACAGGCAATGTTGGCCATATCGATGTAAGGCATCACGCTGCTGTCCATGCCCATGGTCCAGCTGCCGTAACTTTCGCCCAGATCGCAGTTTAATTTCATGCTTCCTCCGGCTAAAACAACGCCAATTTTGAATTTGGAATATCGGTCACCAGCATGCAGCCCGGGCTGTGGGTAATACAAAATTCCGGTTTGGCTTCGGCAATCGCCAGTTGCGGCGTCACGCCACAGGCCCAGAACACCGGTACTTCGCCTGGCTTGATGCTGACGGCATCGCCAAAATCCGGTTGGGTTAAATCGGCAATGCCAATGGCGGCCGGATCGCCAAAGTGCACCGGTGCACCATGCACCTGCGGAAAGCGGCTGCAAATCTGAATGGCGCGAATGGCATCAGCAGGTTTCATCGGCCGCATACTCACCACCATGGGGCCGCTGAATTTACCGGCGCTTTGGCAGCGGATACTGGTGCGGTACATCGGCACATTGACCCCTTCGGTAATATTCCGAATTTCCAGGCCATCGGCCAGCAGGGCTTCTTCAAACGAGAAGGAGCAGCCCAGGAAAAACGTGACCAAATCATCGCGCCAGAGCTCGCCAATATCCGGCAGCTCCTGCACCAGTTCGCCGTGGCGAAACAACCGGTAGCTTGGTAAGTCGCTGCGAATATCCAAATCGGCAGCAATAGCCGCAATGCCGGTATCACCGGGCTGGGCAGAGAGCGCCACGACAGGGCAGGGCTTGGGGTTGAGCTGACAAAACTGCAGAAAATCACTGGCATCGGCTTTTGGCAAGATCACCATATTGGCCTGCACAAAGCCAGCGGCCAGGCCAGAGGTATTGCCGTTGTGCTGTTGCTGGCGGCATGCCAGGCGCACATCTTTGGGGTGACTGCTTTTGCTTAACATCAACGTCCTCTCAGGCATTCCGAATGGCTACAACCTTCTAGTGCTACTTTATTATGAATAAACTATTTACTCAACAATGCATGGCTAAAATAAATTATTCTTTAACGCTGCGGCAGTGCGCTCAGGGCACTTTGCTAATCATAGCATTATGCCTGTCAGGTTTGAGCCATGGATGTTCGTGATTTCTGGTTAATCCAGCGTTTTTGATTGCGGACGGAAATGCTTTATTTCATCATTCTCAATCATCTGCTGTATCAATTGCTGCAATTTGGGGAGTATTTCCTGATGGGAGCTGGCTCGGGAGAAAGCCAGGTTGATGGTGCGGGCCTGGCGGAAGTTGAATTGATAACTGGCTTGTTTAAATTGATCGTGCAGTCTTGGGTTGTTGTGAATCACATTCACGGCACTTTGCGCCGGGCCAATCACCACATCGGCTTCTTGCAGCAACAACATGGCAAAGGCATCTTCCAGCGAGGCAGCCTGAATCAGACGGAACGAATCCTTGCTCAGCATCTGCTGCAACTCGGGGCTATACCCATAGTCATGAAGCACCACAATGTTCCGCTGCTTTATATCATCCCAACTGGCAATATCATCAGCCGTGCGCAGTAAATAAAGCGATTCAGGCTGTGCTTCATCGTAGGGGATTAAGTGCAGGAAACGCTCACGATCGACACTGTAATTTAAACTAACCATCAGATCGGCCTGGCCAAGCTCCATTTTACGTAAGCAACGGCTAAAGGGAGTCAGGGGGGTTGGCCGGATAGTGATTGCCAGACGCTCGGCAATGGTTTGCATAAAAAGTGCTGTTTTGTTTTCCGGCTTGTGCTCATGCGCCGGAGTGTGCCAATGATCATCCAGGCACCAGATTAGCTCTGGAGGCTCATGGGCCATAAGATGCACAGAGTACAGCAGCGGCAAAAGCAGAATCCCTAACCGTAACATAGCATTCCCGGAAAAAATGATGGCATCACCAAGGGGTGTAAGCCATCATACGCATGGTAACAGCCAGGGTGCAAGTGCTTGTTGTCGCAAATGCCGGGATCAGGCTGTATGCGCTTTCATGCTTTGTTTTTTCTGCCATTGCTGCCAGAGGATCCGGACGATCAAGCCGGCAAGCAGGAGTGCAGCCGATAGCTCCAGCCAGTAGGGCAACACCGAGTGTTGGTGTTGCATGGCACTTTGCACCGAGATATCAAAGTACTGCAATGCAAAATCCAGCAACCAGCCAAAGAACACCGACATCACAATGACACCAAATAAGTAAGCAACCAGCGCCCGCATACCCAGCTCTTTGTACACCACGCTGATGGTCGCTATATTGGTAGCCGGCCCTGCTTGCATAAAGACCAGGGCAGCGCCGGGTGAAATGCCCATCATCATCAAGGCTGCAGCAATCGGGGTAGAGGCGGTTGCGCAGACGTACATCGGCACGGAAATCAGTACCATCAACAACATGGTCCAGATGCTGCTGCCGTATTTTGCCAATGCGTCCATTGGCACCAGGGTTTGCACCAGAGCCGCAAAGAATAAGCCAATCATCAGCCACAGATAAAAATCGCTCAGCAGTTTGCCGGTACTATAGGCTATGCCATCTTTGGCTTGTAGCCATAGCTTTTGTGGCCGGGATAGCTGGGCTGCTGCTGTCTTTTTAGTCGCACAGCAAGCCGATTTTACTGGTGCTGGTTCTGGTGCTGGAGTGGCAGCTTTGTTGCTGGCACAGCAGCTTTTGACCGGAGCTTCTGTTTTAGTGTTACTGTCGTGTCCGGTAGCTTTACCCACCAAGAGGCCGGAGGTAATGGCGCTTAAAATAGCAGCGACAGGCCGGACAATCGCCATCAGCGGGCCAAGCAACACATAGGAAACTGAAATCGAGTCGACACCGGTTTCCGGTGTGGCACTTAAAAATGCTACGGTCGCTCCTTTGCCGGCACCACCGCGTCGCAATTGCATCGCTGCCGGGATCACACCGCAGCTGCACAGAGGTAATGGGGCGCCCAACAAAGCACCTTTTATCACAGGTTTGACGCCATCGCCCCCGAGCTGCTGTTGCAACCAATCCATTGGGATCCAGGCCTTCATCATGGCAGCCACCAGCAAACCAACCAACAGCCAGGGAGCTGATAACACAAAGAGTTGCCAGAAGTTGTCGATAAAACTTAGCATGATGTGTGCTCCTTATGTTGTTCTGTTTGGGGTGGTTTACCTTGTTCCAGAGCTGTAAGGATGGAGCATTCAGTAGCACTTATTGGCCCACCGCAACAGGCGGCATCCAGTTGCTGCAGCGCCTGATGAAACTGTTTCAACTCCAGCATCTGCTGCTCAATCTCCAGCATTTTTTGCTGCACTTTGTCTTTGACATCGGCACAGTGCCATTCGGCTTTATTGTCTTCTATCTGCAACAACTCGCGAACCTGCTGCAAACTAAAGCCGACCGCTTTGGCACGCAGAATAAAGTTTAGTCGCTGACTGTCTGCTTCACGGTACAGTCGATAGCCGGCATCCGAGCGAGCGCTCGGTTTTAATAACTGCTGCTTTTCGTAAAAACGGATGGTATCCACACTGACCCCATGCCGTTTGACCAACTCACCAATTTTCATCGCCATCCTCCTGTCTGGATCTTAGTATAAACCCTTGAGCTTACTCCAGAGTCAAGGCGATGTATTTGGTTGTTGACAGCCGGTGGATTGGGGGTAGTCCCCACTGGGCTGTTGCTAATGCTTGCAATTTCATATTAACACCATTGTTTTTATCTCGCTGCATTGTTAATGTATGGTTTTTTATTGCTTCGATTCATTATGCAAAGTGGCAGGTATTTAAACATGGCTGGATTAATTAATAATCTGCGGGCTAAGGGCCAGGGAATTACTGAGTATGCAATTATTGTGGCACTGGTCGCGGTCAGTGCTTTGACAGCCTTTAGTTATTTTGGCGGTACTCAGCGCAATCAGGTTGCAGGTTTAAGTCAAGAGGTCGCCGGACAGTCCTCAGAAGCCGCAATCAGCAGAGCCAGGCGGGATGCCGACAGGGCAACAATAGCAGCTGCAAAACCGGGTGGTATGGGGCACTACGATAGTTCAGAGGCAGGCATACCGGGCAATGGCGGCGGTGGTGCTGGAGGTGGCGGTGGCGGAGGTATTGGGATCCCTCCCGGAGGTATTGGGACTCCCCCCGGAGGTGGCGACAACTTATTACCACCGGGCGATGACTTTTTCCTCCCGCCCGGCGGGGGTGGCATGTGTCCCATTGGCCCGGCCCAGCAGGCAATGGCTATGCAACTGGAGTGCGGTGTGCCACCGGACGAACCATGCAGTGATGCAATCACAGAGATTTCGACAGAGGTTCTGCAGCAAATTTTCAACTCGGCTGCTATTCCGCAAAGCCGTATCGATGCTATCGCTGATGAGTTGAATGCCGCGTTGCAAAACCCGGCGGTCAGCAACCTTATTAATACCAAATCTAAAATGGCGCATTTCCTTAGTCAGGTTCAACAAGAAGTTGGGCCAACCATGCGTTTAACCGAAAACCTCAATTACACTGTTGACGCCCTGAAAAGTACCTTTAGTTACTTTCGGGCCAATCCGGATGAAGCCGAGTTGTACGGCCGAAAACCCGGCCAGGCAGCCAATCAGGAAGCGATAGCTAATCGTGCCTATGGCAATAGATACAATAATGGTGATATTGATTCAGGGGATGGTTGGCGCTATCGGGGCCGTGGTATGATTCAACTGACATTCAGAGCCAATTACGAGACCTTTACTACCCGGCACAATGCAATTTGGCAGGACGATTTTCAGGATTTTATTGCCGAGCCAGAATTGCTGGCTGAAGAAAAATACGCCGTTCGTTCAGCGTTGCTTTTCTGGCAAACCAATAATCTGGCAACGATTGCCGAGCAGGGGGTCAGTTGCAGCCAGGCGGATGCGATCACTGCGGTGGTGAATTTACACACCAGCAGTTATGCTCAGCGCTGTAATAACCTAAACAATATTATGAATTTGTCGCATTTTGAGTTATGTCCATCCCCATCAGGAGCCAATACACAATGATGAAAAGTAAACCTTTCCTGGTTACGCTGTTAGCAACTTTCTTCGCTGCTGCTTGTTACCCGGTCGATAGTGAGCAAAAGGCGGTTGATGCCCGTGTTGCCGAAGCCACCTTTTTAACAGCAGAAACCCTCCCTGAGGTGGAAGTTTTTCGCTCATATCAACAAGTACCAGCATTGTCGGTTGCGGCACAACAAAAGGCGATGGATTTTATAGTGGATGGTGAGGAAGATATTTATGTGCGTTTGCAAAACAGTGCAGGTAAGACGGTAGACAGCTGGGTAGCCGATAGTCCTGATTATGAAATCCCAGTGCTGGCAGACGCTTTTTATAGCAGGATCTGTGAGCAGGATACCTTGGTTCTGGTGCTGGAGAAAGGGGTGAGTACAGGCGTTAGTACAGGTAAGGTTTACATCAATGCGTTATTTGAACCTGCCTCCGGTGAGTGGCTTACCACTTTCCTTGGCGCAGAAGTGACAGACAGAAAGTCCGGTGAGTTGTTTGTAAACAATCAAAAAGCACTGCTGCAAAAGCTGAAAGCAGGCGCTAACACGAACTGCCCTGAACTGCTGGACCCTGCTGCTATGAGTCAAGCGCTGAACTGGTTGCTGGAGGAGCACTAAGCTTATCTGTTGCAGAGTGACAAAGCAGGCCAGGTTATGCAGGTAACCGGCACAGCTAACGCAACAGCAGTATCTTAATAGCCAGCGCAAAGCACAAACCTGCCGGGACCAAAGCCGCCGTGCGCAGGTTTTTCAACCACTGGGCTGTCAGAGGGGAAGCTGGCAGCAGTTGCCGTAAACACAACAGCGTAAAGCCCATTGCAATTAGCCCACAAAACAGCGCCAAAAACCAAAGCGTCATAAACTCTTTGATCACCACCTGCTCTGGGTGATCCGGTGCATAGAGCACCGTCAGGGTTTTTCCTTTATCTTTTTGGCTGCTCGAGCGGTGGCGGTAGGGAGCATGTTCTATTAATTGATTGGTGGGGGTACGAAATTGCACTATGGTCTCAGTGCTTCTGCTCCTGTTTCGGCTTCGTTGTGTGTTACTTAACCGCACATCTGTAATAACTGCTTCCACCGCCTCGCTTTGCTCAATAAAGACAAGCCGTTTATGGACGACCATAGCAGCCAGGCTCCAGAAAAAAATGGCTAGCAACAGATAGATAAAGGTTCGCATACATAGTCCTTATAGCGGGCGGTGTCGATCAGCGGCTCAGGCCTGGGTTGTGGGAAACTGCGCCACCAAAGCATCAATCAGTTGGTGAAACAGCTGCAGTTCTTGCACAAAAGCTAACCCAGCCTGGCTTTGTGTGATGGGCTCATCAATAGCTGGCAGAGCCACCAGTTGCTTCGCCGGCAGCAACAGCAATAAACTATTGCCGCTCAGGTTAGCTCTTAGTTTGTCGCTAAACAGCTGGCTTAATTGTTCCAGTCGGGTCATGACGGCCGGAGTTAACCAGCTCCTTGCGGAAATCTGATCCGTCGCCATAACGGAAAAGCGGGTAGTGAAATCGCTGTTTTCCAGATGGACCCTTGATGCAGAACTCTCCAGGCAAGGCATATTGATCGAAGTAGAGCCGGCAAAATGTTTAGGCAGCGTCAATAATACCAGTTGGCCACAAAACAGCTGAGTATCCTGCTGGTTGTAGAAACTCACTTGTACCAGTTCCCAGGCGCAACCACGATGATTGCCCCGGAAGTAATCACTTTGTTCGGAACGAGCTACTGTTTTGCCGGGGTGCAGGCGGTTGTCACCAAAGTGCAAGCGCTGAACAAAAAGGCTTGGGTCGAGTTGCCCGTTCTGCTGGTAGCTGATATTGGCGAAGTTTCTTGCTAATGCAGGCACAAAGTGATGGCGGAAGTGCTCACTAAAAGCTTGGTAGTTTGGCAGCATAATCTCGCGTACGGTAAGAAACAACAAAAAGAGCCCTGTGATGATTGTGATAAGCAGCAGGTTTAACCATTGGTTCAGAGGAAATAGCCACACACAGAGGAACAAATACAGCAGCAGACTAGGGATTGCTACTTTGCGGACTGGCCAGGCACTGCGTATCAATTGTTGCCTAAGTTGCTCCAGTGCTGCACTGTCTTGCTCTGTCACCACCAGACTGGGTTGATTGCTGGCTGCTGCATTGCTCTGCTGAGGGGTAGCTTCAGGCGAACGGCGCCATCGTTGCACAAAACCATGCAGCTCAGCCTGCAGCAATGAAAGCGCCTGACGGCTTCGCTGGGCTTTATTCAGCCAGCCATCCATCAGTGCCTTGTTGTGATCGGGTTGGGGGGAAGTATTCTGCATCTTTAGTTAACAAGCTCAGCCCAGCAAGTCGGCAGCATGAACGTTCTGGCGCTCAACACTATCGGCTTCGTAAAAAGGAAAAGGCTCTACGTTGGTTAACTTAACCAACAGGCTGCCGGGGAAAATTTCGCAGCTGTTGCGTAGCCGGCGGACAGACGTATTGTAAAAGCGCCGTGCCGCCGCGATGTTGGCTTCAACTTCCTGATAGGTGTGCTGGGCCGTGATCATAGGCTGGGCAGAGGTGAGCTCCGGGTAGGCTTCGGCCTGCACCATAAAACGTCCCATGGTCTGCTGCAATTGTTGCTCCAATGCAAAATGATGCTCAATATCTTTGGCACTTTGGCTTTGTTCGGTCTTTTGCAGGGCAGAGAATGCCTCAGACCGCAACCGGGTGATCTGTTCCAGCAAGGCTTGCTCGTGTTGCATAAAGCGTCTGGCAATGGCCAGGACGTTGGGGATTAAATCGTGACGTTTCTTTAGCTGCACATCAATGCCAGATAATGCATCCAGCACAGCGTTGCGACGCGAAATAATAGCGACATACCAGCAGTATCCTATCAGCAGAGCAAGTAGCGGCAGGCCATAAAGCATCAGCTCAGGCATGGTAAACCCTCTAAAGTCGTTTATTCAAACCTATTGTAAGCACAGAGCCATAAGCAAACAAGCAGATTACCCGCCAGCCAGAATTTTACTACAAGATTGGCTCAAAAAATAAACGATGCATTCTCATTCATTATTCGTTCATGTTGTTTGTGTACTGTGTTGATTTCATGTTTTTAGGAGGTCAAATGTTAAAGAAAGTTTTAGGCGCGTCACTGCTATCGACACTGTTGATTGGTTGTGGCGGCTCAGGCAGTTCTTCATCCGAAGATACCGGATCCGGCGGTGGAAATACCGGCAGCCATGATATTCAAATCTCTGGCGTAGTGACTTATGAAAGCCCGATGGCTGGTGTGCAGGTCTGTGCCGATTTAAATAAAAATCTGCGCTGTGACGACGGTGAGCCAACTGCCACTACCACCACGGATGGCAGCTATCAGCTCAACTGGACATCTGGCAGCCAAGATCCGGATTATTATCTGTTGGCCTACTGGCCTAAAACTAGCGACCTGATCCCACTGACCACCATTAGTCAAAACTCTGATGAAATAGCGATTGGTGCTTTAAAGCAGCATCAGGGAGCCATCAATCCATTAACCACATTAACGCTTGATGCCTTGCGGGTTGCCATTCAGCAAGGCTACAACAGCACACAGCAACAGCAGCTCCTGACCGATCTTAACCTGTTGCACGCAGATATTTATCAACTTCCTGCCAACGAGGTGTATCAGAAAGTTTTCGAAGCCGAGCATTACCTTGCTCTGATGAAATTACATATCCGGCTGATCGTTGAAACCTTGCTGGTCGCCGGAGAAATGCATGCCAAGGCTCCAGCTCAGGTCGTGCAACAGTTGCATCAAGAGCTGCTGGCCCGGATGCAGGCTGAAAATTTATCCGTGCTTGAACTCTTTGGCCAGCATGCCGAAGAAATATCTGCCCGGGTAGAGCAAGTGCTGTTTGAGTTGGGGTATGGCAATGCCAATGAAAATGAAGGTGAAGGCTCCACACCACCTTTTAATGCATCGGTACTGAATGCTGCAGATTGGGAAGTGGTAAAAGCCTCCTTGTTCCGGACGGAACCGCGTGAGTTTTACCTGAAACTGGATACCCTGACCAGAGCACATGCAGAGCTGGTCTATGGTGAAGACAGTATCGCCATCGTCCAGGGGCAACTTTTCGATGACGCCAACTGGGATCTTGTTGTAACTCAATGCTGGAATAACGAGCGTCAGCAATGGGTGCATCAAGACGATATCGAGCTGCTGCTGACTAACCAGACAGACAACAGCATTGATGCCGACTTTGTTGGCAGTGGTGTGCCATTGCGTTACCGTTTTAGCAAAATTGACACCAGCAGTGAGCAATGGAATACCCTGATTGAAGACAGTTATGAGCATTTCCGTCTCTATGAGCTGGATTGGCCTGAGGTGGTGTATCGCTATGAAATGCAGCTGCCTGAACCGGTGTTATGCCGTGAGTTGGATTACAACACAGAACCTGCTGCTCCATTGTTAGCTGACAGTGTGCAACAGCTGAACACCCAGGATGTGGCTGAAATGTTTTTCCCGCAAGAGTTTGCCGAAGGCAAAGTCACGGCAGATAACGAAGCGCAGCGCTTTACCATCAATGTAAGCCGTCATTACGAGTGGCAATTGGTAACAGCCCCAGATAACTCCCAGTTAATCCGGCTGTCGACATACGGCGAAATCTATCCGAATGCAGAGACCACTTACTACTTCGCTGAAGATGGCCAGATGTTTGAAGTGGAGCTGATCACGCCTGAGACTTTTGAACAGATTAAAGCGCATAGTTTGTATCTGGCATTACCAGAGGAACTAGCTCTTTCGCTGGAGCAGCATTTGCGTGCGGTCTTTAACTAGTTGCCAGCCCGACATGGCATGTCGGGCCGGTATTGGTTTTATCCGAAAGCACTAACAATCTTATCGAGGCTTTCAGAACCAAAGGGCACCTTAAATCACCGGTGCCCTTATTTTTTGTAAAAAGCAGGCTGATTCCTTTAAATCTACTTACATTTTTGCTGGTGAAAAACATTGAAAGCAAATTGCTATTCTGCAGGCTCTCTTTGATAATGCGTTGGATTTCCATAACCAAAGCCATCATCACCGGCGGGAGCAGATGCCATTCATTGGCTGTGATGGCATGGGCAATGGTTGCATACCGAAAAAGGACGAAAGGATGATAGAAATACAACACCTTGCCAAAGCCTTTGCCGTAGGCAAGACATCCAAGCTGTCGGAAAGCGAAAAACAGGATGTGCGCTACAGCAAAACCGCGTTTCACTCAGTGCGGGATGTGAGCTTTCATTGCGAACAGGGCGAAGTGCTGGGCTTGCTTGGCCCTAATGGCGCCGGCAAAACCACCACCTTACGGATGTTATCGACTGCGCTGAAACCAGATGCGGGCTCAGTGCTGATTAATGGGGTGGATGTTTTAAAGCAGCCACTTAAAGCCAGGCAGCAAATTGGCTTTTTATCGGCCGATACCGGCTTGTATGGCAAACTCACCGCAACAGAAAACATCGCTTACTTTGGTCGCCTGCATGGCATGAAAGAAACGGCTTTACAACAACGCATTGAAGAGCTTTTTACGCTGCTTAATATGCATGATTTTGCCAACCGCCGCGCTGATAGTATGTCGACCGGGATGAAACAAAAAACAGCCATCGCCAGGGCTGTGGTGCATCGTCCGAAAGTGGTCATTCTGGATGAGCCCACCACAGGGCTGGATATTATGACGGTACAAACGGTACTGGACTTTATTCAATCTTTAAAAACACTGAAAACTCCTGTGATTTTTTCAACACACCATCTGGATGAAGTCGCCGCCCTCTGTGATCGGGTGGTTGTCATTGATAAAGGCATCAGTACATTCTCCGGCACCCTGGATGATTTTCGTCAGCAATCGGCTAATGGGCATTTAAGAGAGGCGTTCTTAGCCGTGATTAATCAGCCAAACCTGGCCACAACACAAGGAGCTGCCTGATGTGGCAAGTGTATTGTAAAGAACTTACAGAATTACTGCGTGACAGAAAAACACTTATTTTTGTGATCTTGCTGCCTATTTTGGTGTTTCCGGTACTGTTTGCATTAATGGGCGTCGTGCTTAGCAGTACAACCCATAAAGCCATGCAGGAAGTGCAC
Organism: Alkalimonas mucilaginosa; assembly: GCF_036327005.1. Lineage (NCBI taxonomy): Bacteria > Pseudomonadati > Pseudomonadota > Gammaproteobacteria > Alkalimonas > Alkalimonas mucilaginosa. Next base: position 448,884 of record NZ_JAUGZK010000001.1, read on the forward strand.
CGCTATGTGATCGTCAACCCAGAGCAGGCACCGCACTTTGCCGAGGCCTTGTTCTACCATAAAAACTTTCAGCGGGTGGAGTCGGATCTGACTGAGCCAGCCCAGCTTATTGCGGCCATTCGTGCGGATGAGTTTGATCTGGCGCTGGTGATCCCGGCAGACTTCAAGCAACAGCAGCAGGCCGTTGAGCAGAGCGAGTGGCAGTTAATTTACAATCAGTCGTCTCAGCTTGACTTTTTGTACCAGTACTTCAATGAATTAATGCGGAAGTTTACAGAAGATCTGCAGATTGCCAGCCTGAGCCAACTTGGGGTCGATCCGGACCGTCTTGCTTCTATTTTACGGCCGGTTGAAGTGCAACGAATTGATACCGCCGATCAGCGTGAAAATTTGGGCGAGAAAATAGGCGCTTTCATTGCCTATGTGCTGATCCCTCTTTGCCTGATGGGCGCCTCGTATCCTGCGATTGACATGGGGGCTGGGGAAAAAGAGCGGGGCACCTTAGAAACCTTGCTGATTTGTCCGGTTAGCCGGACCGCCATTGTACTTGGCAAGTTTCTTACCGTGTTAACTACCGGTCTTGCCACCACACTGATTACTGTCATTAGTTTTGGTGGCTGGGCGGCAGTGATCAGCTCCTTTGCCGGCCTGGATGTCGTAGCCACTGTGTTATCCAGTATCTCAGCGACCGATTTGTTGTTGATTTTCCTGATGTTGCTGCCTATTTCCGCGATCTTTGCTTCTTTGCTGTTGGCGATTTCCATTTACGCCAAAACCTTTAAAGAGGCACAAAACTACATGAGCCCCTTGTCCTTTGTGGTTTTGTTGCCGCTGGTGGCTGCGATTTTGCCTGGTGTAAAGCTCAATGCTACTACGGCCATGGTCCCTCTGACCAACGTGGCGCTTGCCATTAAAGAGTTGATCAAAGGCACGGTCGATTATGGCTTGTTGTTGATGATTTTTATCTCTACCGTAGTAGTAGCCGGTGCCCTGGTTGCTTTTTGTGTGCACTGGTTCCAGCAGGAAAAGGTGTTGTTTCGGTAGGCAGCGGAGCTGCCGTTACCGCCACGTAGCGGCTAGTTATGGCCGGTTACCGCTGGCAAAGCCAGCTAGTGACCGGTCCTGAGACCAGGTTATCGTCTTTAATCAATAAATACTATTGATAATAGTTATTAATTAGATTAGGATCACCCTATCAACTGATGAGGTGATCTATGTACGTCTGCCTGTGTAAAGCGGTAACCGATAAAGCCATTAAGCAACATGTGGCCAATGGTGTTCGTTCTATGCGCGAACTGCGTGCGTGCAGTGGCCTGGGCAGTCAATGTGGTCAGTGCACCTGTCAGGCCAATCAAATCTTGCATAATGAGCTGGTGCTAACTGGTGCGCAGGACTATGAATTAGCGCACGAAGTTGCCTAACCTTTCTGTATATTAATTCTGTTTTTCTGCATTTCTATTCTTTTTCTGCGTTCACTGGTTCTCATTATCGCTCTTTTACGGCATACTGCTCTGGTTCTCAGTTAACCGGAGCTTTTGCATGCAGACCATCAAGCAAGTTGCCGTTGTCGGCGGTACACATGGTAATGAATTCTCAGGTATTTACCTGATCCGAAACTACCAGCATAAGCCTGAGTGGTTGCAGCGCCAAAGCTTCCATGCCTGGACTTTATTTGCCAACCCCGAGGCGTATGCTGCCAATAGGCGTTATCTGGATGCCGACTTAAATCGCCAGTTCCGGCGCGAGGACCTGGATAACCCTGAGCTGAGTAATTACGAGCAAAGCCGGGCTAAAGTCATCGATGCTGTGCTTGGGCCTAAAGGCAACCCTAAAGTCGACCTGGTGATAGATTTACACAATACCACCAGCAATATGGGACCGGTGCTTATCCTTACCCAGGCCGGAGACTTTTACAACCAACTGGCAGGCTATGTCAAAATGAAGATGCCGGAAGCGGTGATCAGCTGCGATGAAGATCACTTGCCGGCAGAAGAACATAAGTTGCTCTGTACCACAGGCCGTTACGGTGTCATTGTCGAAGTAGGGCCGCAGCCGCAGTCGGTGCTCCGGCAAGATGTACTGGAGCAAATGCATGACATGACCCAGCACATTCTGGATTTTGTTGATTTATACAACCGTAAGCAGTTACCGCAGTTGCCAGCCGAAGTAGAAGCTTACCGCTATTTGCACAGCATCAAGCTACCGGTGAATGAGCAGGGCGAGCGTCTTGGCATGGTGCACAGCAATGTGCAGGATCAGGATTTTAAGCCAATCAAACCGGGTGATCCCATCTTTAAGTTGTTTGATGGCCACCAGCTGGTCTATGAAGGAGATAGCGAGGTCTACCCGAGCTTTATTAACGAAGCAGCCTATTACGACAACAACCTGGCGATGTCATTGAATGAGAAAATTACCCTGGTGGTGCCGCCTGTGGCAGGTAACTAGCTGGCATCGCCAGCGGTCACTAGCTCGCACAGCGAGCGGTAACCAGGCCATCTGGGCCGCTCACTGCTGCTTAGCGGCCTCTTGCTCCAGCTCTTTACGTATGGCCGGTAAATCCGGCCGGCATAACAGATACGTCAGCGGTCTGGTTACTGCCGGGTACACTACAATCAGCGCTATGGCGTAAGGAATAATGCGCCAGTCGTTGGCTTGGGCCATCAGCAGAAAGAACACAAATAAAATAACCAACTTGATAATGTTTAGCAGGAACTTTTTCGGCACCGGCAAGCGATCGGCGGCAGTGCGCATCACCTGCATCCGCTCGGCAAATTTCAACCCTTCAAGTTCTGGAATACGTTGGCTGTTGAAAAACATCAGCTACCTCAATCTATAATCTGCGTAAATTGTATCAAAGCCTGCGAAGAAAGTCGCCGGATGCCGCAAAAACTGTATTTGCGGACACTCTGATTTTCTTTTACAGTTTTAAGCTTTGATTGGCTCAAAACAAAAAGGTGTACTATGCGCATTTTAGTGACCGGTGGTGCCGGCTTTATTGGCTCTGCACTAGTGCGCTATCTGATCAATGACACAACCCATCAGGTTCTGAATGTTGATAAACTTACCTATGCCGGTAATCTGATGTCGCTGCAACAGGTTGCTGATCATCCGCGTTATCAGTTTGTGCGGGCGGATATTTGCGATCAGGCCATGATGCAGCAGTTGTTGCAGCAATTTCAGCCCGATATCATCATGCACTTAGCGGCAGAAAGCCATGTTGATCGCTCCATCGATGGCCCGGCAGCTTTTATTCAAACCAATATTGTGGGTACTTACAGCTTGCTGGAGGCCAGTCGTCAGTATTGGCAAAACCTGCCTTTGGAGAAACGGCAGAGCTTTCGCTTTCATCATATCTCAACCGATGAAGTCTACGGCGACTTAGCCGGCACAGACGCCTTGTTTACTGAAACTACACCCTATGCCCCAAGCTCGCCATACTCAGCCAGCAAAGCCAGTTCAGACCATTTGGTAAGGGCCTGGCAACGCACCTATGGCTTGCCGTGCGTTATCAGCAACTGCTCGAACAATTACGGCCCTTATCACTTTCCGGAAAAACTGATCCCGCTCACCATTTTAAATGCTCTGGCAGGAAAACCCATACCGGTCTATGGCAATGGCCAGCAAATCCGCGATTGGCTGTACGTCGAGGACCACGCCAGAGCTCTTTTATGCGTTGCCACCCAAGGCCAGGTAGGCGAAACCTACAACATCGGCGGCCACAACGAAAAACAAAACATCGAAGTAGTAAGATCCATCTGTACAATTCTGGAAGAATTGGCCCCCATTCAACATTCAAAACTAAACATTCAACATTACGAAAGTTTACTAACTTTCGTAACAGACCGTCCAGGCCACGATCTACGCTACGCCATCGATGCCTCAAAGATAGAACGCGAACTGGGCTGGGTGCCTCAGGAAACGTTCGAAACGGGTCTGCGCAAAACGGTGCAGTGGTATCTGGCTCGTCGGGATTGGTGGGAGCCGCTTTGCGGCGGTCACTAGCCGCTTCACGGCGCTAACCAGGAGACTTATGAAACTACTCATCACCGGCAGCTCAGGTCAGGTTGGCACCGAACTAAAGCAGCAACTGGCAGGGCAGGATGAACTGCTTACACCAACAAGGGCAGATCTGGATCTGGCCAATGCGTCTGCAGTGCGGGCCTATCTGGCACTGCATCGGCCGCAGGCGATTCTCAATGCCGCTGCCTATACCGCGGTAGACCAGGCTGAAACCGAGCAGGAAGCAGCATGGGCATTGAATGCCCATCTGCCGGAACTCTTGGCCCGTTACTGCGCTATAAACGGCGCTTATCTGCTGCATTACTCCACCGATTACGTTTACCCGGGAACAGGCTCCGAGCCCAGGCAAGAAGACAGCCAAACCGGCCCGCTCAACCACTACGGTAAAAGTAAGCTACAAGGCGATTTTGCGGTGCTGGCGCAGTGCCCGCAAGCGGTAATTTTTCGCACCAGCTGGGTGTACTCGGCCCATGGTAAAAACTTTCGCAACACCATACTGCGCCTGGCTAAAGAGAAAACGGAGCTTAGCATTGTGGCTGATCAAATCGGCGCACCCACCCCAGCCAGCCTGATTGCTGCCATCAGTGTGCAGACACTGCAGCGCTACCAGCAGGGCCAGCCCATTGCTGGCGGGGTCTATCATCTGGCCCCACGCAGCTACTGTAGCTGGTACGATTTTGCCAAGATAATTGTGCAGCAGGCAGAGCAGCAAGGGCAGAGCCTCAGCTTGAATGCCAGTGCGATTCACCCCATACCAAGCAGTGCTTATGCCACACCGGCCAAACGCCCATTAAATTCACGGCTTAGTGTCGATAAACTGGAGTGCGCTCTTGGCATCCGCTTGCCTGAATGGCAGCAGCTGCTTGCGTCGATGACGCAGTAACTAGCTGGCTACGCAAGCGGTCACTAGCTCTCAAAGCGAGCGGTAACTAGGCTCTTCGGGCCGGTCACTAGTTGCCTGCAGCAACGGTCTAGTCTGTAATAGACAGAAAACAGACAAGGTGCTACATTGTACTTACTTTGTAACACATGAGGCGTAGCCATGAGTGACGCAACCTTTACCTTCCGGGTCGATGAAGCGTTGAAAAGCCAGTTTGCCCAAGCAGCCAAATCTCGCGATCGTAGCGGGGCCCAGCTGCTGCGGGATTTCATGCGGGAGTTCGTACAGCAACAGCATCTGGCCACAGAGCACGATGATTGGTTTCGCCGCCAAGTACAGATCGGCCTGAATTCGGCTAATACAGGCAGCTTGGTGCCTGCTGCTGAAGTAGAAGCCAAATTTGCGGCTCGTCGTGCTTCAACACGTCGTAGGCTCAAATCATCTGAATGATGGAATTGCTTTGGACGCCTGAGGCCATACAAGACCGCGATGCAATTTATGACTACATAGAAGCCGATAACCCCACCGCAGCCTTGGCTCTCGATGAGCTGTTGTCAGAGAAAGCTTCGCGCTTAGCCGAGTATCCTAACCTCGGTCGTCTTGGCCGCGTAACTGATACACGCGAGCTGGTTGCTCATCAAAACTATGTTATCGTTTATGACGTGGTCGGGGAGCAAGTTCGCGTGCTTCGAATTCTTCACGCTGCCCGGCAGTGGCCGCCGTCCGGTATCGCATGACGTTGCTATGCGACTGGTCACTAGCTCGCAAAGCGAGCGGTAACTAGCCGCTTCGCGGCGGTAACTAGTTGCCTGCGGCAACGGTCACTAGTCCCTTCGCGACTGTTCCTGTTATACTCAAAGCATGACCATAGCCATGAAGCATGCCCAATGCGCCTATCCACTCAACAGCAAATGACGATTAAGCAGATCCTGACCAAACACTTTGGCTCACACTCGGAAATACGGCTTTTTGGTTCACGCCTGGATGATCAGGCCAAAGGCGGCGATATCGACGTGTACATTGAACCAGAACTTGTCTCGGTCGATGAGATAGTCGAGGCAAAAATCAATGCGCTGGTAGAGTTGCAGCTACAGTTGGGTGAACAAAAAATCGATTTGGTGATTAACCGTAAAAAAGGCCTCGACTTGCCGATTTACCGTGCAGCCAAGCAGCAAGGGGTGTTGTTGTGAACAAGGATGCCTACTTCAGCCTGCTGGATATTTGCCACACCCATGCTGAGCGTCTGCGCTGGTCGATGAAAGAGCTGGAAAAACACAAGCCGTTCACCCCCGCTTCTTTGGAAAAGCTAACTCAGATGGACTTAGCGATTTTCGATCAGTTTATCGTGCGTTTTTCAAAACTTCAGGATGCTATGGGTGCAAAGTTGCTGCCAGCAACACTGGAGTTAACCTATGAAGAAGGTGAGTTAGCGACCTTCATTGATAAGCTGAACCGTCTGGAGAAAATAGGGGCTTTAAGCTCCGCTGAGCAATGGCTGAAGTTTCGCGAAATGCGCAATCAGTTTGCCCACGACTATCCGGATGATCCAGAGATCCAGGCCAGCTTGTTGTGCAAAGCATCCGATATGGCAGTGCTGCTGCTTGATGAGTTACAGCGGGTGCAGACTTTTGCTGGAAAGTATTTGTAACTAGCTGGCTAAGCCAGCGGTCACTAGTCGCTTCGCAACACTTCCTGTTATACTCAAGCCATACAGGGTGTTAAGAGCGATTCCATGCGACTTTCTGACCACGAAAAACACATCATTCTGGAGGCCGTTGCTGCTGAAGATGCCACGGCGCGTGTTTTTGTGTTTGGTTCCAGGGCGAATGATTCCAGCAAAGGTGGGGATATCGATCTGCTGATTGTGTCCAAAAACTTCACAAAACAAAATGTTCGCAACACCCGCTGGCGCATTCAGGAACAACTTGGAGAGCATAAAATCGATATTGTGGCAACCAAAGATGGTCACGAAAGCTTCGTTCAACTGATACAGCCGCAAGCGCAGGAGTTGGCATGACCACTGAAGTACGATGGCAACAACGTTTTCAGAATTACCAAAAGGCGTTGGTTCAACTTACTTCAGCTTTGCAGCAATACGGCCAGGATGCAGAAGCCTTGATCAAAGAGGGTATATTGCAGCGGTTTGAATTTACCCATGAACTAGCCTGGAAAGTGATGAAAGACTATCTGGAGTACGAGGGGCATCAGGGCATTACCGGCTCCCGCTCTGCCAGCCGTTTGGCATTTTCTTTAGGTTTGATCGCCGAAGGTCAGGTATGGATGGACATGATAGAAAGCCGTAACCGCACGGTTCATACCTACGAGGCGCGTGTGTTGGAGGAAGAGTTTACCAAGGTCCAACAGCTGTACGCACCGGCCTTTACTGCTTTCGCTGTTAAAATGCAGGAATACCTATGAGCTTTGGCTTGCCGGCCGACACTATCCAATGTATGCAACAAGTATTCGCCCGCTACCCGGCAATCGAAGAAGTTGTCATCTATGGTTCCCGCGCCGAAGGCAATTTTCGCCCTGGTTCTGACATTGATTTAACGCTGAAAGGGCCAGAGCTTGATGCGACACTTTTAAGCAAACTTCTTACCGAGCTGGACGAGTTAAACACCCCTTACCTGATGGATGTATCGATTTATCACCAGTTGCAAGCGCAAGACTTGATTGAACACATTCAAGCTGTTGGTCAGGTGTTTTATCGGCGTCACTAGCTGGCTGTGGCCGCGGTAACCAGCCGCTTCACGGCAGTCATTAGTTGCCTGCAGTAACGTTCAACAACTAGACAGCCCCAAAAGCCTATTGTAAAGTTAATGAAGCGCACCATGCATGCCAGAGGTCATCATGAATACCATTGATCGTAAGCAATATCCCGAGCTGGATCAGTTGTTATGGGATACTCAGGCTCGATTTTTAACCGAAAAAGATGCCTTGGATGTCTATGAGCGCCGTTGGTCTTTTGTCGACAAAAGCAAGCTGCTGGAAGCCGAACGCACCCTCATTCAACAACTCGCCCAGCGTGCCGGTGGTTTTCTGCCTGCTGGGGGGTAATTCATCCTATGTCAGCCTACAAGCGCGCACAGCATCAACGGATAGCAGCTTGCCTGGAAAACTTTAACAGTGACTTCCTGAGCCAGCATACTATTTTGTTTGGTGGCGGCACTCGAATTGCGTTGGAGTTTGGCGAGTACAGAGAATCGGTTGATATTGATTTTTTGTGCCCGGATAAAGCGGCGTATCGTGCGGTGCGTCAGCAGGTCACCAACCAATCACTAGGCAAGCTTGTACGGCAAGATTTCCATTATAGCCGGGATATCATCTTTGACCGCTATGGTGTGCGTACGTTTATTGTTGCGTCAGGTGTCCCGATTAAACTTGAGTTTGTCGCCTTCGATAATTACCAATTAGAGCCTGACAAAGCTGGCACTTTATTTCCTGTGCCTTACATCGATCATACATCTTGTTATGTCACCAAGTTACTGGCCAATGCGGATAGGGTTGGTGTGAAGCCATACAAGGATATTTTAGATATTCTTGTGATGTGTGCTTATTTAGGGGAAATCCCGCAAGCCGCACTGGACGAAGCTTATAGCCACTACAGCAAGAAAGTGATTGACCAGTCATTGCAGAAAAGTTTACTGCAACTCACTCAAAATACAGCGGTGTATGCAGAAGCTGCTGTAGGTATGGGGGTTGATAGCCACTTTTTTTCGAATGTCATTTTACCAGCTGCCCAAAAGTTGCTGGCTGCACCAGCAGTCACTAGCTCGCAAAGCGAGCAGTAACCAGGCCTTTTAGACCGGTAATTAGCCGTTCCACGGCGGTCACTAGTTGCCCGCGGCAACGGTCACTAACACCAGCAAAGCTCCTGCTGTTATAATTCACCCCCAACAGCTAGCAGAGCCCCTGAACGCCTATGCACATTCAGCCTTTGACTATCCCCGATATTGTATTGATGACGCCAAAAGCGCATCAGGATGAGCGGGGTTTTTTTATGGAAAGCTTTAACCTGCGCAGTTTTGCGCAAGCGATCAATGGCCGCTATGGTTTTGTACAGGACAATCACTCTCACTCCAAAAAGCAGGTGTTGCGTGGCTTGCATTACCAGTTCAGGCAACCGCAAGGCAAGCTGATCCGTGTCTTGCAAGGCAGCATTTACGATGTGGTGGTGGACTTACGCCAAAGCTCAGCCACTTTTGGTCAGTGGCTTGGTGTGGAGTTATCCGCAGCAAGCCAGCAGCAGCTTTGGATCCCTCCAGGCTTTGCCCATGGCTTTTTAACTTTAACAGAGAGTTCCGACGTACTGTATAAAACAACGGATTACTACAGGCCGGAAGATGAGCACTGCATTCGTTGGGACGATACCCATCTGGCCATAGCCTGGCCACTGCAAGGCCCGCCTATGCTGTCGCAAAAGGATCAGCAAGGGGTGCCGTTCAGCCAGGCGCAACTGTTCGGCTGATTCACCTGCCAAGCCATGCACTGGTGCATCGGCAACACAGGCTGGTATACTCCGGCCATTGGAACCTTTGTTGCTAACCTCACTCAAATCGACTCAGAGGGCTAGCACCGCTATAAGCAGAATAAACAGGACAATCCATGACAGCACATATCGCAGTTTTGGGCGGTGGCAGCTTTGGCACCGTGATTGCAAATATTATGGCCGAAAACGGCTACCCGGTTCGTCAATGGCTGCGTGATGAAAGTACCGCCATCGCGATGAACCAGCAGCATGAAAACAAACGCTACCTGCCAGGCTATCAGTTATCAGAGCAGCTAACGGCCAGCACCGATATGCACTGGGTTATTGCCGGTGCCGAAGCCGTTTTTGTTTCCATTCCCAGCAGCAGCTTCCGTCAGGTGGTTCAGCAAGCTAAGCCTTGGCTCACTACAGAGCAGCTCCTTATCAGTACCACCAAAGGGGTGGAGGCCAGCAGCTTTAAGTTAATGAGCCAAATCCTGCAAGAAGAGCTGCCCGGAGGCCGTATTGGTGTGCTTAGTGGCCCAAACCTGGCCAAAGAAATTGCACAAGGTCATATCACGGCTTCCGTGATTGCCAGTGACGACCCAGCGTTGTGCGAACGGGTGCAGCATATTTTGTGCAGCAAAAGCTTTCGTGCCTATGCCAGCACCGATGTGTATGGGGTTGAGCTGGGGGGTACCCTGAAAAACATCTATGCCATTGCCTCGGGCTTAAGTGCGGCTCTTGGAGTGGGCGAAAACACCAAAAGCATGCTGATTACCCGCAGCCTGGCAGAAATGAGCCGCTTTGCGGTTGCCAAAGGTGCCAACCCCATGACCTTCTTAGGGCTTTCAGGCATAGGCGATTTAATTGTTACCTGTACTTCACCGTTAAGCCGTAACTACCGGGTTGGTTTTGCATTAGGGCAGGGCAAAAACCTGGATGATGCCGTAGCCGAGCTTGGCGAAGTGGCGGAAGGGGTAAACACCTTAAAAGAAGTAAGACAACAAGCCAGTGAACATGATATCTACATGCCCTTAGTGATGGGGCTCTTTGAGGTGGTATTTAATCATGCACCAGTGAAGCAGGTGATTGCCAATATGATGGGCAATCAGCCCAATGTCGATGTGGACTTTGCTGTCTGAGTAAGCCCTTAGTGCGCTGGGGGCATCAATCAGCTCAGTAGCATCTGCGATGAATAAAAGGTAGAATCCGGCGGTTACTAAGTGGAATTGCCAATTCAAAAAAGATGGAGTAATGCAGTGGCCAAACTTTTCCAACTCCTGCTGGTATGCATTTTGTTCGGCGGAACAGCCGTAGCCAATGCCTCAACCAATATATCTCCTGCCATGCTGGAGCAGCTCAAACAACTGCCACGTGCCGAGCAAGAGCGATTGGCAAGAGAGCATGGTTTTGATTTGCAGCAACTGCAGAGCAGAAGCAGTGCCAGCACATCTCAGCAGCGACCGGAAACACTGCAGCCCAGGCAGCAAAGCGAAAGCACAGAACAAAGCAAGCGCGAGAAGAGTGATGAGCCGAAACGATTTGGCCTGAACTTGTTCGATTCAGAAGTCAGTACTTTCGCACCCGTTGGCAATATTCCAGTCCCGGATAATTATGTGCTTGGCCCGGACGACGAAGTCTTGCTGCAATTTTTTGGCAACCGTAACCAAAGCCTCCATTTGCAAGTGAGCCGTGATGGCTACTTGTCTATTCCAGAAATCGGCCAGCTGCAGGTCGCCGGATTGCCTTTTTCCAAAGCGCGAGAGCTGATCCGCACCCGCGTGCAGCAAAGCATGATTGGGGTAGAAGCGGCCGTGAGTATGGGTGCCTTAAGAACCATCAACATCATGGTTGCCGGTGAAGCAAAGCACCCGGGCTCTTACACCGTATCAGCATTAACTACAGTGACCCAGGCATTGTTTGTTGCTGGTGGCGTCAGTGATATCGGTGCGTTACGCAGTATCCGGGTGAACCGGGCCGGCAATACCATTACAAACTTTGACTTGTACGATTTGCTGTTGCGGGGCGATTCCAGTAACGACATACATCTGCAAAATGGTGATGTTGTCTTCGTTGCACCTATTCAGGCTTTAGCACAAGTACGGGGTGAAGTACGGCGCCCGGCTTTGTTTGAAGTACAACCCGGCGATACGCTGGGCAGCCTGCTGGCGATGGCGGGTGGCGCCCGTGAGGGGGCTTTTCCAAAAGCCGCTGTGCTGGAGCGTTTCAATGCCCAGCATTTGCGTGATTTACAAAATGTGGATTTAACCCAGGCTTCCGTCCGGGCACAAGCCGTGCGGGCTGGTGATGTCCTGCGAATTGGAGCAACCTCTACCCGGGCAATCAATAGTGTCACCGTGGCTGGTGCAGTGGTACGGCCAGGTCATTATGCCTGGCGTGATGGCCTGCGGGTTTCCGATTTGTTGCCATCGCTGTGGTCTGATTTGCTGATGAGCACCGATTTGGATTACGCCCTGGTGGTGCGTGAGCGGGATCAACGGGGCACTATTGAAGTGCATCAGTTTAATCTTGGCAAAGCTATCGAACACAAAGGTAGCCCGGATGATCTGCAACTGGCAGCACGGGATACCCTATTGGTATTTCACCATGCCAGCTACAGTCATCAGCGTTATAAGCTGAACGATTATTTACGAAAACAACTGGAAGAACGTTTTAGTGGCAATGAGGAAGACCGTTGGTTGGCCAGCGATGAACTGGCGAGCCGCTCCTTTGAATTGCTGCAAAGCGAACAACAAGATGGCACCGTATCGCTTAATGCGCTGATGTTAAATGAACAGCTGGTGCAGCAGCAGCGTGAACAACAGCAAAAGAGTATGCAGCAGCAGGTGCTGGCAGAGGTTATGTCCGCTTTTTTACAGGAGCTTTTTACCAACGAAAGCTACCTGGCGAAATCGGTACACCTAACGCGGTCGGAGCTATTGTATCCTTTGCTTAGCACTATTCGTCATCAGGCCCGCCATGGTCAGCCGGTAGATATTGTCAGTGTGAGTGGTGAGGTCAAGGTTCCGGGCGACTACCCTCTGGCTCAAAATGCAGGCGTAGCGCATTTGGTGAAAGCTGCCGGAGGCCTGAATGACTCCGCCTTTATCCAGCGTGCAGAGCTAAGCCGGGTTTCTACTGTAGCTGCAGGCAGTGGTAGCCGGGTTCAGCACTATGCGGTTTCGTTGCCAAGCCACCTGAACGGCAGTGAGTACCTCGCACTGCAAAGCCGTGACCGGCTCAATATTTTCTCTATTCCCGACTGGAACAACACCTTTACAGTCGAGCTAAAAGGCGAGGTACGCTTCCCCGGCCGTTACAGCATCCAGCAGGGCGAAACCCTGTCCAGCGTATTGCAACGAGCCGGCGGCCTTACGCAAAATGCGTTTGCCAAAGGGGCCGTGTTTACCCGTGAACATATTCGTGAGCGTGAAAAAGCGCATTTACAAAAAATGGTAGAGCAATTGCGCGGTGAGCTGGCAACCCGCTCTTTGTCTACTGAAAGAGCACAAAATTCACCGCAAGATATGTTATTGATGCTGCAGCAAATTGAAGCACAAAGCTCGTTGGGGCGCTTGGTGGTGAACCTGCCATACATTCTGGCCGAAGATCCAACCGCCGATATGCCAGTACAAAATGGCGATGTGCTCTATGTACCACGCATGGACAGCACCATTGCCATTATGGGCGAAGTGCAACATGCCAGTACGCACCGCTTTAATGGTGAACTCTCAGTCGATGACTATCTGAATATGGCCGGCGGGCTGCGGCAGCGGGCGGATGGCAATCGGGTCTTTGTGATTCGCGCCGATGGCTCAGTCGTACTGCCACGCAACGGCTGGTTACGCGGCCGTCGCGCCTCACTGGAGCCGGGGGATACCATTATTGTACCTTTGGATACCGAGTACAAAGACAACCTGACGCTATGGTCGCAAGTAACCCAGATTTTCTATCAAAGTGCGGTGGCTTTGGCTGCTATTTCGAGGATCTGATGGCGGCCGCATCACAGATAAGCGCTGGTCTGGTTTCGCCAGGCCGCGCTTTGGTTACCAATCAGAGGCCGTTATGACCGCCTGGTACCTGTTGCATTGCAAAGCAAAACAAGAGCATCGTGCCGCCCTGCATTTGCAAAATCAGGGGTACGATAGCTATTTGCCGCAGTGGCAACAAGAAAAGCTGGTAAAAGGCAGTAAAACTCTGGTTACGGAGCCACTATTCCCCAACTACCTGTTTGTAAACCTGGATGCCGGGCATGCCAACTTCAATGCCATCCGCAGTACCAGGGGGGTGAATGGCTTTGTCCGTTTTGGTGGTGTGCCAGCTACCGTGCCTGCTCAGTTAATGGCGAGCATCAAGCAGCAAGCCCAGCAGCCGCAAGCATCTAAGCCTTTATTTGCACCAGAGAGTACCGTGGAAGTGACCGCAGGACCTTTTGCAGGCCTACAGGCTATTTACAAAGCCAGCAAAGGCAGCGACAGAGCGCTTATCTTGCTAAGCCTGTTAGGCCAGGAACAAGAACTGGAAGTAACACTGAAAGAATTAAAAGCTGTGTAGTTTTCAACTTAACACTGAAAACTAAACATTCAACACTAAAAAACTCAACACTAAAAAAGCACGCGGCATTTTAGGGGCCAAAAACCTAAGGGCGGTAGCGTGTTTGAAGCAACGATAAGAAGGACTGAACCTTGACCACTGAAGATTCAAAAAAAGACTCAAGAGTGCATGATGATGAAATTGATTTGCGCGAGTTGTTTGTCAGTCTATGGAAAGGTAAGTGGTTTATTATTGCGGTTACCTTTGTTTTTGCTGTGGGCTCTGTACTTCATGCCTTAAACTTGCCAAATATCTATAAATCGGAAGTTTTACTTGCACCTGTAGCTCAAGAGCAAAATATGCGTATTCCTGGTCAACTTGGCGGTTTGGCAGCTTTAGCAGGTGTTAGTTTAGGTGCTGGTAGTGGAACTGATAAAACTACTCTAGCTATAGAGGTGTTAAGAAGCCGAGAGTTTATCGGTCGCTTTATTGAAAAATATGACTTGTTTGTTCCTGTGGTGGCGGCGATTGATTGGGATATAGCAACAAACACGCTTATCCTTGATAAAACAGCATTTAATATTTCTACAGGTCAATGGGTTAGAGATGTTAAACCTCCTCGTAAAGCTAAGCCAAGCAAACTAGAAACCTATGAAGAGTTTATGAAGCTTTTTAATGTGTCTAGAGATGCAAGTAGTGGAATGGTACGTCTTACGATAGAGCATTACTCCCCCTATTTAGCTAAAGAGTGGCTGGATTATCTTGTACTAGAAATTAATGAGGAAATGCGGCAGAGGGAGTTGCAAGAGGCAGAGCGCAGTATTGCTTATCTGAATGAGCAAGTTGCTAGTACAACGCTTTCAGATGCCCGCACTATGCTTTTTTCTTTGATAGAAGAGCAAACGAAGTCACTAATGCTCGCAAATGTTCGAAAAGAGTTCATTTTTCAAACCATTGATCATGCGATCGTCCCTGAACAAAAAAGTTCACCCAGACGAGCGCTCATTGTTATTGTTTTTACAATACTAGGTGGTTTTTTTGCTTCTGTACTCGTTCTAATTTTCAATATACTTTTTAAGACAGATAAGGAAGCTTAGATGTTAGACGTTTTATCCTTAATTGGCAGAGATTCAACACTTTTCTACAAGGATATGGATGAATATTCTGCTGCTTTAAGTAAGTCTGTTAGCGATGCTAGTTTCCTTGTTTTGGGAGGCGCAGGTTCTATTGGGCAGGCGGTCACTAAGGAAATCTTTAAACGCAATCCCAGAAAGTTGCACGTTGTCGATATCAGCGAAAACAATATGGTAGAGCTGGTGCGTGATATCCGAAGTTCGTTTGGCTATATCAATGGTGATTTTCAAACTTTTGCATTGGATATTGGCTCTGTTGAGTACGATGCATTCATTGAAGCTGACGGCGAATACGACTACGTGTTGAACCTGTCTGCGTTAAAACATGTTCGCAGTGAAAAAGACCCATTTACCTTGATGCGGATGATTGATGTAAATGTTTTTAATACCGACAAAACCATAGCTCAATCAATTGCAAAGGGAGCAAAAAAATATTTTTGTGTCTCTACCGATAAAGCTGCGAATCCTGTCAATATGATGGGAGCATCAAAACGGATCATGGAGATGTTTCTGATGCGACGCAGCGAAGAGATCGATATTTCTACGGCCCGCTTTGCCAATGTTGCGTTTTCAGATGGTTCTTTGCTGCACGGTTTTAATCAGCGAATTCAAAAGCGCCAACCAATAGTGGCCCCTAATGATATCAAACGTTATTTTGTCACACCGCAAGAGTCTGGTGAACTCTGTCTGATGTCCTGCATTTTTGGTGAAAACCGTGATATTTTCTTTCCCAAACTAAGCGAAGCACTGCATTTAATTACCTTTGCAGAGATTGCTGTTAAATATTTAAAGCAGCGAGGGTATGAACCTCATCTGTGCAGCAGCGAAGATGAAGCCCGTGAGTTGGCTAAAACCCTGCCTGAGCAAGGTAAATGGCCTTGCTTGTTTACATCAAGCGATACTACGGGCGAAAAAGACTTCGAAGAGTTTTTTACTGAAAACGAAGAGCTTGATATGCAGCGGTTTGACAGCCTGGGCGTGATTAAAAATAAGCCAGAATACCAGCCTGAATTGCTTAGCTTATTTGAACAGGAAATCCGTCGCATGAAACAGCAAAAAGCCTGGACCAAGCCTGAGCTGGTAGCCTTGTTTCACACCATGATTCCTGGTTTCGGTCACAAAGAGACAGGCAAATACCTAGACAGTAAAATGTAGGCCAGATTATGAGTACAGCGCTAGTAAGTTTTATTCGCGAGCTATACCGAAGCAATGAATTTATTCCATTGCATGCGCCAACATTTACAGGCAATGAGCAGAAGTATGTCAGCGAAACCATTGAGAGTACTTTTGTCTCCAGCGTAGGCAAGTTTGTCGATGAGTTTGAACGCAAAATCGAAGGCTTTACAGGTTCGGCAAAAGCTGTTGCCACGGTCAATGGCACCGCTGCACTGCATACCGCATTGTACATGGCAGGGGTAAAGCAAGATGATTATGTAATTACCCAGGCACTAACTTTTGTAGCTACCTGTAATGCACTGCATCACATGGGTGCAGAACCGATTTTTGTGGATGTGTCTAAAGTGAGCTTATCGCTCTGTCCTGTGGCATTGGAGCATTTCTTAACAGAAAATGCCTACATCAATGAAGCAGGTTGTTTTCACAAAGCAAATCGCCGCCGGATCCGAGCAGTTGTGCCCATGCATACTTTTGGTCATCCAGCAGAGCTGGATGAGTTGCTTGCTGTCTGTGAGAAGTGGCAGCTAAGCTTGGTTGAAGATGCAGCCGAAAGCTTAGGCTCTTATTACAAAGGAAAACATACCGGAACTATAGGTGCGCTGGGAGCTCTTAGTTTTAATGGTAATAAAATCATTACTACGGGAGGGGGTGGCATGGTGTTGTGCCGTGATGAAGCGCTAGGTTTACGCACCAAGCATGTGACCACAACGGCCAAAGTACCTCATCCTTATGAGTTTTTCCATGATGAAGCTGGCTTCAATTATCGTTTACCCAACTTAAACGCTGCCTTGGGGTGCGCGCAAATGGAAGTGCTGCCAAAGTTCTTGCAACAAAAACGCAGTCTTGCCACACACTATCAACAGTACTTTGCCAACTCAGAGTTTAACTTTGTTTCAGAGCCTGACTATGCGCAGTCAAACTACTGGCTAAATGCGGTTATTTGCCCGGATGTCCCTAGCCGTGAGCAGTTGTTGAAGGTCACTAATGAGAATGGAGTGATGACTCGACCGATTTGGAAGTTGATGCATCGCTTGCCCATGTATCAGCATGCTCCGAGGGATACTTTGCATGTTTCTGAATGGTTGGAAAGACATCTAGTGAATTTACCAAGCTCTCCGGTAGAACTGGTGGCGCGTGATGTGTAAAAAGGTTGCTGTATTTACCGGTACCCGTGCTGAATATGGATTGTTGTACTGGTTATTAAAAGATATCCAGGCGGATCCGGATTTAACCTTGCAGCTCTTGGTATCTGGCATGCACTTATCGCCCGAATTTGGCCTTACTTATCAGCAGATAGAGCAAGATGGTTTTCATATTGATGAAAAAATAGAGATTTTATTGTCTTCTGACTCTGCTGTGGGTACAGCCAAAAGTATGGGGCTTGGCGTACTTGGTTTTGCTGATGCACTGGCCCGGCTGAATCCAGACGTGCTGGTTATTCTTGGCGATCGTTTTGAGGCGCTGGCTGCCGCACAAACTGCGATGATTTTGCGTATCCCTGTGTTGCATTTGCATGGTGGGGAAATTACCGAAGGTGCATACGATGACGCTATTCGTCATGCCATTACTAAGTTAAGTTACTTGCATGCGACTGCAACTGAACAGTATCGGCAGCGGGTGATCCAATTAGGGGAGGCACCTGAGCGGGTAGTGAATGTTGGCGCTATCGGGTTGGATCATTTTAAACGCGGTAATTTTATATCACTGCAGGAACTTTCGACTTCATTAAATTTTCCATTATCTCAGCCTTACCTTGTTGTTACCTACCATCCGGTAACTCTGGCTGAAGAAGAGCCTGAAAGCTCTTTTCAAGCCTTGCTGGATGCGCTCGAACAATTTTCCGAGTTCAAGATTATTCTTACTTACCCGAACGCCGATGATGGTGGCAGGCGAATTATCCCGCTACTCGAAGCCTATGCTGCCAAGCAGCCAAAGAGGGTACTAGCGATTCCATCCTTGGGACATGTCCGTTATCTGAGTGCAATCAAACACGCGGCGGCAGTAGTTGGGAATTCTTCGAGTGGTATCATCGAGGTGCCTGCTATGGATGTACCCACAGTAAATATTGGTATGCGCCAGAAAGGTCGGCTAGCTGCAAAGAGCGTGATCCACTGTGATGCTGATACTGCATCTATCCAAAAGGCGATTAATACAGCAGTAAAGCGTGAGTACAAATTGCCTGATGAAACAGTGTATAACCCTTATGGGCAGGGAGATGCAAGTCAACAGGTGATACAGATGCTTAAGTCTCTGTCATTTAAGGCAGTGAAAACTTTTCATGATGTCAAGGTAAGTGAATAATATGACACTGATTATTGCCGAGGCTGGCGTTAATCACAATGGTGATGAGCGACTGGCGTTTCAGTTGGTGGATGCTGCCTATGCTGCTGGTGCTGATATTGTTAAATTCCAGACATTTAAAGCTAAAAACTTAGTGACAGCACAGGCGTTGCAGGCTGATTATCAGGTCACTAATACAGGCAAGCAAGAGTCGCAGCTAGCCATGCTGAGCAGGTTAGAGCTTAGCTATGCTGCTCATCATCAGTTAGTTGCCTACTGCAATCAGTTAGGTATTGAGTTTCTCTCAACGGCTTTTGATAGTGAGAGCCTGGATTTTCTGGTAAATGATTTAGGCTTAACGCGGCTGAAAATTCCATCTGGTGAGATCACCAATGCGCCTTTAGTACTACAGCATGCCCGCACCGGATGTGATCTTATCGTCTCTACTGGCATGGCGACGCTGGCAGATATTGAAGCGGTACTGGGTGTGATTGCGTTTGGTTATACTGCAGCACAAGATGAGTTGCCGTCAGTCGAGGCATTTCAGGCGGCTTATTTCTCTGCAGAGGGACAAGCCGCGTTAAAACAAAAAGTCACAGTGTTGCATTGTACTACCGAGTATCCTGCACCGCTGACGGATATTAACCTGCGGGCGATGGACACTATAGCCGCGGCCTTTGGTTTGGCTATTGGTTATTCTGACCACAGCGAAGGCATTTGGGTGCCGGTGGCTGCTGTTGCCCGTGGTGCCGGTTTGATCGAGAAACACTTTACGCTGGATAAAAACATGGAGGGCCCGGATCATAAGGCGTCATTAGACCCAACCGAGCTCAAGGCTATGGTTGACGCCATCCGAGCTATCGAGCTGACTTTAGGCGATGGTATTAAAGGGCCGCGGCCGTCAGAAATTAAAAATAAAGCGGCAGCGAGAAAAAGCATTGTTGCCGCGCGCGATATAGTAGCCGGCACGATGTTGTGTGAACAAGATCTGGCTATTAAGCGGCCTGGTACAGGTGACAGCCCCTATAAATATTGGGCGATTCAGGGCAAGGCCGCATCACGCAATTATAAAGCCGGAGATTTAATTCTTGAGTAAACCTGTACTGCTACTCGGGGCTGGAGGCCATGCTGCCGTATTGATTGATATGCTCCGACAGCTTAATCATCACATTATTGGCTTGGTTGCAAGGGAAGAACCAGCTGCTAAGCCCGGTTTCGCAGGCATACCTTTTTATGCGTCTGATGACGATGTGCTTGCATTTAATAAGTCGGAAGTACTGCTGGTCAATGCCCTTGGCTCGTTACCGGGCCAAAACGGCAGAAGCACACTGCAACGGCGTTTTCAGCAAGCCGGTTATCAGTTTATGACCATTGTATCGCCACACAGCATGGTATCAGAGTATGCTCAGCTTGCTGAGGGGGTTCAGGTTATGCCTGGGGCAGTGATCAATGCTCACAGTAGTATAAGCGAAGGCAGCATTATCAATTCTGGGGCCATTATAGAGCATGATTGCAAAATAGGACCTTATAACCACATAGCACCTGGCGCAGTGCTTAGCGGTGGTGTAGCAACAGGTCATCATGTGCATGTTGGAACCGGCGCCAATATTATCCAATCAATCACAATTGGTAATAATGTTATGATCAGTGCCGGTTCTACAGTGGTTAAAAGCTTACCTGATAATTCAAGGCATTATGTTGCCAGACCCTACATTTGCTAAGGCCTTTGTACTATGAGTTACAACTGGAAAAATATTTTAATTCAACCATCAGCGACCTTGCGTGATGCCTTAAGCATTATTGATTCTGAGGCTTTACGTATTGCGTTGGTTACAGATGCAAGCTTCAACCTGGTGGGAGTTGTTACCGACGGCGATATCCGACGCGGGTTATTAAAAAATTTATCATTATCGGATTCTGTTGAGTTGGTAATGAACAGGAAACCTCTAACCATCCCGTCCAACACCCCCCGGAAAGAAGCCATTCAGTTAATGCAGGCAAAAGGTCTTCTAGCCATACCAGTGTTAGATGGTCATCAGATTATAGGCTTAGAAACATTGCAACAATTTGGTGGGCAATCACGCTACCAAAACCCTGTATTTCTGATGGCTGGTGGTTTTGGCACCCGGCTTCGCCCATTAACCGACAATTGTCCAAAGCCTTTGCTGAAGGTTGGGAATAAACCGATCTTAGAAATCGTGCTTAATAGCTTTATTAAAGCTGGCTTTGTAAACTTTTACATTTCTACACATTACATGCCTGAAATGATCCGTGAGTATTTCGGTGATGGCAGTAAGTGGCAGGTAAACATTACCTATGTTCACGAAGAAACCCCTTTGGGCACAGGTGGAGCCTTAGGGTTGTTACCTTCCGATCTTGCTGATCTGCCGCTTATTCTAATGAATGGTGATGTATTGACCAATGTAGATTTTGAGCGAGTGTTGGCCTTTCATAATAAAAATGCAGCGAGCGCTACCATGTGTGTTCGTGATTATGAATACCAGGTGCCCTTCGGAGTAATCAATGGTGAAGGTAATCGCATTGTCTCCATGGTAGAAAAGCCGATACAGCGGTATTTTGTGAATGCAGGCATCTATGTTATCAGCCCGGAGCTAAGAAAGTCGGTGCAGCAGAACCAACGCTTGGATATGCCAACTCTGCTAGAGCAAGCGATTGAGCGTAATCGCGAAGTGTTGATGTTTCCAATTCATGAGTATTGGCTTGATATAGGTCGTAAGGAAGACTTTGAACGTGCGCAAATAGATATAGCAACTATAGAGTTTTAGTCTTATGAAAATACTTGCGGTAATCCCGGCACGTGCAGGTAGTAAGCGTCTGCCAGGCAAGAATGTTAAAAATTTGAATGGTAAGCCTTTAATTACATGGACTATAGATGCTGCGCTTGCGGTTAGAGAGCTCTCCAGTGTGATCGTAACAACTGATTGTGAGGTTATTGCTGAGGTCGCTAAACAAGCCGGAGCTGAGATACCGTTTCTTCGCCCGCAAGAGCTGGCAACTGACACCAGTTCAAGTACAGATGTCATTCGACACACGCTAGATTTTTATCGATCCCAAGGTGAAGAGTTTGATTTTGTCATGTTGCTCCAGCCTACATCACCAATACGTGATGCTGTCGATATTCGTGGTGCCATAGAATTACTTCGATCTAACTCAGCAGATGCAGTCGTTTCGGTTTGTCGGTGCGAACACTCGCCACTTTGGTCGAATACTTTGCCCGCTGATAACTCTATGAGCGGATTTATTCGTAAAGAAGTTAGCCAGTTAAGAAGTCAGGACCTTCCCGATTATTACAGAGTTAATGGTGCAATATACTTAACTAGGGTTAGCAGGTTTTATCAAGAAAAATCGATGTTTTTATCTTCAAACATATTTGCATATGTAATGGATAATAATAAGTCCGTCGACATTGATCATGAATTGGACTTTCTAACTGCAGAAGCCGTTTTACATTATATGGAAGAACATGCATAAATTATTGATTATTGGCGCTGGCCAACTGGGTAGTAGACATTTACAAGGTGCGTTACTTTCGACAGGTCGGCTGAATATTACAGTAGTTGACCCATCGCTTGAGGCATTGAGTATTGCAGAGGATCGGTCACGTCAGATCGAGTGGGGTAATAAAGACAGTCAGATTTGCTATAAGACTGTTTTACCAGAGCTCCAATATTTTGACGTGTGTATTATTGCAACGGCTGCAAACGTACGAGCAGATGTTACCAAAACACTATTGGTTACCCAAAAAAACCTCGTAAATCACATTATTTTTGAAAAGGTGCTTTTTCAGAGAATTGACGATTATTCAACTATTCAATCTTTGCTCAAAGATTTGAAAATTAAGAGTTGGGTAAACTGCCCTCGTCGAATATTTCCAACTTATCAGGAGCTTAGGTCTTTTTTAGATTTAAATATGCCTATTCATATGACTGTAACAGGCAATTCATGGGGAATGGCTTGTAACAGTATTCACTTTATTGATTTATTTACATTTTTAATCGGCAATACTGCGCTTCAAGTGGGTTGCATTGAGTTAGATGCAGGGTTGATAGAAAGTAAGCGTGCTGGCAATTATGAGATTACTGGGAGCATAGAGCTTACTGCGGGAAATCATTCATTAAAAATTGTATGTGGACAAGAATTGGATTGCTGTTTGGAAGTGAAAGTTGAAAATGGTAATTCAATACACTTAATAAATGAAATTGATAAATCATGGCTTTGTAACAAAGGCAGCGATAGTGAGCGGCGAGCTTATACGCCGTTGCTACAAAGTCAACTGACAGGTAGTGTCGTAGCTGATCTAATTACTTCTGATCAATGCCAGTTGACACCGCTCACGGAGTCATGCGCTATTCACATTCCGTTCATTAACGTGGTACTCGATCATATTTCGAAGCAGCTTGGTATACAGCTAGATGCTTGTTTAATAACATAAATCCAGGAGCAAATATGATTTGGTTAATCGGTGCAGGTAGCATGGCGAAGGCTTACTGCACGGTCCTAAATGACTTAAATTTGAATTTCATGGTTATTGGCAGGGGCAAGGATTCCGCAGCAAGTTTTGAGAGAGATACTGGTGTATCGGTTGTCACAGGGGGGGTTGAAAACGCCCTTGAAAGCGGGCTTAAAGCTCCTGAGTTTGCAATAATAGCCACCGGTGTCGAAATGCTCGCAGATAGCTGCTTAACTTTATTGAAAGGTGGTGTAAAAAAAATCCTTGTCGAGAAACCTGGGGGTATGAATAGTAAAGAAATACATTTCTTGGTATCAAGTGCGAAGACAGCAAGTGCAACGATTTTCGTGGCTTATAACCGTAGGTTTTTTAGCTCGGTTCAGAAGGCAAAGGAAATCATTGCTGCAGACGGTGGTGTATCTTCATTCAATTTTGAATTTACGGAATGGTCTCATGTAATAGAAAAGCTAACAAAGGCTGATGGTGTAATGGAGGAGTGGTTTACTGCCAATTCTAGCCATGTTGTTGATTTAGCATTTCATCTAGGTGGTATACCTGAGCAGATATCTTGCTATACAAGCGGATCATTAAACTGGCATAAGAGGTCTGCAAATTTCGCTGGTTCTGGTGTTGCTAGAACAGGTGCTTTATTTTCTTATCATGCAAATTGGCAGGCACCAGGTAGATGGGGTATTGAAATTCTTACCCACAAACATAGGTTGTATTTACGACCAATGGAGCAGTTACAACTTCAAAAGCTTGGGAGCATAGCCTTAGAAAGTGTGGAGATAGATAATCAGCTTGATACTAAGTATAAACCCGGCCTTTATTTATTGGTTAAAGCTTTTCTTAACGGAGAAAATAATGATCTGTGCTCAATAGAACAGCAGTTAAACTTAATGGATACATATAATCAGATTGCTGGATATGTGCATGAATAACAGTGTACTGATTCTTGGTATTTCGATAGTACTTCCGTGCAAGAGGCATTGCTAAAACGATACTAGGCCCTATAAAATGAGATGTAGATTTAAAGGAGTAGAGTTTATAAATAGATCTTTTCTAGTATCTATTTCTGAGGGTTTGAATATTGATTGTAAGACTGGTCGTTTTGAGGAGTAATCCTTACATTATTATGTTGCAATTGGTGCTATAGTTTTGTTAGCTAAATAAGTTCAAAAAAATTATCTTGTATCTAAGATAATTAGTTGCCTTTATAATAGTATACAATCTCATCACTTTAGTTTTTTTCAAACCTACAGAGGAATACATGCCGAATGTTCATGCTCATCGCATATCTATCAGTTTGTCAATTAGAAGCGTAGAAAAAAATGGCGATGAAGACAGGGCTTATTTCCAGTGCTGTTGCAGAGGGTAGCTCACTATTGAGTACTCGCATTGATATCTACAACAGCATATTAGACGAACATACCTAATGTAAATAGTAGTTTTAGTTTGATAGATTCTGGGTTTGATGTTTCTAGTGTACATAAGCATACTGTAGATGGATGGTATTTGAATGAAAAAGGTTACGATAGATTATTTTCAGCTATCAAACCCAAGTTAGAGGAATAGTCGAAGATTGACTTATAAATAGTATATTTTTTACTGATAGATTGAATGAAATATATAGAATAGGAATTGGAAAATCTCAGAATTATAAGAAATGTATCACAGGTCATAGTAATGAGTCTCAAAGTTTATTTTAAACTCGTTGTTTTGAGAAATTAGAAAAGGAAAAAGTTATTTTTAAAGCTAGCTTCTTGTATATGTTAGGGGAAGTTTTTTCCAAAGCAATTCCCTTTTTGCTTTTACCTTATTTAACTCGGGTGCTTGGCCCTGCTGGCTACGGTGAGTTATCTCTTTACCAAGTAATAGCAGCATTGTTAATTGTGGCTTTGAGTCTGAGCCAAGATGGCGCTGTTGCTCGTTATTATTATGCATATGGAAAGCGAGCAATTGGGCTAATAAATTTTACAGGGGTTTTGTATTCGTCAGTTATATATCTGATTATCTGCGTTGTTTCTTTTGTAACTGCAAGTGAAATACTTTTCGTTTGTGCATCAGTTTCTTATACGCAGAGTATAATTTCGAATCAATTGACAATTCGGCAAATGCAAAGGAAAGTTAAAGAGTATTTATACATACAGGTTTTCAATAGTTTATTCTCTGCTTTCCTTACAGTTTTACTATTTGAAATTTTTAATGCATCCGCATTAGGAAGGTTGTACATAGTAATGCTCGTTAATTTGCTAACAATTATTCTTGCAGTAATGGTTGTAGCTGGTGGAGCCTCTGAAAGCTTCAGAAAAGTAAGAATCAACAGAAAAAAAATAAAAATCTCCTTACTATTCATTTTATCATTCGGGACACCGTTGATTATTCATAATCTTAGCCTTTTCTCTAAAGGGCAGCTTGATCGAGTGTTTGTATACAACCTCTATAGCGAAGAGCAATTAGGTTTATATTCAGTTGGATTTCAGATTGCTTCGATATTAGCTATAATATTGATGGCAGCCCAGAAGTCGCTAACTCCATACTACTTCGAAGCTTTAAAGAAAAAATCACTCGAATTTTGTGATATCAGAAAATTATTGTTTTATATTATAATTGTAATCCCCTTGCCGGCTATACTGGCCTATATGCTACCAAGCTCAGTATATGCTTATGTATTTGGTGATAACTTTGTTGAGTCTAAAGTTTACGCGTGCATTTTTCTTCTGGGCATTGCGATGAATGCCCCTTACTTTCTACTAGCTAATTACTTGTTTTATCATGGAAAAACAGTCGCCGTTTCGATTGGTACAGGCGTTTCATCTGCTTTACATATTGTTTTAATTGCGACTTTGGGATCAAGCAATCTTAAAATGATGGCTTTCACTCTTTTTATAACGAACTCATTTACGATTTGTTTAATTTACTTTTTTTGTAGGCGGTACAGCCAAGGCTTGCAAAAATAATGTTAAGGTACTTATCTTGTGGATCTTTTTATTTGTAGTACTGCATTGCAAACAGTAATTGCGCAAAGGATAATACATGAAAAAAAATTGATTAATTACGAGATATTTTATTTTACGCATGTTGAAAGTGATAAGGAAAAATACTATTTCCATCAGCTTGAAAATAAATCAAGAAAATCAATTTTTTACCTCTGCCGCACTAGATTTCCAAAATATTTTTTAGACATAAAGCGCTTGTTTAAAGCCAAAAAATATAACTGCATCTACTTAGCCAGCGTTGATAATGTTTATGCTCATTTAGTGTTAACTCACTGTGTTTTTTCTAAATTGATAACTTTTGATGATGGAGCCTCTAATATTTCTAAAGACTCAATATATTACATATCAAGGCGCTCAAAACTAACTGCTATTATTTACTTTCTTTTTGGTTGCAGGTACAGCTTGGAGAAAGTGAAAAGATCATCCGTTGAGCATTTTTCCATATACCCGAATAGGAAAAATATAATTGATAATGTAAGCCTGATATCTTTATTTGGTGAAGATAATCTGGCAAGGGATATGCCCGTTTTAACTGATGAATGTCACGTTTTTCTCGGAAGTCTTTTGCACGTAGTTGCGAATACCAACGCTGATTATTTGAGTGTAAAGTTAGAAAAATATTTCAAGGGTCTAGAGAACTTTTTTTACATTCAACATCCAAAAGATAACTCTAATTATTTCAATTCATTTGAAAAACTGCCCGGAAATTTAATAGCAGAAGATTTAATTGTTGAGCTTGGTAAGAAATTCAAAACAGTTAATGTATATGGAATTGGTAGTGCTGCTCTTTTTAATTTAATCGGTGTTGAGTGGGTTAATATACATACATTGGTTTCGCCGGAGGTTAAATCTCAATTTAACGATCTTTCACATTCCTTGATAGAACTTGGTGGCAATCCATTTCATATAGAGTAGTTATTTGGGCTTAATATCGATGAAAAAAATATGTTTGTTCATAAGTGACATGGGTAACTCTGGCGGTACAGAAAGAGTTTCATCAATTCTGATTAATCAGCTTTGTGACAAGGGACTTGATGTTCATGTACTTAATCTCTATAGCAGCGATAAACCCTTTTTCCAAATTTCAGAGAAGATTCAATACAACAGCTTAAATAATGTGCGTGGTGCTGGTCTTACTGCGTACTTTGAAATAACACGTAAGCTCCGAGCCTATTTACGAACTAACCAAATAAATTGTTTAATTACTGTTGAATCAATGCTTGCAATTTATGCTGTCCCGGCTGTCTGGAATCTGAAATTAAATCACATAGTATGGGAACACTTTAATTACCATGTTGACTTGGGGAGGAGGTCTAGACGAATTGCAAGACACCTTGCTGCATTGCGTGCTGATAATATTGTTACTCTAACAGAGCGCGATAAACAGTTTTGGTTGGCTGAATCATTTTGTTTTGCTTCTGTATCTGCTATATCTAACCCATTAACTTTCGATGTTTCGAATGAGTTGGCAAATATCAACAGCAAATCATTTCTGTCAGTGGGTCGATTGGTAGATCAAAAAGGATATGACTTATTAATAAAAGCTTGGTCTATAGTCATCAAAGTACATCCAGAATGGAAACTAAACATAGTTGGTAATGGAGAAAGACGTGATGACCTTACCGTGCAAATTGAAAAATTAAATTTATCTGGTTCTGTTAATTTAATTCCAGCTACAAAAGAAATTGATATCTATTATAAGAACGCTTCTGCCTATGTTATGAGCTCTAGGTATGAAGGATTCCCGATGGTTCTATTAGAAGCTATGTGCTTTGGTTTGCCAATTGTTTCATTTGACTGTAATACTGGACCTGGTGAAATGATAGAGCATGGTATTACTGGGTGGCTAAGCAATGCTGAAGATGTTCAATCACTAGCAGAATCAATGATAACTGCCATTAATTCTTTCAACGATCCGGAATTTTATGCCTGTATGAGTAATTCATCGCTCCGCAAGGCAACCGAGTTCAATGTTGAATCCTTTATCACGAAATGGGAAAAGATACTTCTATGCAATGGATAGACAGAGATATTCGTATTTCCCATAAGGATTTGATGAATTCACTATCACTAATTTTTGCATTAGCTTATTCTGCTGTACTTTCATATTTGCCAAGCGCGGCTTTTAGAGACCGAGAAAATTATTTTGCTTACGCACGAAACTATGAAGAAATATTCTTGCGCTATGATTCATTTTTAGGGAAAGCTTTTAATGAGCCATTGTTTTTGGCTTTCAACTACCTTGGGCGGATATTTTTCGCGCCTGAACAAATGCCATCTGTTTTTGTTTTTATCATTAGCTTTTCTGTTTCATATTTTGTTTTTAAGTCCAGCCGAAATGGCGTTATGCTATTTTTCTCCTTTGTGATATTACTGCTGCTTCCGCAAGTTTTTCACTTGCAGCTTGTTACATTAAGGCAAGGTTTGGCAGTGTCAATGGTGATTTGGGCTGTTTTGATTACAAGGAAAGAGTATTTTATAGCGCTTGTGATACTCGCAGCTGGTTTTGTTCACTCATCTTTTTTTATATTTTTTGTAATGTATATCCTAGATGTTGCTCTTTCCGGGCAGAATTATAGTAATAGGTACTATTTACGGCTCTTTGCACAGATAATGCTTTCTCTCGTAATTTCAATATCTTTTATCTATCTTGCTCAGCTTTTAGGTGCTAGACAGGCTACTGCACAGCATTTAACTAGTGGTGTGAATGTCGGTGGCGGTGCACTGGTTTTGTGGTCATTTGTTTTTTTTATATTGCTCACACGATCTAGATATTACTTTTATCAAGACCAGACTGTCCGGTTGGCTTTCATAGGGATTTTATCGTATCTGACAATGTATTTTATTTCACCTCTAGCTGGTAGGTTTATCATATCTTTTTTGCCCTTCATAATTGCTGCAATTGTGGCAAAATTTTCATATAGGGATGTTGTTCTGGTTTTTGTAATCATACTGGCTGGTTCTTTTTCATTTGTCGATACTGTCAAAAACAACAGTTTGACACCTTATGGTGTATCTTACTTTGGGTTTTAAATTATGAATATTCTCTTTGTTATATCAGGCTTGAAAATGGGCGGTGCTGAAGTTCAGGTTTGTGCACTTGCTTCAGAATTACATAAGCAAGGTAATAAAGTTGCAATAGTCTCTATGATAGATGAAATCGAGGTTAGACCAGAGTCTAATGACATCCAAGTAATTACACTCGGTCTTAAAGGGGTGGCTTCGATATTCAATGGGGTTATCAGGTTTAGGAAGGTTGTAAAAGATTTCAACCCAGATGTAGTTCATGGTCACCTTTTTCACGCGATAATATTTTCAAGGTTGTATAAAAAGGTTTTCAGTTTACGTCGTTTAGTTTGTACTGCGCATAATACATATGATGGTGGGTTTTCTAGGGTTGCACTTTATCGTGTAACTGATTCATTCAATGATTACTTTACTAATGTCAGTCAAGAAGCTGTAGATTCGTTTATCAGTAATCGAGCAACTAAACCTGGTAGAATTAAGTTGGTTTACAATGGTATTGATATAAAAAAATTCAGACCCGACATCACATTCCGACATACAGTACGTTCCGAGTTTAATATACCTGATAAAGCAAAACTGGTTTTAGCTGTAGGGCGGCTGCATGTCCAAAAGAATTTTACATTATTATTGGATGTCATTTCCTCCATCAAGGAACACCAAATTTTTCTTCTCATTGTAGGAGCTGGTCCATTGTTGGCACAACTTCGAGAAAAAGCGATCGAGTTAGATATCGAGAAGAATGTAATATTCACTGGCGTTCGCAGTGATGTTCCTCATTTGATGTCTGCATCTGACCTGTTTGTATTATCATCTTCTTGGGAAGGATTTGGCTTGGTAGTAGCTGAAGCTATGGCTTCAGGTACATTAGCTGTTGCAACTGATTGTGGTGGCGTTAAGGAGGTCTTAGGTGATTGCGGTTATTTGGTTCCGCCTGCTGATAGTTGTTCGTTACGAGATGCAATCGTCCAGGCTTTGTCAATTTCAGAGTCAGAAAGAACTCATTTAGTAAATATGGGTCGGAAAAGAGTTTGTAATCTTTTTTCTATCGACAAAGCAGTTGAAACTTGGTTATCAATTTATAATGAATGTGAGTAAGATTTGAAATCAAAAAAGATTTTATACTTGGTAAATGCTGATTGGGCATTTATTGTAAATAGGCTGCCAATAGCTATTGAGGCTCTTAAGCATGGTTACGATGTACACATAGCTTGTGCATTCACTGGGCGCGAAGATGAGTTGCGGTCATATGGATTTACATTACATGAAGTTCCATTTACCCGTAGTGGTCTTAATCCTTTCGTTGAAATGGCAACTGTTGCTAATGTTTTCCGTCTTATTCGCTTTCTGAAGCCTGATCTAATCCACGCTGTAACGATAAAACCTGTTATATATGGCGGTATAGTTTCAAGGGCCCTTCGAGTACCGGCTTTTGTAGCAGCAATCTCAGGTCTTGGGTTTGTGTTTACTAGTGATACCATGAAGGCCTCAATTTTGAGAAGGTTTGCAAAGCTAGCTTATAAATTTGCTCTTTCTGGAAAAAATATTAAAGTTATATTTCAGAACACCTTTGATCGCAATACAATTCAAGCAGCAGCAAAAATAAAAGACAATAATATAGTTATGATTAAGGGCTCAGGTGCTGATTTGGATGAGTATTCTGTGAGCACTCCTCCTGTTGGAACACCTGTCGTTGCTATGGCATGCAGGTTACTTAAAGAAAAGGGCGTTTTCGAGTATGTTGAGGCTGCTAATAAATTAAGAGAAAAAGGAATAGATTGCAAATTTCAACTGATTGGTTCACCAGATTATGGTAACCCACATAGTATAACCGATGACCAATTAAAACAATGGCAGCATGAAGGCGTTGTAGAGTTACTAGGTCATCGAACAGATATTGCTACACTTTTTTCTAATGCAAATATAATAGTGTTGCCATCTTATTATGGTGAAGGTCTACCTAAAGTATTGATAGAAGCTGCTGCCTGTGGGCGACCTGTGGTAACTACTGATAATCCTGGGTGTGCAGAAGCTGTAGTAAATAATGTTACTGGTATAATAGTTCCTGCGCGAGATGTCGATGCTTTAAGTGATGCCATTGAGCTATTGATTAATGATGAGATTTTGCGCACTCAGATGGGACGTGAAGGTCGTTTGTTTGCTGAAAAAATGTTTGATATTAAGGCTGTGGTTCAAGTCCACTTATCTGTTTACAAGCAGCTTTTATTGAATGTTGAGGTGCATGTTTGAACCCTAAAATACTTTTAACCGGCAGTACCGGGTTTATAGGAAGAAAAACATTAATCCGCCTACAGTCACACTTTGTTGATATTATTGCTCCAGTGAGAGCCTCTTGGCAAAGCAACGACTCCAAGGTGAGCACACCTTTCATAAATGATATTGTTAACTTACCTCAGTTATTTGATAGTATAAAAGAAGTTGACGTCATTATTCATATAGCTGCAAAAGCGCATGTGGCAGGCATATCCTTGGCTGAGTTTAGACATGTAAATACTCAGGCTACTCTAAACTTAGCTAAAGAGGCTGCGCGTAGGGGGGTAAAACGTTTCATTTTCTTAAGCTCCATTGGTGTGAATGGTATATCTAGTCCTAAACCATTCACTGTATTTGATCCTCCCTCACCATGTGAGGATTATGCTGTCTCCAAACTAGATGCTGAGATAGGTCTCACGAAAATCTCAGCTGAGTCAGGTATGGAAGTTGTTATTATTCGTCCGCCTTTAGTGTATGGTGCTGATGCGCCAGGTAATTTCGGCAAGCTTTCTAAGCTGGCACAGCAAAACCTGCCATTGCCACTTGGTGCAATCCACAATAAACGCAGCCTGGTAGCTTTGGATAATCTGGTTGATTTAATTGTAACCTGTATCGATCACCCCAATGCCGCCAATCAAACCTTTTTAGTGAGCGACGATCAGGATGTATCCACCACCAGGTTACTTCAACTGATGACGAGCGCCGCAGGCAAGCAACCAAGGCTGTTGCCGGTGCCTGTTTCCTGGCTTCGTTTGGCTGGTAAGTTAACCGGAAAGTCTGCGGTGATTGATCGTTTGTGTGGTAATTTGCAGGTGGATATCACTCATACGAAAGAAACGTTGGGGTGGAAACCGCCGATTACCTTGGAAGAGGGGATTGCTCGTTGCTTTTCTAATGTTGAGTGTTGAGTGTTGAGTGTTGAGTGTTGAGTGTTGAGTGCTCATTGTTGGGTGTTGAATTTTGCTTTTGAGGTTTTATGTTGATTCGGTTGTTGGATATTGTTTTTGCCTTTTTGGGGTTGCTGGTTGGTTTTCCACTGCTGGTTATTCTTACCGTCATTGGTTTTTTTGATACGGGGTCGCCTATCTTTCGGCAACAGCGGGTCGGCCGCAACAAAAAACCTTTTACTCTCGTCAAGTTTCGCACCATGAAAAAAGATACTGCGCATGTGGCCAGTCATTTGGCCAGTAGCAGTGCCATTACCCCTTTTGGTAGCTTTTTACGCAAAACCAAGCTGGATGAATTGCCGCAACTTTGGAATGTTCTTTGCGGCGATATGAGCCTGGTGGGCCCGCGCCCTTGTTTGTTTAACCAGGAAGAACTGATTGCTGAGCGCGAAGCGCGTGGTGTGCTGTTGGCGCGGCCAGGCATTACGGGTTTGGCGCAGGTGAACGAAATTGATATGTCTACCCCTGTGCTGTTGGCAGAAACCGATGCCAGGATGCTGCAGTCGCTTACTTTGGGTGATTACTTTAAGTATATTTTTATGACTGTTGCTGGGAAGGGGCGGGGGGATCGGGTTAGATAGTGTTGAGTGTTGAGTGTTGAGTGTTGAGTGTTGAGTGTTGAATGTTGAATGTTGAATGTTGAATGTTGAATGTTGAATGTTGAATGTTGAATGTTGAATGTTGAATGTTGAATGTTGAATTGTGAATTGTGAATTGTGAATTGTGAATTGTGAGTTTTGAGTTTTGAGTTTTGAGCTTTAGTTGGAATTCTTTTCTTTTTTTGCAGCTCTGCCTTGTTGAACTATAATGTATCTACAATGTCTTTTTTGAGGGTACATGCATGCCGGTGACTACAGTAACCAGTCGTGAGTTTAATCATGATGCTGCAGCTGCAAAGCGAGCGGCAAAAAAAGGCCCGGTACACATTACCAACCGAGGTGAGTTGGAGGCGGTGCTGTTATCTGCCGAGGACTACCACAAACTAACCGCTAAAGTTGAGCATATTACTGATTTGTTGACCTATCCTGCTGTGGCTGAGATTGATTTTGAGCTTGTCAGAACCAAAGACTTAGTAAGAGATGTGCATTTTTGATGTATTTGCTGGATGAATTAGGTGTTAAGTTTTTAGTTTTAAGTGTTTAGTTTTTAGTTGCTCGTTTTTTGTCTTTGATCTATAAATAGTGCTTTGTATTGCGTTGATGGGGCTTTGGATGCCGGTTGAGTCAAGCAGGGTGCTGAGTTTTTTTGAATGTTGAATTGTGAATGTTGAATTGTGAATTAAGAGCTGGCTTGGCTGCTTTTGACTATTTTTGTGAGGACTTTGATTAGTGCCTCGCTTTGTGCAAGCAAGCTAACAACATGAGGTTGCTTGCTGTCCAAGTAGCCGGTTTCACAGAGAAGTTCCAGCCAGTATTTCGTTTCTCTTGCTTCTTTACTGGCTATGCTCATTTTGGCGATAAAGTCTGCTTTCGACTGACCAGATTGAGCTTCATTCACGTTTGCACCGATGGAGGTACCAGAGCGTAGCAGTTGTTTTGAAAGGACGTACTCTTTATGTTCCTTGACCAGGAACTGCTGAAGCTTAACAACCCGGACAGCAAAATCAAAAGACATCGTCACAATACAGTTTGACTCAAGCGGCATCCACAACTCCAACCATAGCAATTAAATCCATGTGCGACATTGAAAATCACATTTATTTTAACATATAATCCAACATTCAACATTCAGCATTCAACATTCAACATTCAACATTCAACATTCAGCATTCAACATTCAGCATTCAACATTCAACATTCAACATTCAACATTCAACATTCAACATTCAACATTCCGCAAGGAGCCAGGATGTCGACTTCAACCAGCTTCCCAAGCTTCCTCCACCACGGCGCAGTAGACGGCGTAACAGGCTCATGCCACCAGTATCTGC